>JAJXVH010000125.1 GCA_021782205.1 bacterium | reverse complement strand
AATCGCCCGTCCGGGTGCAGATAAAAAAATGGCAAATTGGCATAATACCTCTCATGGTTCGCAACGAGATCAAGGACGTGCTGGCGAAGGCGAAGGCGGGCGACGCGGTGGCGGTGGCGGGCTGGATTAAGTCCGTGCGCGAATCCAAGAGCGTGGGGTTCGTTCACCTCAACGACGGCTCGACGTTCGACTCCCTTCAGGTCGTCGTGCCGGAGTCCTTCGCCGGGCGCGAGAAGATCCTCAAGCAGATCACCGGCGCGGCGCTGTACGTCAAAGGCACGCTCGTCGCCTCCCCGGGAAAGGGCCAGGCGCTGGACCTGGAGCCGTCGTCGATCGAGATTTTGGGCGAGTGCGACGCGTCCTCCCCGGTGCAGAAGGCGGGGACTTCCTTCGAGTTCCTGCGCGGCGTCGCGCACATGCGCCCGCGCACGAACACCTTCGGCGCGGTGTTCCGCACGCGCGCGGAGCTTTCCTTCGCCGTGCACGACTTCTTTCGCGCGCGCGGCTTCGTGATGTGCCACTCGCCGATCCTGACCACGTCGGACTGCGAGGGCGCGGGCGCGATGTTCCAGGTGTCGACTTTGGATTTGGAGAAGCCGCCGCGCGGCGCGGACGGCAAGATCGATTTCTCAAAGGATTTCTTCGGCGAAAAAACGAGCCTGACGGTGTCGGGCCAGTTGGAGGCGGAGATCCTGGCGATGTCGCTGTCGAAGGTGTATACGTTCGGACCGACGTTCCGCGCCGAGCAGTCCACGACGCCGCGTCACGCCGCCGAGTTCTGGATGATCGAGCCCGAGTTCGCCTTCGCCGACCTGGCCGACGACCGCGCGCTGGCCGAGGCGTTCGTCAAGCACCTGATCGAGCACGTGTTCAAATCCTGCGAGCGCGACCTGCGCTTCTTCGACGAACGCGTCGAGAAGGGCCTGCGCGCGAAGCTGGAGGCGGTGGCGAAGGCGGAGTTCGGCGTCATCGACTACACGAAGGCCATCGCGGTGCTGGAGGCCGCGGGCCGCGCCTGGAACTATCCGGTGAAGTGGGGCATGGACCTGCAGACCGAGCATGAGCGCTACCTGACCGAGGAATACGCCAAGCGCCCGCTGTTCGTCATCGACTACCCGCGCTCGCTCAAGCCGTTCTACATGTACGGCAACGACGACGGCAAGACCGTCGCGTGCATGGACCTGTTGGTGCCGCGCGTCGGCGAGCTCATCGGCGGCTCCCAGCGCGAGCACCGCCTGGAGCCGCTGCTCTCGCGCATGAAGGAAACGGGCATCAGCGCCGAGGCCTATTCGTGGTACGCGGACTTGCGCCGCTTCGGCAGCGTCCCGCACGCGGGCTTTGGCCTGGGCTTTGAGCGCATGCTGATGTACGTCACCGGCATGGAGAACATCCGCGACGTGTCGCTGTGCCCGCGCGTGCCCGGCTTCGCGAAGTTTTAGTCAGCGCCTAGGACGCGAGGATGTCGGCAAGAGAGCGCCCGGTCGTCTGCCGCACGAAGCCGTCGTAGGCGTCGAAGATCGCCGTCCGGCGCAGGGGCGTGCCGCGCGCCTGCATCAGCAGGAGCATCGTCGCGATCTTGCTCATCGCCGCGCTCAAGCTCGCTCGTCCGGCGTCGTCGACGGCAAGGCCGAGAGCCAGCGCGCGCAGCGGCGCGGCCGCGTCGGGAGGAAGGCTTGCCGGGTCGAGCGAGTAATGCTGGTCGTAGAGCAGGAGGTCCTCGATCGCCTCGCGCGCGGGCTCGCCGCGCACCGAGGCGATCGCCTCCTGCGGCGTCGGCTCGGCGAACGCCTGCTGGAGCGGTCCCGCGCTCACGAAGTTGTACCAGCTCGGGTGCGCGGTCTCCTGGAGAGCGTCCACGCCCGCCTCGCGCAGCGCCAGCACCACGTCCAGCCGCTCGGAAGGCGCGATCGCGCCGCAGACGACCACCGTCGCCTCGCGCGAGGACAGCGTGCGCGACGCGCGCGGGCCGTAGTCGGCCGAATCGGCCAAGCGCGAAGACAGGTAGAAGCCCCCGCCCCACAGGTCGTTGTCGGGGTCGGCGGCGCGCAGGATGCGCGCGTCGAGCTCGGCTTCGCTCAAGAAGCCGGAGGCCAGAGTCGCGTCCATATCCGCGCCGCCCCAGTGGTAGAGCGGCGTGCCCGCCGCCAGCGTCGTCAGCGCTCCGAGCTCGTAAGCGCTTCCAGGATTGTCCGGCGAGCCCGGCACGACGATCCAGACCGTGCGCGCGCCGGAGGCGTCGGCGCGGATTTGCGCCGCGTATCGGGATTTGGGCAGGACCGATGAGGCGGCCGCGGCCGGCGCCGCGGGAGCCGGAGCGGCCGCCGCGAGCGCCGCGGCGGGCGGGGCGGAGAGCGCGGGAGCGGCCGTCAATGCGGGGGCCGCGGCGAGAGGAGTCGTCGGCGCGGCCGAGAGGGGGGCTACGAGCGCCGGGGCCGCGAGCGCGGCGCCGAGGTCGGCGGCGGGCGGCGCGAGCTCAATCTGCGCCCCGGTGCTCGTCGCGGCCAGCGCCAAAACGGCGAGGAAAGAAGTCATGACCCATTTTCGCACGCGCGAACAGCGCGCCGCGTGGGACTTGCGGCCCAAAGAGTCGGCGGCAAAAGCCCTAAGCCGAGAGCGCCGCCCGGGCCGCCGGCCCGCGCGCATGAAACGCATGCTTTAAAATGGCGCCTCCAACGGGAATCGAACCCGTCTTTCAGCCTTGAAAGGGCCGCGTCCTAGCCGATAGACGATGGAGGCCAAAAGCGAAAACGTGAGCCCGGTGGGATTCGAACCCACGACCCCCCGCTTAAAAGGCGGATGCTCTACCCCTGAGCTACGAGCTCGGCGGAGCATTGTAGCAAACCGTGGTCCGCATTGAAGCTATCGGCCCAATTCGCGCAGGGCATGAATGTAGACCTTGAAGAGATCGGTCGCCTTGCGCCGTCCGGGCGGCAACATCTGGTCGAGCGTCTGCCACCAGAAGCCTCCGCACACCGAGCGCGGCATCGCGCACGACGCCGCCGTATAGAGTAGAAGCAGATCCTTGCGCGCGGCGTCGACCTCGCCGGGCGACAGCCACCAGTAGCCGAGAACCTTGTCCTGCTCGACGTAGCCAAAGCTCGATAAGAAAACGGGCCGATCCGGCAACGCCGCCGTCAGCTCGGCGAACTCTCTTTCAAAGCCCAGGCCCGCGGGATTGTCCTCGGGAAAAACATCGAGGCCCACCAGGTCGACGCCGCGGCCGAAGCCTCGGGGCGCGTAGGCGGCCAGCCAGCCGGACAGCGAGTGCGCGCGGTCCGGCGCTGTCTCTTCCCAGCCATACAATGTCGCGATGATCTCCGCTTTCGGGTCGGCGGCGCGCACCGCGGCGGGCGCGGCGGAGTAAATCTCAAAGACGCGGTCCGAACTCAACGGCGCGCGCACGCCGCCCAGCCAGTTGCCGTTGAGTTCGCTGCCGACTTCCCAGGCGTCGACGCGGCCTTTGTAGCGCGCCGCGAGGTTGCGCGCGCGCGCCGCGTATATTTCAGGAGTCAGCAAGCGCGGCCACTGCGCGGTGTCGAGCGTCCCTCCGAGAATCTTGAGGCCGCGCTTCTTGAGCGCCGCGACGATCGCATCATACTCATCAAAGGAAGAGGCGTTCGCGTAGGTGAAGTCGCTTGGGTTCGGGGCGAAGACCACCCGCACCCAGTTCGTGCGCGAGTGCGCGATGGAGTCCGCGATCCAGTCCAAGTCGTCCATGCGCTTGAGCAGGCCCGCGTCGAGCGTCAGGCCGAAGCGTGCTTCGCGCGCGAAAGCTCGGCCGGAGAGGCGGAGGCGTCCGCGCTCGAAGAGCGCTGTTTCGCGCGCCAAAGAGACCGCGCGCAGGGCGTGCGAAAACGCCCGTGCCCGCGCGCCCGCGTCCTTGAGCTTCTCGGCGGCGGCGACCGACGCTTTCGCGCCGTCCATGAGCCGCTTTTGCTTGGCGCTGGGAGTATAAGCGCTTGCGTCCGCGAGCGCGTGCAAGGATTCTTTGAGGAGGCGGTACTCGCTGAGCGCGATCTCCTCGTCGAGAAAAACCGCGGCGCCGTCGTCGAAGCCGTGGCCGCCGTCGTCGGCGACGACGGACGAGTAGCCGTCTTCGGGCACGGGCCAGACCATCCGCAACGCGGCCGGGCCCCCGGTCCACGTGGCCGTGATCAACGGTCCGACCTGCGCCAGCCGTACGCGTTCGGGGGGGGACTTGCCGTCGATCGGGTCCGCCCAGAGGGGCGCCGCGGCCGGATCTCGCGGAAGCTTGTCATCGGCGCGGCCCACCCGTGCCAGCAGTCCGGAAAGGTCGAGCGGGCGGCCCTTTTCGTCGAAGGCGAACAGCTTCGCCGTCGCGGCGCGCGCCGGCCCGATCAGGACCGCCGCCAGCGTCAGCGCGGCGATCACTGTCCGACTCCGGCCCTCCAGCGCCGCCAGGCAAAGCGCAGGTCGCGCCAATGTCCGGGTCCGAAGAAAAGAAAATAGGGGCTGAGTCCCGCGGCGATCTCCACGCGGGCCGCCGCGCCGGAGCCGAGGAATTGCGCCGCCGTCCACACCGCCGCCAAGGCCGCCAGCCAGCGCAGTTTCACCGGCAGGATGAACATGATCAGCACCTCGCGGTCGGGCAGGAGCCGGGCGAAGGCCAGGAACGCGGCGAGGATCACGAAGGAATTGCCGAACTGTACGCCGAACGTTCCGTCCGGCGACAGCAGACGGCCGACGGCCAGGCAGCCCAGCGCGGTGGCCAGCGTCCCCAGGCCCAAAAAAACGGTGAGCTTGAAGTCCCCCCAGGCGTTCTGCAGGGCCTGCAGGCAGGAGTAGAGAAGCAGGACCCACAGAATCAGCCACAGCGGTCCGGTCGGCGGAGGTACGACGATGAAAGTCAGCGCGCGCCACGCCTGTCCGTGCGCCAGCGCGCCGGAGTCCAGCGCCAGAGCGTCGAAGAACTCCGGCTTGTAAAGACCCAGGAGGCCGACCAGCGCCGTCATCGCCGCCACGAAGCCGGGCAGGCCGGGAGCCGCGAGAGAGCCGAAGCGGCGCTCCAGCCCGTCGACCCAGTCGCTTTCCATGATGCGTCATCCTATCATTAAATGGCAAAATCCCGGAAATGAACGGGGACTGGCGCGCGGAGCTCAAGCGGGTCCTGCCTCAGGCGCTTCTCGACGAGCCGCTGGCCCGGCATACGACGTTCAAGATCGGCGGCCCGGCCGACGTCCTGGTCGACGCGCGCAACGCCGCCGAGGCGCAGACCGCCCTGCGCGCGGCCGCCGCGGCGGGGCGTCCGGCGTTCGTGCTGGGCTGGGGCTCGAACCTTCTGGTGCGCGACCGCGGCGTGCGCGGGTTGGTGCTGCGGCTGTCCGGCGAGTTTGAGCGAGTGGAGTTCTTGGACGGCGGCCGGGTGCGCGCGGGCGCGGCGGTGCGCGTGCCCCAACTGGTGGTCGCGTGCGCGCAGAAGGGCTTGTCGGGCCTGGAGCCGATCGTCGGCGTGCCGGGCACCTTGGGCGGGGCGCTGGCGATGAACGCGGGCACGCGCGACGGCGAGATCGGGCCGCTCGTGGTCGAGATCGAAGTCGTGGATTTGAGCGAGGGGGACGTGCGTCGTCTGGTCAAGGACGACCTGCGCTTCGCCTACCGCGAAGGCCCCCTGCGCGGACGCGCCGCGCTGAGCGCGCTGCTGCGGTTGAAGGCCGCAGACAAAGGTGATATAATGGCCGTCGTCTCGCGCTATCAGCAGAAGCGCCAGCAGACCCAGCCGATTCACACTTACAACGTGGGATCTATTTTTAAAAACCCTCCCGGGCGTTTCGCGGCGCAGATGATCGAGGAACTGGGCCTGAAAGGCCATGTCGTGGGAGGCGCCCGCGTCTCGCCGTTGCACGCCAACTTCATCGAGAATTTCGCCGGGGCCAAGGCCGCGGACGTGCTGGCGCTCGTCGATTTGATCCGCGAGCGGGTGCGCGCTTCCTTCGGGGTGGACCTGGAGCTCGAGATGCGGGTCGTCGGTGAGTAGCCGCCGCGCGGCCCGCCGCCGCTTCCGGGTCGTCGCGCGCCCGCGCGAGCGC
>JAJXVH010000022.1 GCA_021782205.1 bacterium | reverse complement strand
CGGGGGCCCTGGCGGCCGGCGTGCCGGCCGCGCGTGGCCCGCGCTGGAGCCCGTCCGGAACCGCGGCCGGCGCGATCGGCGCCCTTCTGGTCGCCTCCAGCGTGATGGGCGCCGCGGCGGCCGTTTTGGGCCGGCGTCCGGCGCCCCGCTTCCTGCGCGATGAGCCGCCGCGGCCCGCTCCGCTCGGCGAGCGCGTGTCCGCAGCCTTGAATTGGGCCCTGCGCGCGTGGTGGCTTGCGTATGGCGCTCGCCTGCTGTGGGGGAGATTCGGTTGAAAACGATCCTGCTGTTGACGATTTCGAACGTCTTCATGACGTTCGCCTGGTACGGCCATCTCAAGCACCGCCAGGCGCCGTTGTGGGAGGCGATCCTCGTCTCCTGGGGCATCGCGTTTTTCGAGTACTGCTTCCAGGTCCCGGCCAACCGCATCGGCTACGGGACTTTCAGCGGCTACCAGCTCAAGACCATCCAGGAGATCATCACGCTCTCGGTGTTCGCGGTTTTTTCCTGGCTGTACTTGAAGGAACCATTGGGCTGGAACCAAGCGGCGGCCTTCGGCTGCATCATCGGCGCGGCGTTCTTCATGTTCCGCTGAGGCCGGGTCCGAAGACCGCGGCCGGCTGGGACCATCGGCCCTCGTGAGCGTACGGCTCGACTGTTAAGCTGAACTCATGCGCGGATCGCGCCTGGGCGTTCTGGCCGCCGCCGTTTTTTCCTGCGTCGCCGCGCACGCGGCGGAAATGGAACTGGGCGGCGCCCTGCCGGACTTCCATTTCGCGGCCCTGCGGCCGCTGGCCGTGAGGCCGCCGGACGCCGCGTTCACGACGCCGTCCGGTTCGCTGGACGCGCCGACGGCGGTAGCACCCCTGCCGTCCCTGCTGGACAACCTTCAGCGCACGCGCGCGGCGTTCCACGCCGGCGCGACCGTGGTGCACGTGTTCGGCGAGAAGAGCCGCAACAAGGGCGACTGGTTCATCGGCTTCGCCCCGGAAGGCGGCTCGGCGCAGTTCCAGCCGGGCCGCAAGATGATCCACTGGATGATGCTCAAGCGCACGGTCCACGTCTGGCTGGCGGGGGAGAGCTTCTCCGCCTACATCCAGGGCGACGTGTCGAACCGGATGCAGAGCCGTCTGGTCGTCGCGCCCGACGACCGCTCCGGACCGGCGTCGAGCTGGTCCATCCAGGAGCTGACCGACGACGGATTCGAGGCGGGCTGGCCGGTCGCGCTCGGGGGCCGCGACTATCGGGTTTTCTACACGCGCGACTTCAATCAGAACGACGCGGGAGACTTTTCCGGCTGGACGGGCGGCCGCTCCATCACGTTGGTCGCGCGCGACGGCGCGCGCTACAGCGCGTTTCATTGGGAGGAAAGCGACATCCCGACCGACGCGGTGCTGTCCGTCTCCGCGCGTCCGGCGTTCACCGACCGCGCGGACGAGCCGCCGCTGGCTCTGGGCCTGCGCCGCCGCGCCGACGGCGCGCTTGAGATCTACGATCGCTCCGCGTTCGCCGCGCGGCGCTAAGCCCGCGCGTCAGCGTCCGTTCGACGGCTTGCGCGGCTTGGGCGCCGCGTGGAACTGCGCCTCCTCGGTGGATCCCTTGAGCGCCAGCGTCGAGGACGCGCCGCCGGACACCACGGAGTTGACCTCGTCGAAGTAGCCGGTGCCGACGAACTCCTGGTGCTTGACGGCCTGGTAGCCGGAGGCCTCGGCGGCGAACTCGCGCTCCTGCAGGCGCGAATAGGCGGTCATGCCCTCGTCCTTGTAGGCGTTGGCGAGATCGAACATCCCGAAGTTGAGGGAGTGAAAGCCGGCCAGCGTCACGAACTGGAACTTGTAGCCCATCGCGCCCAGCTCGCGCTGGAACTTGGCGATGGTCGCGTCGTCGAGCTTGCGCTTCCAGTTGAAGGACGGTGAGCAGTTGTAGGCCAACAGTTTTCCCGGGTGGACCTTGTGCAGGCCCTCGGCGAAGGCCTTCGCCTCGGCCAGGTCCGGGTGCGAGGTCTCGCACCAGATCATGTCGGAGTGCGGGGCGTAGGCGATGGCGCGCGCGATGGCGGACTCGATGCCGGGCTTGATCGGAAAGAAACCCTCCACCGTGCGCTCGCGCGAGGCGATGAAGCGGCGGTCGCGCTCGTCGGAGTCGCTGGTCAGGAGATTGGCCGAGTCGGCGTCGGTGCGCGCGATGACGAGCGTGGGCACGCCCAGCACGTCGGCGGCCAGGCGCGCGGAGACCAGCTTCGTGACGAACTCGTGGGTGGGGACCAGCACCTTGCCGCCCATGTGGCCGCACTTCTTGGCCGAAGCGAGCTGGTCCTCGAAGTGCACGCCCGCGGCTCCCGCCGCGATCATGGCCTTCATCAGCTCGAAGACGTTGATGGGCCCGCCGAAGCCGGCCTCCGCGTCGGCGACCATGGGTGCCAGCCAGGAGCGCACCGTGCGCGTGCCGCGCGCCGTGTCGATCTGGTCGGCGCGCAGCAGGGAGTTGTTGATGCGCGTGATCAGGTGCGGCACGGAGAGCACGGGATACAGGCTTTGATCCGGGTAGGTCTGGTGGGAGTCGTTGGCGTCGGCGGCGACCTGCCAGCCGCTGACGTAGACCGCCTTGAGTCCCGCGCGCACCATCTGCACGGCCTGGTTGCCGGTGACGGCGCCCAGCGCGCGCACGAACGGCTCCGTGTTGAGCAGGTGCCAGAGCTTCTTGGCGCCCAGCTCGGCGAGCGTGTGGCTGAGGCGCACCGAGCCGCGCAGGCGCACCACGTCCGCGCCGCGGTAGGGCCGCGACGTGCCCTTCCAGCGCGGGCTGGTCTTCCACTCTTTCTCGAGGGCACCGCTTTCGTAGTCGTGCTTGTGCGCGCGCATGGCGTTCTCCGTCAGTCGATCCGCTGGTAGGCGGGGATGGTGAGAAATTCGGTGAAACGCTCGGAGGCGAACATGGACTCGAAAAGCGCGGCGGCCTCTTGGAGGCGTCCGGGGGCATAGCGCTCCGGCTTGATCCGGGACAGTTCCTCGGCCAAAGCCGCGCGCGCAAGCGTGAGCGTGACGGTTCGGCCGTCGGAGAGTTTCGCGCCGCGCCGGATCCACTGCCAGACCTGGGCGCGGGAGATCTCGGCCGTGGCCGCGTCTTCCATCAGGTTGTTGATCGGCACGCAGCCGTTGCCGGACAGCCAGGACGCGAGATACTGAACGCCGACGGACAAATTCACGCGCAGGCCGCCCTCGGTGATCGTTCCTTCGGGCGCGGCCAGAAGGTCCGCGGCCGTCACGGCCAGGTCCGGCAAGCGCTTGGACAGCTGATTGGGACCGGGCATCAGGCGGTCGAACACCTCGGCCGCGACCGGCACCAATCCGGGGTGCGCCACCCAGGTGCCGTCGTGGCCGTCGCCGGCCTCGCGCTCCTTGTCGGCGCGCACCTTGGCGAGCGCGGCGTCGTTGGCGGCGGCGTCGCCTTTGATGGGAATCTGCGCGGCCATGCCGCCCATCGCGTGCGCGCCGCGCCGGTGGCAGGTTTCGATGAGCAGGCGCGAGTAGGCGCGCAGGAAGCGCGTGGTCATGGTCACCTGCGCGCGGTCGGGCAGGATCATGGAGGCGTCCGCGGAGAATTTCTTGATGAACGAGAAGATGTAGTCCCAGCGGCCGCAGTTGAGGCCCGCCGAATGCTCGCGCAGTTCATAAAGAATCTCGTCCATCTCGAAGGCGGCCAGGATGGTCTCGATGAGCACGGTCGCGCGGATCGTGCCCACGGGAAGTCCCAGCGTCGCCTGCGCGTGGAGGAACACGTCGTTCCACAGCCGCGCCTCGTGCCGGCTTTCCATTTTCGGCAGATAAAAATAAGGGCCTGAGCCGCGCCGGATCAGCTCTGCGGCGTTGCGCAAGAAGTACAGCCCGAAGTCGAACAGGCTCGCGGAGATCGGCCGGCCGTCGACGAGAAAATGCTTCTCTTCCAAATGCCAGCCGCGCGGCCGGCACAGCAAGGTGGCGGTTTGATCCTTCAGTGCGTAGCGCTTGCCCTCGGGGCTGGTGAAGGAGATCGTGCGGCGGATCGCGTCGGACAGGTTGATCTGGCCTTGGAGCGTCGCCTCCCAGGTGGGCGCGTGCGAGTCCTCGAAGTCCGCCATGAACGCTTTCGCGCCGGAGTTGAGCGCATTGATGACCATCTTGCGCTCGACGGGGCCCGTGATCTCCACGCGCCGGTCGCGCAGGTCCGCCGGAGCGGGGCGCACCGTCCAATCCGCGCGGCGCAGGTCGGCGGTCTCCGCGAGAAAATCTGGGCGCTCGCCGGCGTCAAGCCGCGTCTGGCGCTCGCGTCGCGCCTCCAGAAGTTCGCGCCGTCGCGGGCCGAAGCGCCGTTCCAGTTCCGTCACGAAAGCCGTCGCCTCGGGCGTCAGCACGGCGGAGCAGTCGAGCGGGATCGTCATGGGGTATTTCTTGCTGGGCGCGAAGCTTTGTCAGATTAGGGCAATCTTGCGTGCCCGCGTCAAGCGTTATCTCGCCCTCGATCACGTCATGCCGAATGTGCTTGAGCGGAGGATGAGGAAATGTCATCTTGGCTTTGCATGAAATCGAACTCTTCGCTGCGCGCCCTTGGCGGCGCCGCGTTTGCCGCCATGGGGTTGATGGGGGCTGGCTGTGGCACGACCGTGCTGAGAGTCCCCATGAGTTATACGGCGGAGCAATTGCCGGTCGCCGAAAAGCTTCCGCTCCGAGTCGGCCTTCTGATCCCCGAATCGACGCTCGACTATCAGTATCACGCGTCCTCCGAGCTTGTATACCAGTTCGGTCTGAATCTGCCCGAAGTTTGTCGGCAGACGTTCCTCCAGGTTTTCGACAGCGTCGTCTTCGTTCAAGGGCGGGACTACCAAGCGTACGATTTGATCATCGAACCCAGCTTCGACGACGCGAAGACGCACGTCGAGGCCCTGCCGTTATTTATATTCTCGTGCGCGGCCCATGCGGTTGTCGGCATGACCATCGAGGCCGGGAATGCCTCCGGCATGAAGTGGCGCGAAAGCGTCGTCGGAGATATGACGACTGGCGCCGACGGGATGTTTCACGGCGCAGCCGTTTCAAAAGCCGTGGCGGCGGCGGCGGCGGCGTTGCGTTCGGAGCTGATCTCGTCCGCGGCGCGCCCTCGGGGCGGTGCGTCGGAGACGAAGTAGCGTCGGTCTTGGAGAATGAGATGAGAATGAAGCCCGCGGCCCTCGTTCTCCTTGTGGCGCTGTCCGGCTGCGCTTTCAAGGTCACGACGCCGGGCGTTTCCGTGAATGCTCCGCCCCCGCAACCGCCGGCCCTGTCGATCGGCGCCGTCGCGTCCGGCGTCGACGTCTCGGGTGCGGAGGAGTCGACTCACTATTTTAATTTCCGAAATGATTTCTACTCGACGCTGATGTCCGAGTCGCACGGGCTGTTCGCCCCATATTCCCATCAACAGCTCCATTTGTATGCGACCCTTCATTGCCAGTACGACGAGCTTGGGATGGGGAGCATGCTTTGGGATGAATTCACGATGTTTCTCCCGCCCCTCGGCCTGATCCCGGTGACCAGTTCGGAAAAATACACGGTCACGTATTCGATCCGGGACCGCGATGACCGCGTCGTCTATTCGCGGTCGCTCAAAAGCGCGGTGAGGGGATACATTAAGGGGTGGTTCGTCGGACAAATCAACGCCTATTCGGATCTTGTCGATGCGGAAGGTCCGCTCATCGCGAAGAACGCGGCGCGTCTCGTCCTTCAGGACGTATTTGAGAACGCCGCGGTGATTTCAGACGACGCGGCTCATGCGGCTTCCTCGGCCGGAGGCAAGTCGCGGTGAAAGGCGGAACTTGCTTCCGGAGCCGCCTAGGACGCCGCCCCGGCCGTGATTACGGCTACGCGGCGGCCTTCTGATCGCGCCGCCCGACGTGTCCTCAATGAAAAGACAGCGCGCCGTCGTTTTTATCGCCTCGTTCCTGGCGTTCAGCCTGGAGCTGTGGTCGGCGAAGCTTCTTCTGCCGCGCTTCGGCGGCAGCGCGTACGTGTGGACGACGTGCGTGATTTTCTTTCAGACGGTTCTGCTGGCGGCCACTTTGGCGGCGCAGGCCGCGGCCGGCTGGCTGGGCGAGAGGCGCTGGTCGCGCGCGTTTCTGGCCCTTTCGCTGGCGCCGCTGGCCGTTTTCCCGGCGGCGGTTCCGGCGCCGACGTCGACCGGGCCGCTGCTGGATCTTCTGCGTGCGCTGCTGGTCATGGTCGGCGCGCCGTTCTTCATTCTCTCGACGACGACGATCGTCGTCCAAGGCTGGAGGATGGCGCGGGAGCCGGGGGGCGGACGCGGCGCGTATGATCTGTTCGGCGCATCGAACGTGGGCGCGCTGGCGGCGCTGGCCGGCTATCCGCTGCTCATCGAGCCGGGATTGACGCTGAACGCGCAGTCGCGGCTGTGGACGGCGCTGTATGCGTCGTACGCGGTTCTGCTGTGGACGTGCGCGCCGCGCGGCGGGGGCGCGGCGGCGGCCGCTCCGGAGACGGGCGAGAGCGTTTGCGCGCGGCGGCGCGCGGCGTGGCTTCTGCTGGCCGCAGCACCCTGCGCGGCGATGCTCGCGACGACGAACCTGCTCACGTTTGATTTCGCGGCGGTCCCCCTGCTGTGGACCGCGCCGCTGGCGGTGTATCTGGCCACGTTCATCCTGAATTTCCGGCGCGGGGCGTTCGACGCGCGGCGGCTGAACTCCGCGCTGCTCCCGATTCTCGGCGTGTGGACGCTGGGATGCGCCGCCGCGGCGGCGTTGGCGGTGCTGGACGCGGGGCAGTCCACGCCGGTGCGTACGCTGCGCCGCCTCATCGACGTGGGCAAGTTCGGCTACGTGACCGCGGCGCTGTTCGTGGTAGGGATGATCGCGCACCGCTCGCTGGCGGCCGATCGGCCCGCGACGCCACGCGCGATGCGCGGCTTCTACGTCGCGATCTCGGCCGGGGGACTGCTGGGCAGCCTGGTCATCGGCGTGCTGGTGCCCGTGCTGGGGCGAGACGTGGGCGTGCTGGGCCTGGATTGGCTTGCGGCGGGGGCGTTGGCCGCGGCCGCGCTGCTCCTGCGCGACTGGGATGGGCTTGCCGGATTCGCGCGTCGCCGCCCGCGAGCCGTTTCAGCGTCCGCGGCCGCGGCGATCGTCGCCGCGGCGCTCTTGCTGGCGGCGCGGCGCGCGGCCGTCGCGGAGTCCGGCGTGGTGTTCTCCCTGAGAAACTTCTACGGCGTCTACGCGGTGGCCGACCGCGGCGGCGTGCGCGAGTTTTTTCACGGCAACACCGACCACGGCTCGCAGTCGCTCGACCCGGCGCGGGCGCGCACGCCGCTGAGCTACTACAACGTGCATTCGCCGCTGGCGGAAGCCTTCGCGGAGTTGGGCGGCGGCTGGCGGTCGATCGGCGTGGTCGGTCTGGGTGCCGGAGCGATCGCGGCCTACGGCCGCCCCGGCCAGAGCTTCGATTATTATGAGCTGGATCCCGACGTGGCCATGATCGCGAGGCGCTGGTTCACGTATCTTGAAAACAGCCGCGCGCGCGTGCGCGTGATCGTGGGCGACGCGCGCCTGCGCCTGGCGGACGCGCGAGGGGCGTCCTACGACGTCTTGATCCTGGATGCGTTCAACAGCGGCGCGGTGCCGGTGCATCTGCTGACCGAGGAAGCGCTGAGGCTGTATCTGCGCCGGATCACTCCGGACGGCGTGATCCTCCTGCACGTGTCCAACCGCTACCTGGACCTGCGGCCCATGCTGGCGGCGAGCGCGGCGGAACTGGGCCTGCACGGCGCGTCGAAGCGGCTGGTGCAGAACGGGCGCATGAGCGAGGATCGGGTGCCGTCGTGCTGGATCGCGCTCAGCCTGGACGCGGCGAAGACGGACGCGCTGATCCGCGCGCGCGGTTGGCGGCCGCTGGAGGAGTCCGCGCGCGGCGCACGGCCGTGGACCGACCAATACGCCAGCCTGCTTCCGGTCCTGGCTCTTTAGACGGGCGCGTCAGCGCAGGCGCCCGTCGTCCATGCGCAGAATGCGGTCGGCGGTCTTGGCTTGGGCCTCGTCGTGCGTGACCAGCACGACGGCGGCGTTCTTCTCTCGCGCCAGGCGCTTGAAGTCGGCGAAGACCTTGGCGCCGTTCTCGCGGTCGAGGTTGCCGGTGGGCTCGTCGGCCAGGATCACCGACGGCGACTGGATCAACGCGCGCGCGATGGCCGCGCGCTGGCGCTCGCCGCCGGAGGTCTGGGATGGAAAGCGCCCGCGCAGCTTGGCGATGCCCAGGGAATCGAGCAAGGTCTCGGCGCGGATCAGGTCCTGCGCGGGTGTGCGCGCGGATAGTCCCCGCGCCTGAGCGATGCGCGCGGGCATGAGCACGTTCTCAAGGATGGTGAACTCCGGCAGCAGCGAGTCGAACTGAAACACGAAGCCCAGGCGCTCGTTGCGCGCGCGCGCGCGCCCGGCGTCATCGAGGCGGCCCGCGTCCACGCCGCCCAAGAGAAGTTCGCCCGCGTCGGGGCGGTCCATCAGGCCCAGGAGGTTGAGCAAGGTCGACTTGCCCGAGCCGCTGGGTCCCAGCACCGCGGCGAATTCGCCCGCGTTCAGGCTCACGTCCACGCCGCGCAGGACCTCCACGGCCGTCGCACCCGAGCCGTAGGACTTGCGCAGGCCGCGCGCCACGACGGCGGGCTCAGCCATAGTGGATGGCCTCCACCGGGTCGGACTTGGCGGCGCGGCGCGCGGGATAGATGGTCGCCAGCAACGTCAGCGTCAGCCCCATCACCGTGACGGCGCTCACGTCCCAGGCGCGGATGTCCACGGGCACGCGCGAGAGGTAGTAGATGTCGGCGGGCAATTCCACGATCGGGAAGGTGGCGATGACCCAGCAGAGGAAGAAACCCAGCGCCAACCCGCCCAAGACCCCGCCGCCGCCGATGAGCAGGCCTTCGACCAGGAATATCTTCTCGATCATCCGCGCGTGCGCGCCCATGGCCTTGAGCAGGCCGATGTCGCGCGTCTTCTCGACGGAGCGCAGGATCTGCGTGCTGGCGATGTTGAGCGAGGCGACGAGCGTGATCAAGGTCAGGATGATGAACATCACCGTCTTCTCAAGCTTCAGAGCCGCGAACAAGGTCTGGTTCATCTGCGCGTAGGTGCGCACGACGCGGCGGTAGCCCAGCGTCGCGCGCAGGCGCCGCGCCGCGCGGTCGGCGTATTTGAGGTTGGTCAAGCGCAGTCCCAGTCCCGCCGCGCCGCCGGCCGAGCCCAGGAATTTTTCCGCCGCGCCCAGATCCGTCCACGCGGTGCCGCTGTCGTATTCGTAGTAGCCCGTCTTGAGCAGGCCGCAGACGCGGAAGCGCTGCATCTTGGGCAGGAGCCCCAGCGGCGTGGCCACGCTTTGCGGGGAGACCAGGATCACGTTGGAGCCCACGTCCGCGTCCATTCGGTCGGCCAGCTCCTCGCCCAGAACGATGCCGGGCACCTTGCCGTCCTTGACGCCGTCCCAGCTTCCCGCGACCAGCTTCTTGGCCAGATCATTGACGCGGAACTCGCGCGCCGGGTCCATGCCCTTGAGGATCACGCCGATGGAGCGGTCGTGGCTGGTCAAGATCGCCTGGCCCAGCACGAAGGGTGCCGTCGCCGTCACGTCGGGGTCCGCCTGGACCTGCGCGTCTAAGCCCGCCATGTCGGCGTCGGACTGCGCGCCGTAGACCGTCACGTGCGCCTGCGCGCCCACGATCTTACGCTGGATGTCCGCCTGGAAGCCGTTCATGACCGACAGCGTGGTGATGAGCGCGGCCACGCCCACGGTGACGCCCGCCACGCCGATCGAGGTGGTCACGACCGCGAACAAGCCGCGGCGCTTGGCCTTCAGGTAGCGCAGGGCGATGAAGAGCTCGAGCGGCATCAGGCTATTTCGCGGCTTCGCGCTTCAGCGTCGGAAACAGGATCACGTCGCGGATGGAGTCGCGGCCGGTCAGCAGCATGACTAGGCGGTCGACGCCGAAGCCCATGCCGCCCATCGGGGGCATGCCGGACTCCATCGCCTGGACGAAGTCCTCGTCGAGCAGGTCGGCTTCCTGATCGCCCTCGCCTCGTTGCTTCATCTGCTCGGCCAGGCGCTCGCGCTGGTCCTGCGGATCGTTGAGCTCGGTGTAGGCGTTGGAGAGCTCGCGGCCGGCGGCGAAGCATTCGAAGCGCTCCACGAGGCAGTCGGAGCCGGGCTTGAGCTTGGCCAGCGGCGTGATCGCGGCGGGGTAGTCGAGGAGGAACGTGGGCTGCTGGAGCAGGTCCTCGATCTTCTCCTCGATGATGCGGTCGAAGATCTTCGCGCTGGGCGTCTTGTCGCCGGCGTGCACACCCAGTTTTCCGGCGAGCTTCAGAAGATTTTCGCGGTGGAAGCCCTTGCCCTGCAGGACGCTTTCAATGGACTCTCCGGTGCGCTCCTTCCAGACATCGGGCAGGCGCAGGCGCTGGAACGGCGGCTTCAAGTTCATCTTCACGCCGCCCCACGTGACCTCGGCCGCGCCGATCGCGGCCGCGCATTCGGCGAGCAGCGTCTCGAAGAGGGTCGCCATCCCTTCATAATCGGAATACGCCTCGTAGAGTTCGGTCGTGGTGAATTCAGGATTGTGCCGGGTGTCGATGCCTTCGTTGCGGAAGATGCGGCCGATCTCGTAGACGCGGTCCAGGCCGCCGATGACCAGTTTTTTCAGCGGCAGCTCCGTGGCGATGCGCATGACCATGTCCTGGTCCAACGCGTTGTGGTGCGTCGCAAACGGGCGCGCGGACGCGCCGCCGGCCTGGCCCAGCAGGACCGGCGTCTCGACCTCCACGTAGCCGCGCGCGTCCAGGACGCGGCGGATCGTGGAGACGATCTTCGCGCGCTTGATGAACACGTCGCGCGACTCCGGCGTGGAGATCAGGTCCAGGTGGCGCTGGCGGTAGCGCGTGTCCACGTCGGACAGGCCGTGCCACTTTTCGGGGAGCGGACGCAGGGCCTTGGCCAGGAGCGTCGCCGTCTCCACGGCGACGGTGAGCTCTCCGGTCTTCGTGCGGAACACGGAACCGGTCACGTGGAGATAGTCGCCCACGTGCGCGTCGCGCTTGACCAGGCCGAAGACGGATTCTCCTAAAACGTCCTTCTTGAAGTAGACCTGGGCGTTGCCCGAAGCGTCGGCGAGGCGGCCGAAGATGGACTTGCCCATGTCGCGGTGCTCGATGAGCCGGCCCGCGATCGCGATTTTTTCCGCGGTGTGCGTGGTCTGCTCGTTCAAGCCGCCGCCGAGCGCGGCGACCTTCGCGCAGTCCTCGCGCTGGGGGGCGCGCGACGGATACGGCTCCACGCCGCGGGAGCGCAGTTCGGCGACCTTCGCCTTCTTGAGCGCGATGATGCCGTCCAGGCCGCCGTCGTTGGGGTCGGGACGCGCGGGCGCGGACGCGGGGACGGGCTCAGCCATGACTTTTCTTCCTCGACTGCAGTATGCCGGAAATCAATTCGCGCAGCATCTTCGGGTCGAAGGGCTTCTGCACGTAGGCGGCCACGTTCGGGGCCATCTCGAAGAGATCGCGCATCTTCTGGCCCTTGGCGGTGAGCACCAAAATCGGGATGTCCTTCGTGCGCGGCTCGGACTGCAGGCGCATGTTGAGCTGGTAGCCGTCCATCACGGGCATCATGATGTCCAGCACGATGAGCTCCGGCAGGGCGGCACCCTCCTGGGCGGGCTCAACGCCCAGCTTCGCGAGCGCGTCGGCGCCGTGCACGGCGGAGCCCACGGCGTGGCCGTCGGCCTCCAGAACGAAGCGCAGCAGGGTGACGATCTCCGGCTCATCGTCGACGACCATGATGGCGGCCATCAGCGGTCTCCTCGCAGCATCTCGGCGATCAGTTCGCGCAGGGCGACGGGATCGAAGGGTTTGTCGATGTGCGCGGCGACGTTCGGCGTGCGGGAATGCAGTTCCTTCATTCCGCCGCGTGCGGTCAGCATGATCACGGGCACGTCCTTCGTGCGCGCGTTCTCGAACATGCGCGCGCAGACCGCGTAGCCGTCCATGACGGGCATCATGACGTCCAGGATCACGACGTCGGGAGCTTCCTTGTTATCGTCGGCCGGCTCAAGTCCCAAAGCGACCAGGGCTTCGGCGCCGTCGTGGGCCAGGGCGACCGAATGGCCGACCTTTTCCAGCATGAACTTGAGCATGATCGCCACGTCGCGCTCGTCGTCGACCACCAGGATGCGGGCCATGAGGCATTCTACCACTTTGCGCGGAGCGGGCCCGGCGTCCGAGGCCTAGAGGCGGCGAAGCTTCCAGGTGGGCCGGAATCCGCGTTTGCGCGCCTCCGCGATGAACAGGGCGGGAGGAACGCCGATCTCCACGGGAAACGCGCCCGGCGCAAGCTTTCCGGCCGCGGCCAACTGGGCCACGATGGACGCGGGAAACGCGGTGGTGCGCATCATCGCCGTCATGCCGGTTCTGCGGTCGTAGCGGTCGACCATGCCGCAGACGACCTCGGCGCGCGCGCCGTCCTTGACGCCGCGCGCGACGATGCGGATGACCACGATGTCCTCGTCGCCGGGCCGGTGGAAGTGGCGGCGGAACAGCTTGACGGACAGCTCGCGCGGGGAAAGCTTCATTCCTTTGCGGACTTCCAGCGGCGTCTCGTCGAAATAGCCCAGCGCGCGCATGGCTTCCATGGCCGGGATGTGGCCGGGATAGCGCAGGAACTTGTTGTACATCGTCTTCACTTTTCCGGCGTAGGTCTCGGCCAAGGTGGACAGGCCGCCGGCGGCGTGACCGGCCTCCAGCACGCCGAACGGGGCGATGCGCACGGTTTCCAGCTCCGAAAGTGCGGGCCGTGTGACGACCTTGCCGTCTTTTAGAGCCACGGCCGTGCCCGCGTATTCGTTGATGAGGCCGTGCTCGGAGAACGTGAGCATGTAGTTGAGCGGCGCGACGGGTTTTTGCGGCAGGCCGCCGTCGTAGATCAAGACCTCGTCGGTGCTGTCGAGCAGGGACATCGCGTGCACCGCGAAGGTGGAAATCATGCCCGGGCCCAGGCCGTTGTCGGGGCGGATGCAGACGCCGGCCTTGACAGCTTGGGAATGCAGGGCCAGTTCTTGGCGTACGATCTGGGTGCTACCGCCCAGGTCGACGAAATGCACGCGCGCCGTAAGCGCGGCCTTGGCCAGCGGCAGGTTGTAGAAATAGGGCACGCAGGAGACCATTGCGTCGAAGCCCGCGGCGGCGCGCGCGACGGCGGCGGGGTTTCCCGCGTCGAGTTTGAGGAGCTTGAGCCGCGCCGTGCTCTTGGCGGCTTTCGCCAGGAATGCTTTCGCGGATGCCAGGCCCGCGGTCGAGGCGTCGCAGAGCTCGACCTCCTCCACGCCGGGACTGCGCAGCATGTCGAAGGCGCACGCGCGGCCTTGAAAACCGGCGCCGAGAATCAGGAATTTGGACATGGCGCGATTCTATCAAACCACGAACGAAGAAGGCCCCCGCGCGCCGCGCGGGGGCCTTCCGTGAGCCGGATCGAGGCTGTTAAGGTATCAGGTCGGTCGTGCACTGCGACTGGCTGCATGAGATCGACGGCGGCACGCCCGGCTCCACATCGTAGGTCACGACGTAGGCGCCATACTGCGCGGGCAAGGGCGCGGCGCGCGTCAAGTTGATCGTCCAGGACGGCGATCCCGCTCCCGCGGCCGCAGGTCCGACCGTGAAGTGGCTCAAGGTTGGAATCGTGAGGTCGAAGCCGGTGCAGGTTCCGGGAGACGCCTGCGTGGGCAGAGCGGCCGTGCAGTAGTTGCCGTTGGCCGCCATGTAACGTTCCTGGGCGCCGCGGATGGAGTCGAGCGTCGCCGTGGCTTCCGAGAACTTACCCTTCTCGACGACCTTGAAATACTGAGGAACGGCGATCGCGGCCAAAATACCGATGATCAAGACCACGACGAGCAGTTCGATGAGGGTGAAGCCCGCTTGGGCCTTGCGTCTAATCAGTCTGCGATTCATGGACATCCTCCTGTCGGCTTTCGGTGCGATCTAAGCAAAAGATAACGCATTTGCAAAGCTTTGTCGATGCGGAAATGTGGGCAACTTGTGAAGCCATGGCTTTACGGCAAGAGGTCCGTTCCGCATTGCGTGTCGCTGCATGAGACAGAAGGCGGAAGACCCGGTTCCACGTCGTAACTGATCACATAGGATCCATAATATAACGGCGGCGGCGAATTACGGGTGATCGTGACCTGCCACGACGGCGAGTTGGTCCCGGCGGAAGGCGTGCCGATGGTGAAGTGCGTCAGGGTCGGGACCACGATGTCGAAGCCGGTGCAGGAGCCGGGGCTGGCCTGCGTGGGAAGGGCCGATAAGCAGTAGAAGCCGCCGCTGGTCGACAGGTAGCGTTCTTGCGCCGAACGGATGGAGTCCAGCGTGCTCATCGCCTCCGTCACCCGGCCCTTCTCGACCATCTTGAAATACTGAGGAACGGCGATCGCGGCGAGTATGCCGATGATCAGGATGACGACAAGCAGTTCGATGAGGGTGAAGCCTGCGGCGCCGGATTGGCAAGAACGAAAACGCGAGACAGGGGAAGTTCTTGCCACAGTTGCATTATAACCGAACCGGCCGCAAGCGCCCACTATAAAATTGGGGTGAAATATGAATTGCAATTAATGGATAATCGTTTCATGCCGCGGTTGATGATCGTTGAGGACGACCCCGCCATCGTGAAGGCGGTCGAGAAGACGTTGACCTTGGTCCCGAGCTTCTCTTTGGAATGGGTGCGCGATCCGGATGAAGCGGTCGCCAAAGCGATTTCGCACCGCCCGGATCTGGTGCTGCTCGACGTGCGCCTGCCCGGAGGCGACGGCCGCATGTTGCTCAAGGCCCTGCGGGAAAACGCGGCCACGCGCGGTCTGCCGGTGATCCTGCTGACGGGTCTGGCCGGTGAGGCCGACAAGGTGCTGGGCCTCAACCTGGGTGCCGACGACTATGTGGTCAAGCCTTTCGGCGCGATGGAGCTGCTCGCTCGCATCCAAGCCGTGCTGCGCCGCTCCGGCCCGGCGCGAGAGTCCGCGCGGACGGTGAAGGCGGGAGCTCTCTCTCTCGACTCGATCAGCCGCACCGCTTCGCTCGGCGGACGCGGGCTGGATCTGCAGCCGCGTGAGTTCGAGGTGCTGTTCTTGCTTGTCGGGCATGCGGGCGAAACGCTGTCGCGCGAGTTCCTGATCGAAAACACGTCCTCCTATGGGCGACTCGTGCCCACGCGCAGCCTCGATACTCATATCAAGAACCTGCGCCGTAAACTGGGCGCCAAATCCGGGATGATCCGGACCGTGTCCAAACTCGGCTACCGCCTTGACCCTTGAGGCGGGCCGGCGGCGTCCCGTTTATTTCGCCTTCCAGGGTCTGCTGACGGCGGTCTTGCTCCTGCTCGCACTGTTCCAGCCGGGCGCGCTGGCCGGGGTGATCGCATGGACGACGGCGGCACTGCTGGCGGGGTCTTTGGCTCTGATCCAAGTTCTTCCGGATGCGGCGCTGGCGCGCGGCTGGTTTCAGGCCGGACTTTTCGTCGGAGATGCGTTGGCCGCCACGTTGATCCTCAGTTTGACGCACACGAGGACCGACCTCTATCTCATCTACCTGCTGATCGTGTTCGGGTCCGCGCTCACGCGCGGCCCGCGCCAGCGTCTCGCCGTCGCGGCGGTGACCATCGCGCTGTATCTGATTTCGGGTTGGAGCCCTTCGAGCGGCTGGCCCGTCCGCCCGGAATTCTGGCTGCGCGCCTTGTTTTTGGCGGTGTCGGCGGCATTGATGAGTTTGCTCGCGCGCGACTCGCGCCAGGCCGAAGACGAGCAAAAGCGCCGCTATGAAGATCGCCTCAACTCGGTGGGACGGTTGGCGACGCTCGGACGCGTCGCGGGCGAGGTCGCGCACCGCATCAAGGGGCCGCTGACGACCATCTCCGTCGACGCCGAAGTTTTGGCTCAGCGCCTGTCCGGCGACGCGGCCGCGCTCCGCGAACTGCGGGAGATTCGTGACGAAGTCGAGCGGTGCAAGGGCATTTTGAAGGACCTTCTCGACCTCGGCCGAATCGAGGAAATGGCCGTTGCGCTCCTCGATTTACGCCGTCCGGTACATGCGGCGCTGAAGTCCTTGCAGACCCAGGCTCGCTCCCGCCATGTGAAAGTGACCTCGTCTGGCTTATCCTCGCCTCTCCGCGTTCGCGGGGATGAACCGCTTCTTCAGGAGGCCGTGGCCGCGATCCTGCAGAACGCGTTGGAGGCGGTTGCGGATGGCGGCAGCGTGAGCGTCCAAGCCTCCACGGTGGAGGGCCGGCACCGGGTCTGCGTCATCGACGACGGGGCCGGCATCTTACCGGAAAACCTCGGGCGCATCTTCGAGCCGTTCTTCACGACGAAAAGGGGCGAGGGCAGCGGCCTGGGGCTGTCGGCGGCTCTACGCATCGCCGCCAAGCACGGCGGAAGCGTCGAGGCCGACAGCGACGGCGCCGGCCGCGGCGCCAGCGTCACCTTGATCCTGCCCGCCGCTTAGCGCGGCGGCGTCAGCGTTCCGGACCCCAGTGGGGGGTCGTGCTGTCGCCGGGCACGTCGGCGGCCAGGCGCGGAGCGGAGCCGTCGGCGTCCATCACGTAGATCTGCGCGCGCCCGGCGCGCGTCGAGGAGAAGGCGATCAGCCGGCCGTCGGGCGACCAGGCGGGGTCCTCGTTGGAGCCCTCGCCGTGCGTCAGGCGCCGGATCTGCGTTCCGGTCGGATCGACGAGGAAGATGTCCATTCGGTCGTGCCTGTTGGCGCGGCCCGCGAAGGCGATCCACTCGCCGGTGGGCGACCACGCCGGGGAGTCGCACCAGTTGAAGTCGGTCAGCCGCCGCGTGCGCTTGCCGACCAGATCCAGCGTGAAGATTTGAGGATTGCCGGCGCGGTCGGAGACGAATGCCGCCTGGCGCGCGTCGGGCGAAAAAGTCGGAGTGCTGTCGGCGCCGAAGTGGGAGGTCAGGCGCGTGACGGCGCCGCTCTTGAGATCCAACAGGTAGATGTTCGGACTCTTTTCGCGCGAGAGTGTCACCAGAAGTTTCGTGCCGTCGGGCGAGAAGCCGCCCGCGACGTTGAGGCCTTGGCGCGTGGAGAGCGGCGTGGAGCGGCCGGTGTCCAGGTCGAGGAGGAACAGATCCGGGTTGCCGTTTTTATAGCTGGTGTAGGCCAGGCGGCGGCCGCCCGGGGAGAAGCGCGGCAGAAGGTCGATGGAGCCGTCGTCGGTGAGCCGGCGCACGTCGGCGCCGTCGTAGTCCATCACGTAAATTTCCTGGTGGCCGGTGCGGTCGTTGACGAAGGCGATGCGGGAGTCGGCGATGCCGTCGCGCCCGGTCGCGGCCTTGATCACGTCGTTGGAGATGCGGTGGCCGAGCGCGCGCAGCCAGCGCGCGTCCTGGCGGTAGAAGCGCTCGAACACGGGCGCTCCGTCGGCGCCGTTCTCCAGGCGCATCTGGGCGGCGATCCGGTCCGCGGAGCGGCCGACGCCGCCGCGCAGGCGCCAGGTGGCTCCCGCGGCGGGCGCAGCGCCCGCCGTCTCGTCTTCCACGTCGAAGCGGCGCGAGAGCATCAGGTCGCCGCGCACGACGTCGCGCAGGGCGCGTGCAAGCAAGGCGTCCTCGCCGCGCGTCGGATCGGCGGCGGTGAAGGCGGGCAGGGCGAGCACGGGCAGGGGGGCATTGCCGCCGGCGCCCACGCGGATGCTCACGTCGGTCTGCGCGCGTGAGGCGCCGACGATAAAAAATAGGATCGCGAGGTGCGGCGTCATCGCGGGGCGCTGTTTGGCGCGGCGGCTTTTTTATGAACGTGCTTGGCCGCGGCGGGTTTTAGCTCGCGCAGTTCCGCGGCGGCTTCGGCGGCCTCGGGCGTCTTCGGAAAATCGGTTTTAATCGACTTTAGATAGGCGGTCGCCTCATCGCGGCCCTTGCCCAGCTTCAGCAGGCAACGCGCGTAGTGGAGGCGCGCTCCCGGCGTTTGTCCGCTTTTCGGGTATTTTTCCAGGATCAGCGCGAACTCTCGGCCTGCCTGCTCCCAGCGCTTAAGGCCGTAGTAGGAAAGCCCCAGGTCGTAAAGAGTCACGTCGCCGAGCGCGCCGTTGGGGAAGCGCTTCAGGTAGTCCTCGAACCCCGCGGCGGCTTGGGCGTAGTCCTTGGCTTGTAGGCGGTTTTGGGAGGTCACGAACAGCTCGGTGGCCGCGGTCTCGCGTCCTTGGGCGTCGATTTCGGCGCGCTGTTCGGCCAGACCTTTTTGTTGGGCGAGCTGCGCCGCGGAGAGGCTGTCTCCCAGCTGGTTCATCTTGCCGGAAATCTGCGCGCCGAGTTGGTCCAACTTGGCGGCCAGCTGGCCCATGTCGCCCTGGGAGGCCTTGACCGTCTCTGAGTAGGCCGACAGGTCCTCGCGGAGCTGCTGAATTTGGGCCGAAAGGTCGGCCTGGTTGGCCTGCATCGACGCGACGGTCTTGTTGAGGCCGTCGATCTGGGACTTCAGATCGTCGGACTGCTGGGACAGGCCCACAACGTCCTGCTGAGTGGCCAGGCAGCCCGACAGGGTTACGGTGCCCAGAGCCGCGCCGAGTGCTGCGGCCAAGGCCGCAGCACTCGGGAGGCGGATCACTGGGCGGTCGGGGCCGCCGCGGGAACGACGGGCGTCCCGGCCTTCTCACGCGCCGCGGTCTCCGCGCGACGGTTCTGGGCCCAGCACGTCTCGTTGGAATCGGTGCACAGCGGCTTCTCCTTGCCGTAGGAGATCGTCGCCAGGCGGCTCTTCTCGATGCCGAGCTGGACGTAGAAGTCGCGGACCTGGTTGGCGCGCTTCTGGCCGAGGGCAAGGTTGTAGGCCACGGTACCGCGCGCGTCGCAGTTGCCGGCGATGCGGACTTCCAAGTTCGCGTCGGCCTTGATCACGTCCGCGTTGGCCTTCAGGATCGCGCGCGCATCGGACGACAGCGCGGCGCTGTCGTAGTCGAAGGGCACGACCTTCAAGTCGTCGCGCAGGGCGAAGTCGCCGGTCGCGGAATTGACGCGCAGGCTGGCCTCGGTGACGTCGGCCGCGGGCGCGGCGGGGGCGGGAGCGGCGGCGGGCGCCGGCGCGGCCGCGACGGGGGCGGCGGCGGGCGTCGGGTTGGACTTCGCGGTCGTCTTCGAGCCGGCGCACGCGGCGGCCAGGACGGAGACGGCGATCAAGACGGGCAGGCGGAGGGTTTGTTTCATGGGCCCGATCATACCAAACTCTCAACGACCTTCTTCAAGACCTGGCCTTGGGGCCCGATCTCGTAGATGATCGGTCGTCCAGTGCCGATTTCGACCTTGAGAATCTCCTCGGGAGCCAGATTTTCCAACCCCATGACGATGGCGCGCAGCGAGTTGCCGTGAGCCGAGACCAGCACGCCGGGGCCCGCCGCGGCCGCGGGCAGAATCTTCTCGCGGAAATACGGCAGCGTGCGCGCCGCGGTGTCCTTGAGGCTCTCGCCGTTCGGTGGCTTGACGTCGAACGAGCGGCGCCAGAGATGCACCTGCGCGTCGCCGTATTTTTGGGCGGTTTCGGCCTTGTTGAGGCCCTGGAGGTCGCCGTAGTGCCGTTCGTTGAGCGCCTGCGAGCGTTCAATCGGGACGCCGATTTTTCCGGTCTCCTTCAAAATAATGTCCAGCGTCTGTTGGGCGCGCTGAAGTTCCGAAGTGAATGCCCGGTCGAAGGCGACCCCGCGCAGCGCGCGTCCCGCGCGGACGGCCTCCGCGGCGCCCTGCTCGGTGATGGGCACGTCCACCCAGCCGGTGAAGCGGTTCTCCAGGTTCCACTGCGACTGACCGTGACGCACGAGCACGAGATTTCCCATCGCGCCTCCTTAAATTTGCTTCTTGGCTCCGGCGAGCATCTCCGCGATCACGCGGCGGAAGTCGTCGAGCTTCACCGGTTTGGCCAGAAAACGGGAGCCCGTCGCATCCGACAACTCGGAGAGAATGTGCTCCGGCTCGGCCTCTCCGCTCATGAACAGGATGGGAGTGGTCTTCGTCGCGTTGTTGCGGCGCAGGGATTCGAAGAGATGCGCGCCGGTGTCGCCCGGCATGTGGTAGTCGAGGATGATCATCTCGGGGACGAACGTCCGGGCTTTGGCGAGCCCCGCGGCCGGGTCACCTGCGGAATCGACGGTGTGACCGTCATGAGTCAGGACCTCGGTCAGAATCGCGACGATTTCCACGTCGTCGTCGATCACCAGCACTCGCGCCATGAGGGGATGATAGCTTTTCGCGCGCGCGCGCGGAAAGCGCCGGCGCGCGGCTTATCGAGGGCGGGAGCCAGCAAGATCCCGGCGAAGGTGCTCCAGTTGACCGGCGTAAGCGGGATCCAGGCGCGCGGCCTGCTCGAAATAGGGGAGCGCTTGGGCATAGCGCCTCTGCTGGGCCAGCACCGCGCCGGCGTTTGCCTGCGCCGGCGCGGAATCCGGGAGCAGGGCGGCCGCGCGCTGGAGATGCGGCAACGCGTCGTCGGCGCGGCCCTCGGCGCTGAGCGCCACTCCCAGCAGGGCTTCTCCGTCCGCCCAGGCGGGATCGGATTTCAGACCCTGCTCCAGCGTGTCGCGGGCGTCCGTCGGGCGGTTCTCGGCGAGCAAGGCTTTGGCCAGAGTGAAATGAGCGGACGTGCTGGTCGGGTCGAGCCCCAGCGCGAGGCGCGCGCGGTTTTCGGCGCCGGGAAAATCTTTGCCGCGCAGGAGAGCCGCGGCGAAATTGGCGTTGGCGTCGGCGGACAGCGGATAGCGCGCGACGACGTCGCCCCACAACGAAAAGTCGTCGTGCCAGAGAGCGATTTGACGTTGGAGAATCCAAGCGCCGCTGGCCAGCCAAACGACCAAAGCCGCAAGCGCCGCGGCGCCGCGCGCGGGATGTTTTCTTCGTGCGCGAGCGGCGGCGGTCGCGGCGGCACCCGCCAGCACCGCCCAGCCCAAGCAGGAAAGATACGAGTAGCGCAGGGCGACGAGTTGCGGGCCGTTCTGCGCCAGCCCCAGCACGGGCAGGAGCAGAGCCAGGTAATAGATCCAGAGCGCGGCCTGCGCCCGACGCGTCACGCCCGCGGCGGCGCAGAGTCCCACGGCTGCGGCAAGCGTGGCCAGGCCGGTCAGCGTCGGCGCGGACAGGAGGCGCGGATGGCCCAGAGGGTAGAGCGCGTGCAGCCCGTCGGGAAAGACGGTTTTGCGGACATAGAAGCCGAGGCCGAACAGGGCTTGAGCCAGTCGTGCGCTTGGTGAATGCGCGGCGAGGGCGACGAGGTTGCCGGACGCCAGTTGCGCGTGAAGAGCCAGCAGGGCCGCCAGCGCGGCCAGCGCCAGATACGGGAGCTTTTCGATCACGCGCGCGCGTCTTTCGTTGGGGGTTTCCGTTGCGGCAAGCCTGCGCAAAGGATAGATATCGAGCGCGAGGAGGGCCAACGGCAAGGCGACGACGGTCGCCTTGGACAGCGCGGCGCCGATGTAGAGGGCAAGAGAAAGAATGTAATCGCGCCGCCGCGCGCGGAAGCTTTGGCCCAGCGTGAATTTCACGTACAAAAGAAGCGAAGAGAGGAAGAACATCCCGGCCAGCACGTCCCGGCGCTCGCTGGCCCAGGCGACGGATTCCGCGCGCAGGGGCGAGAGCGCGAACGTCAGCGCCGCCACCAACGCGCCGAGCGCGAGTTCGAAGGGCTCCGCGTCCGGGAAGATCCGGCCCAAAAGCCTCGCCGCGAGCCGCTGCAGGAGGACGGCGTTCAAGGCATGGAGCAGCAGATTGGTGAGGTGGTAGCCGACCGGGTTCAGGCCCCAAATCGCGTAGTCGAACGCGTAGGACAGCCAGGCCAGAGGCGTGCTGTTGGCCAGGCGCGTGGTCGTCAGCATCCAGTATAGATGGCGCGCGTCCAAGCCGCGAATTCCGACCGTCTGCCGGATCAGCGCCCAGTCGTCCGAGGCGAATTGGTTGCGGAGAATTCCGAGGAAGGCCCAACAGACGGCCAAAAAGACGGCCGCGTCCGCAAGGCGGGCGCGCGAAGAGTCGGTGACGTTGGGCAGTGGGCGCGGCAGGCGGCCATGATAACAAACTCTCCGATGGACCCCTTAATATTTTCTTAATTCCGGCGTACAGTCCGGGAAAAAAGAAGCGTGGGTCTTTACAAAAGCGCATCGCGGGGTCAAACTGGGGGGGTGAAGACGGTGACGCTTGACGATAAGTCCGCGGTGTTCGTCTTTCGCTGCCTGGTGTTTCTGGCGCTGGTCCTCCTGCTTTCTTCCGGGAGAGGCGACAGCGCCGTCGGCTGGGGCCCCTACTGTGCGGCGACGTTCTACCTGTTTACCAGCCTCCTGCTATGGCGTCTGCACGACGCGCGCCTGAGCACGCCGCTGGCGCAGGGACTGGCGTATCTTTGGGACGTCGGCATCGTCACGGGCCTGGTCTATTCCAGCCAAGGCTTCGACAACGAGCTGTATCTGATCTATTTCCTCATTATGTTCATGTCCGGGCTGATGACCCAGGTGGGTCAGAGTTTCCTGATCGGCACGGTGTCCAGCCTGATGTATGCGGCGCTGTGGTTCGAGGGCAAGACCGCTGTCGATGTCCCGCTGCAAAACTTGCTTCTGCGTTTCGCCTTTTTCTACATCGTTGCGTTTTTCACCGCGGTTATGGCCCATCGCGTGCGCGCCGGGGACCGGCGCACGCGAACGCTGGAATTGAGGCTGGCCTTGGAGCGGCTGGCCAACGGCGGCTGGGGTTTGGAGGTCGACGAACGGTTGGAGCCGGAGCTCAAGAAGACGGTGCTCACGATCAACGCGCTCCTCGACAACCTGAGCCGGGCCTTGGAGAAGCTGGTGGCGGAGAACGACGATCTGCGCCGCGCCGCGGCGCAGGCGCACGAACTGCTGGAGCGTGAGGAGTCGGCGCGATCGCAGGACGGGGGGGCGGGAGCCTCGCGTTGAGCGGCGCGCCGCGGCGGACTTTCTACCATCCGCTGAGCGGCCTGGCCATTTTGGGCATCGACTGGGCTTTCTTCGGCTTGGGCTGGGAACTAGGACCGCTTTCTCTGGCCGTCGCGAGCGTCGCCGCGTTCGTGTCCTGCTTCGCCGTCGTCCGCCGCGTGCAGAGCCGCTGGGGCGGCGACGATCCCGGCCGTGCTCGGCTCAAGGCGCTGCTCGGCGCGGCGGCCGCCGGCGTGCCTTTTGCAATCGGGGGGACCGTGCTTGGCGTGCTGATCCTGGCGCTCTCCGGTCTGAAGTCGCTTCCGGCGCTGACGCGACGTTCCTAAGGCCTCGCGCCGGATTCAGGGCGACTTGAGGTCCTCGAGAATCAGGCGTCCGGCGACGGGGTCGACGCGCGCGACGAAACGGCTTAAGAAGCTCATGCCGAGCAAGCCGTCGAAGTCGGGTTCGTTGCCCACGACGACGACCGCGAGCGAGCCGTCGACGCGAGAACGTCCCACTTGGATCGAGTCGAGGCGCACGACGTTCGCTTCGATCTCGCGGCCGTCGGCCACGCGCGAACGCGTCTTGCCGATCACCGACTCTGGTCCCAGGCCCAGGCGCGCGGCGGTGTCGGCGTAGAGCAAGGTTGTCGTGGCTCCTGTATCAACGAGAAAGCGTCCCGCCGCCTTGCCGTTGACGACGACCGGAACGATCACGCGATCGCCGCGCGTCTCGGAGGCGACCGAATCTTCACGGAAATCTTTCGCCATCGCGCGGGATTCGGCCCTGAGCCAGGACAGGTAGTCCTTTTGAGCGGCGGAACCGGCGGCGAGGGTCCGTGCACTGGGGCCCTTCAGATCCGCGTCGAGCTCACGCCAAGCGTCCAAGTAGCGGCGGACTTCGGCCTCGATGGCGCGACGCTCGTCGTCGATCTGCTCCAACCGCAGTTGATCGGCCTGGATCGACGCCGAAGCGGAGTTCACCGTGGCGACCGACTGGTTGTAGGCGCGTGGGTCGACGTTCGCGCTCTGGCCGGCAAGGTCCGCGGAAGCTTGGCGCAGAGTCTCCTTTTCGTCGGGCAGGCGGCGGCGGATATCGGCGTCTTCCGCGGCCAGTGTTTTATCTTGAGCCTTTGCGTCCAGAGCTCTTTCGCGTCGAGACTCCGCCTGGCGGTAGCGCTCATCCAGTGCCTGGGCTCCGGCGGGAATTTTTTCACCGGCGGAATAACGCGCGCTTTTTAAGCCCGCGTCCGCCCCCGTCCCGCGCACGATCTTGACCACGTCCGCGGCGTTGAGCGTGACCGTCCCGTAGCCGATGTCCAGCACGATCTGAGTCTTGCCGCGCGACACCACGACGCCTTTCATCGTGTTGCCGTTGGCCAGATACACCGTGTCCGCCCGCGCCGCCGCCGCCAGCAGCAGGAACACCAGTTTCTTCACTTGCGGCCGGGCAGGTGCTTGGTTTTGGGATCGCGGGCGAGGGCGCGTGCTGCTTTGAGCGCGGCGGCGAAGCCGTCGTCTCCCGGAGTGATCTCGATTTCGCGGCGCAGGAAGTCCGCCCATAGGAATTCGGCGAAAGGAACGTCGCTCTTGACCCAGTCGCCGGCATGGCGCAAGGCCCAGGCCAGGCTGCGGTAGGGATCGTCGGCCATGCCGCGCACGTCGTCGGGCAGGAGGCGCGGCACGTGCGGGCCGGAGCCGAACTGGTCGTATAAATGTACCCAGCGCGCCTTCTCCATCGCGGGCCAGAATTCGGCGGGCGTCAAATGAGAGAAGTCGCCTTTGACGTCGAGCGGAAGTTCCTCGATGCCGGCCTCCCAGCACGCGCGCACGTGGTGGTGGTGATCGACGACGCGCCAGAACTTGAGCGGAGAGAGCACCACGGCGACCGGGCGCGCGTGGAGGTAGTCGTGGCGCTCGGCGTGGCCCAGCGCGCGCAATTCGGCGACCTTGCGCTGGACCTCGCGCAATCCGAGCGCGAACTGAGTCGGTTTGAGTTGGAGCACGGGGACCTTCATGCCTCGGGAATTCTATCGCGCCCGACGCGGGAAAGCAATCCGAACATAAAATCTCGGTAAAAATACGAGACCCCCTGGACGCGGAGGGGCCGTTGGCCTATACTCATGGCGTAGGGGGCGCTATGCTGCGACAAATGGCCGAGAAGCTTTTAGGGGGGGTGGTGATCGGGGTGTTCGCCGCCGTCGCGCTGTTCGCGCGCGTGGGCGATCAGCCCCGTTTGTGGGACGTGCTCATGGACCGCTTCGCGCCGCAGGCGGCGGGTCCGTCGGGGCCCAGCGTGATCTGGGCGGACGGGGAGCGCCCGACCAACCGCATGATGGTGACCGCCGACTCCTCCTTTGCTCCCGTCGCCGCGGGGGCGCCCGCGGCTTCCTCCGGCAGCCTCCGCGCCGCGACCGTCGCGGCGACCTCGGCTCCGGCGCCGACGTCGTCCTGGCAGCGCCATTTATCCGGCGTCCTGCAAATGTTCGACATCACCGGCCCGGCCAGCGAGCACAGCAGCGCGTCCGTTTCCGCCGCGTCCTCGGCCGGATCCGCCCCGGCGGCCGCCGCTTCGCCGTACGCCGGCGGCGTCTCGGCGGCGGTCGCTTCCGCCGGCCGGCCCGGAGTCGCCGATGCGTCCGCGTCGGCCTACGTCAGCTACGGCAACGCGTCGCGTTCGGACATCATGAGCTCGGCGTCCGGGCCGGTCTACAACTTCAGCGGCAAAAGGCGCTGACGCGCGCTCAGCGCTCCAGGCGGCACTCCTGCGTCCATGCGGCGGGGGTGGGTTCCTCGTCGTCGTCGCCGCTGGCTTCCCATTGCCAGCAGCCGACGGGCGCGTCGAAGGTCAGCGGCGTTCCGTCGCGCAAGACGACCGGAGGAAGCGCCGACGCGTCGAAGCCCAGCGTGGGCTCCGGCGTCGTGGAACGGTCGGCCAAGGAGTAGGCGGCGCCGTCGCTGCCGGTCAAGGTCCGCCAAGAAGACGTTTTGGATTGCGCGGACGGGAGATTTCCCAACGCGTTGATTTGAACCGTGCTCGGCGCGCAATCGCCGCCGCAGCGCACGGACGCGCCGCTGCGCGCGGGCAGGTAGAGATTTCCCGCCGCGTCGAAACCGCAGTCGGTATAGCGGTCGATGTTCGGATCGTCGGAGGCGATCTTGCGGCAGCCGTTCGGCGAACAGCGGTAGAAGTCCAGGCCCCAGAAGCCGTAGGCCAGGCGCGCGGGCGCGTCGCCGCGGCACTGATTTTGGACGAAGACCAGCGAACTGTTGCCGACCACACGGCAAGAGTCCCCGGAGCACCAGAACGTCGCGTCCCCGGCGGCACCCACGAAGTCGCCGCCGGTCTTCCACTCGCCCTCGATGAAATTCGAGAGGGCCGACGCGTCGAAGGTTCGGGGCAGGGCGCTGTCGCAGGCCGTCGGCGTGCAATGCCACAGGCCGGAAGTCGAGGCAAGCCCGTAGACGTCTCCGTTCGGGCCGGAGCTCAAGGGGAGCGTCAGCGCGGCCGGAAGCAGGACGCGGCAGGCGGACGGCGTGCAGTAGCCGGTCCGGTTGGGGCCGGTGAAGTAGAGTCCGTCTTTGGCGCGCAGGACCGAGCCGGCGTCGCCGTCCAGGATTTGGCGGCAGCCGGAGGCCGAGCAGAAGAAGATCTGACCGCTGCGGTTGGAGAAGAGGTAGACGCCGCGTTCGTCGCCGCTCGGACGCGGCGCGGGAGCGGCGGACGGCGCGGCGAGCGAGGTCGGCGCGGCGACGGACGCGAATCCCGTCTGCTGGAGGCTTTCGAACGTGGGCGCGTCGTCGGCGCGCGTGGGTGCTACGGCGATAGAAGCGGCGACGACGGCGAAGACGAAGGCGGACAGGCGGATGTTCATTGGGGGACCTCGGTGCCGAATTTAAGCCGACACCAGTGTAGCGCGCGCCGCCGCGCGCGGCGTCTCGATCCCGTCAAATCGGGATGACGAAAAGAGTCGAAAAGTCCCGCCGGTCTTTCGGGCCTAAAGGCCCGCAGCGGCCATCGGCGCGTCGACCACGTCGATGCCGACGGGCACGCGCAGGGCGTTGGGATCGTCGCCGTGGAAGCGGCGGCCGACCACCACGTCCTTGGCCGGATCGATCTTGCCGTCGAAGTAGTGCGCGGAGCCGAGCAGGTCCTGTGCTTCCTTCGGCGTGCCGGCGTCCTTGGAGGCCAGGTAGCGCTCGGCCACCTTGCTGTCGCGCTTGATGCCGAAGAAGAAGTAGCCGCCGGACTGGCCTTGTCCGTTCTTGATGGAGGCGATCTTCGACGTGTCCAGCACCTTCATCAAGGTGATCTCGTCTTCCGGATAAGGCGTGAGCAGGAAGCCGGACTTGCTCATCATCAGGCCCAGGCTGTAGTCGTAGCCGAAGAAGTTCGTGTCCTGCCCGAAGCTTAGGACCTTGTAGCCCAGCGTCTTCGCCAGCTTCGAGGCCTCGACGAAGACGCGCGTCATGGGGTTGGCGTCGCGCAGTTCGTGGCGGTAGGCGGCGTAGCCCAGGATGAACATCCCGCGCTCCGGGGAAGCCTTCATGATCACGCCGCCGGTCATCTTCGACGGGTCGTTCTTGTCGTAGAAGAACAGTCCGTACCATTCCTTGCCGAGCTCGCCCTTGTCGGCCAGCTTGCGCGCGAAGTCCAGTCCCACGTTGCGCTTGCCGCCGGGCTTGCCGACGACTTCGTCTTCGTAGATCTTGTACCACTCCTCGTATTTCGCGATGCTGAGCGGCCCGACCTGGAACGGCACGCCGTCGCTGGACGCGAGCGCCTTGCGGAACTGGCGCTGGCGGTCGGCCTTGCCCAAGGCCTGCATCTGACCATCGACGTCGCGCACCGGCATCACCCAGCGCTCGTATTCGGATTTCAGATGGTAGCCGTCCTCCTCCGAAAACTCGGCCAGCTCCGCGCGCGACGGGGCCTTGATGACGACCATGTCCGCGCCCAGGCGGCGCAGGGCGGCGTCATAGCGCGGCTTGTAGTCCCCGGAGGCGAAATTGACGCGGGTGAGGCCGCGCGGGCTGGTGGCGGAATGGGCGGCGACGTAGGCCTCCAGCTCCGGCTCGGTCATGACCGGGGTTTCGCCGTGCTTGACGAGCCCGACCAGCGGCCGCCGCGTCGACGGGCCCTCGACGGAAACCGCGGACCCGGTTTCCGCGGCGGACGCGGCGCGCGAGTTGTCGAAGAGGGCGTTCAGGCGGGAGGTGTAATCCTGTATTGAGGAGGGGTTTGAAATATCCAGGCCCTGCCTCAGTCCCGCCAGCTGCGCGGCCAGTTCGTGATGCGCGGCGGCACCGGTCTGGAGCCGCGCCGCGGCCTTCAGCAGCTGATCGACGGGCTGGTCGCCGAAGGCTGCGCGCAGGGGTGCGGCGCCGGCCGCGACGGCTTCGGGCTGGGCGGCCAGCGCGCCGACCAGGCGCGCGGACTCGGCGCGGAAAGGGTCGGCCGCGGTGGGTGCGGCGGCCAGCAGCGGCGTCAGCGACGGCGCGGGCGCGGCGCTGAGGGCGCTCACCAGTTGGATCTGCGAGACCACGGACGCGCGAAACGCGGGGGCCACGTCGGCCATGGCCAGCGCCGGGGCCAGAACGGTCGGCTCCACGACGGCACCGAAGGCGGCGGGCGCCAGCAGCGGAAGCGCCGTCAGAAGCCGGAGCATGAGGGCTTTCATGTCGCCAGTATAGGCCGAGTCCGCTAAAATCGCCAGGGGGCCAAGGGCCCGCGTGCGGGCCGGGTCCATTGACCCCTGGCGCAAACGCGCTTCTCCCGCCATAATTGGGGCATGAAGCGCCGCTGGATGCTCGCGCTGGTCGCCGCGCAATTGGGGAGCGTCATGCCTTCCCGTGCGGCGACGGACGTCGATGTTTCCGTCGTTTCCGCACCGTCGGTGCCGACGGTGACGTCCGTCCCCGCGTTGTCGGCTTCCGCGCTCACCCCGGTGGGCAGCTTGGCCGGGGTCGCGGCCGCTCCTTCGGCGTCCGCCTTTCTCGCCGCGCCCGCGGTCGCGCTGGCGCCCGCCGCGTCCGTTTCGGCCGCGCCGGCCGCGGCCGCCGCG
>JAJXVH010000124.1 GCA_021782205.1 bacterium | reverse complement strand
GCCCCGCGCCGGCGCCGGCCGCCCCGCCCGCGCCGCCCGCGCCCTCGCCCGGACCGGCCGAGACTCTGCCGCGGCCGTCACCGCGCCCGGAACCCGCGCCGCAGCCCGCCGCGCCCGCGCAAGGCGAAAGCCCGCGCATGGCCGAACTCTGGCCTCACTTGGACAAGACCGCCGACTCCTACCTGGGCACGCCCTACCTGTGGGGCGGCGTCACGCACGCCGGCATCGACTGCTCGGGGCTGACCAGCCGCGTCTACGGCGAGAACCGCGTGACCATCCCCCGCGTCAGCCGCGATCAATACCGCGCGGGCCTGCCGGTGCCCGACGGGCAACTGCGCGACGGCGACCTGGTGTTCTTCAACACTCTCGGCGTCGGCGTCTCGCACGTCGGCATGGTCGTCGACGCCGCGCATCGCCGCTTCATCCAGGCCTCGTCGTCGAAAGGTGTCGTGATCACGCCGCTCGACAACCGCTACTACCTGACGCGCTACCTGGGCGCGCGCCGCGTCGTGCGCTGACCTCGCCCGCCGTTGGAGACGCATAGCGGCGTCCAAGCTCGCCGATCCGTGCTAAAATAATCGGAGTTCGATCCTGGATGCGCGCGCGAACGCTCGCCGTTTTTCTCTCCCTGATTCCCGCGTGGGCCGCGGCGCAGCCCGCGGCCGAAGGCGCGTTGGAGAAATTAGCCCGCCGATTCGCGCCGGGGATGGAACTGTCCGCGCCGCCGGCCGCTCCCGCCGCCGCGCCGGCCGGACCTGGCGCCGAGGAATTTATACAGGTGGGCGCGGACCGCCTGGAGCCGCTGGTCGACGCGCCGGCGTTCGTGGCCGCGTCCTTGGAGACGATGCGCGGCGCGCGGCGCGCCATCGACCTGGAGATGTTCGACCTGGAATACGAGGAACTGGCCGCCGAACTCTGCGCCCGGGCGCGCGCGGGCGTTGCGGTGCGCGTGGTGCTGGACCCGTTTGTCGGCGTGACGCCGGCGCAGATGGTGCGCAAGCGCCGCCGCGTCGACCAGTTGCGCGCGGCCGGGGCGCGCGTGGTGTTCTATCCGACACGCGACCTGCACGGAGCGCCCTTCAAGATCGACCACGTCAAGCTACTCGTCGCCGACGGACGCGTCGCCGTGGCCGGCGGCACCAACTGGAGCCATGACGTCGCGGTGCGCCATGATTTCAACGTGCGTCTGGAAGGCCCCGCCGTCTTACGCCTGGAGCGCATCTTCGCGCGGGACTGGGCGCTGGCCGCGGGTCGACCCCTGCCGCCGCTGGAAGCGCCCTCCTACGACCCGGCCGCGGGACTGCAGATATTGATCACCGACGCCGACCACCGCGAGCCGCTGGAGGCCATCTTGACCCGCATCCGCGCCGCGCGCACCTCCATCCGCACGGAGCAGTTCCTGCTGGATCAGAAGGACGTCGTCTCGGCACTGATCGCCGCGCATCGCCGCGGCGTGGACGTGCGCGTCCTGCTCGATCCCAATTCCTTCTTCTTCGGCGGCGTCAACATCGAGACCGAACAAACCCTGCTGAAAGCGGGCGTGCCGGTGCGGACCTTTCACGACCCGACCGGCGCGGAGACCTTGCTCCACGCGAAGATGGCCGTCTTCGACGGCCGCGACGTGATCGTCGGCTCGGCCAACTGGAGCCGCAACGCGCTCCAGGTCAACCACGAGCTCGCCTTGATGTTCCGCGACCCGGCCATCGCCGCGGACTTTTCGGCGACGTTCGACGCGGATTGGAACGGCCGCAGCCGCCCCGCTGAGGTTCACGGCGGTCTCAGCGGCATTCTTCTGCGCCTGACCTCCGGACTGGCCGGGCTGTTCAGCTAGAAGCGGACTTCCAACGAGCCGCCGTATTGGTCGTAGGCGGGCTGGGACGTCTGGCGATAGTGCTGATACTCGACGCCTAACGTCAGCCATTTGAGCACGTCGTAGTCGCCGACGTAATTCTCCACGTCGGCGCTGGTGTGCGTGCCGGCAAACGTGGTGTTGGCGAACTGCAGCGTCTCGTAGGACGCCTGGAGCGTGGCGGGAACCGCCGCGAACGCGTATTTCAAGCCGTATTTGGCCGTCCAGTCCGGGAAGCCCTGGACAAGGCCCGCGAGCGCGGCGTTCTGGCTGAGAACGTAGCGGCGGCGCGGATTGAGGCCGAGCAGGTTCAGCTCGCCCAGGTTGTTATAGGAGCTCTGGCTTAAGGCGACGCTCGCGTCCAGCGCGTCGAAGAAGCGCTGGGTCAAGGTGACGGTCGGCGTGCGCTCGGTCATGTCGAAGAGGAACTGCTTTCCCGCCGCACCCAGGCCGAAGATGAATTGATGTGTCACGTTCACGTCGAGCGTCAGTGCCGTGCGGAAATCCTCCTCCGGCGTCTTCAGCGTCGCGCCGACGTCGGTGGAGTTTGCCTCCAGGTCGTTGGCGCGGCCGGTCAGGCCGTAGGAGGCGAACAGCGTGGCGTAGCCGTCGGTCCAGGATCCCCCCACCGTGACCGTCGGCGTCGTCATCGTCGAGGATGCGTCCTGATAGGCGTTGAAATCCGCGTTGACGTCGAAGCCGCGAGGGAGCGAGGCGTCGACGTAGGTGTCGGTCAGCCAATAACCTTGATTGCCCGCCAAGGTCTTTTGGCGCAGAGTGACCCGCGAGTCGTCCGCGGAGGAGTCCGGAGCAGAGACGGCGGCCGCGGCCGACGCGTCGCCGACCTGGGCCCGCGCGGACCCAACAAGCGCGCAGAACAGAGCCAAGCCGAACGCCGACTTCATCGTTCCGGAAGAAACGTCAATGCCGGTCCTCGCGACGATCCAGACGCCGCTGTACCGAGCTGCGGCCCTGCGCGCGCCGGGACTCGGCGGCCTCCAGGCGCGCCTCCTCGGCGCGCAGGCGCGTCAATTCATCGCGGCGCAAGCCGGCGCGCTCATCCGGGCTCAAGGACTTCCAGTTTTTCGTGATGCGCGCAAGCCTCTTTACGAGAGCGCGCATCGCCGCGCGGCGGCGGGAAAATACCGTCAGCCGGGCCGCCCGTCCCGGCTCCGCTCCGAAAGCGGCGCGGGATTCCTGCCCTGGACCCAGTACGACCAGCCCCCCATCCGCGCCGCGCACCTCGACGCGCCCTTCTTCGAAAACGCCGACGTCCGCGGCGTTGTCTGCCGCGACCGAGACGCCGAACTCCGTGCCGCGCACCGCCGCCACCGCCGCGGGCGCGCGCACCGACAGGCGCTGTTCTCCCAACTTTTGGATTTTGGCCAGCAGCGACCCCAGCGCCAGCGTGAACCGCGACCGGGCGCGCGACAAGGCCGTCAAGGTGAAATCGGAGTTTTCGTCCAGCGCGATCACGCTGCGTCCGTCCAAGACCACCTCGGCGGAGCCGCCGCGGCCCACCTGGATGCGGTCGCCTTGTTCGAGCGGAAGGCCCGCCTCGCCCGCCGCCGCACCCTCGCCGTCAACGGCGTCCCCGGCGATGATCTTGACGCGGCCGTCCACCCGGCCCAAACGGGCGTCCCAGCCGTCGTCGGCCGCCGCCGAAGCCGCCGCCGTCGCCGCAAGCAACATCGCCGCCAAGAATTTCATGCGTTTGCCTCCTGCGACGCCGCGCGGCGCCCCCGCGCCAGGCGGGAGCGCCGCGGCGTCCTCGGTTTACTGGCCCGTCGCGGAACCCGCGGCCGGAGCGGCCGGGGCGACGGGAGCGGCCGGAGCCGGCGCGGCGGCCGCCGCCGCGCCCGGTGCGCCGCCCGCAGCCGCGCCGTTGCGGCTCTCGTCGCGGTTGATCTGATTGCTGACGCGGTTTTCCTGGCGGTTGAGCTTGCGCTTGTCCGCCTTCGTGATGTGGCCGCCGTCGCGCCGCGCCATGCGTCGCTCTTCTTTACGGATCGCGCGGTCCTCGCGATGGATGCGGTGCGCCTGCTTCTTGTTGAGGCTGCCGTCCTTGACGCCGTTGCGCACGCGCTTGTTCTGGTTGTTGAGCCGGCCGTTGACCTCGGCCCGGCGCGGATGATCCTGCTTCCAGTCGCCCGCCGAGGCGGGAAGAGACAGCGCCGCCGTCAGCAGAGCCGCCGCGGCCGCGAACGCCATGAGTTTGCCTTTCATGAGACCTCCCGGGCGTCTTGCGCCCTCTGTCTACTCATACACCTGACCGGCCGAAAAGTTCGCCCGCCTGAGCTGGATTGTAGCGCGCGTTCCGCGCCGAGACAAGATGCCTTTAGTCACACGCTAATGCGCGGACGGCTCGCGCGCGGCCAGGCGTTCGCGCACTTCCTCGTCGCTGAGGCGCGCGTCGTAGATCGAGCGCGGCTCGACGGCGCGCGAGACCAAGGTCGCCGCGACCACGGACAACAGCAAGGGCGCGACGAACCCGCGGCCTTGTCCGGTGAGTTCCATCATCAGCACCACCGTGGAGACCGAACCCTGCGTGGTGGCGGCCAGCACCGCGCCCGCTCCGAGCAAGGCGCATAAGCCCGCAGGGGCTCCAGGCAAAAATCGCGCGCCGACGCCGCCCAGTGCCGCGCCCAGAAGCGCGCCGAACGTCAACGACGGAGTGAAAAGTCCTCCGGGCGCGCCGCTGCCCAGGCACAGCAAGGTCGCCGCCGGCTTCAAGACCAGCAGGGAGAACAGAAGCGCCAGCGGAAGTCCCGCGCCGCCGAAGAGGATCTCCGCCAGGTCCCGGCCGTTGCCGAGCAGCTGCGGAAACACGACGGCCGCGACGCCTAAAAGACCCAGAGCCAGGATGGGCGCCGCCAGACGCAGGACGCCCGAGGGCTTGTTGCGGTCGGCCCAGGCCACGGCGCGCACGTAGCCGACGGCGGCCGCGCCGCACACGGGCCCGATCAGCAGGGCCCAGAGCAAGGTCGCCGGAGTGGTCGCCGCCTGCGCCAGACGGTAGGTCGGCGCGTCCGGCAGGAATATCCAAGAAACCGCGGTGGCCGTCACGGAGGCCAGCAGCGCGGGCAGGACCAGGCGCAGGGCCAGCATGCCGCGCAGCACCTCCAGCGCGAACAGCGCCCCGCCCAGCGGCACGCCGTAGGCCGCCGCCATGCCCGCGCCGGCGCCGCAGGCCACCAGGAGCCGGCGCTGCTCATCGGACAGCCCCCCGCGGTCGGCCAGCAGGTCGGCCGCGACCGCGCCGGCCTGCTTGGGCGCGCCCTCGCGCCCCAGCGACGCGCCCATGCCCACCACCACCACCGACAGCGCCGCGCTGGCCAAGGTGCGCACCACGGGCAGGCGACCGGCTTCGAACCAGATCGCGGTGGTGATGTCGATGCCGTTGCCGCTGGACAGGCGCACCAGGACGAACTGACCGACGGCCACGGCCAGTCCCGCGCCCACAAGAACCAACACGCGATGCGCGGCGCCGACGCGCGACGCCGCTTCCAAAATGTGCGTGCCCGAGCCGGACCAGGCGAAATGCTGGATCGCTTCCAATAACCGCGTCAATCCCGCCGCGCCCAGCCCCGCGCCGACGCCAGTCAACAACACCGCCAGCCAGAAACGCGACGCCCCCGGCTGAAGAAAGGTCGCTGGGATGCGGCCGGGGTCGGACGCGGCGGGGCTCGGACTCACGTCCTGATCATACAAAGCGCAGAAGCGGCCAGGCCGCGAACGTGCACGCCGAACCGGCCAGCGCCAGCGCGGCCATCGCGAAATAGGCGCCGTGCCCGGCGGCCAGGCGGTCGTAGAACGCGCCGCCGGTCATGTTCGACACGGCCGCCGCCAGGTTGAACACGGCCATGAAGGCGGCGAACGTGGTGGCCTCCGCACCCTTGGGACAGGCGCGGGCGCACAGGTCCATCCAGGCCAGCCGGAAGATCACGCCGGTCAGCCCGAACAGAATCGTCAGCGCCAGAGCCGTGCGCGGGCCGAGGTAAAAAACGCCGAGCAGGCTCAACGGGCCGCCCAGAAACACCGACAGTCGTGCCAGACGCGCGCTGGCGCCGGGCGCGCGCGACAGGCGCGCGAAAATACCCGCGCCCAGAGCGCCCGCGATCCCGCCCGCCGTGGTCAGCGCGCCGATGAACACCGGGCTCAAGCCCAGCGCGCGGGTTTGATAGTAGAACTCGGCGATGCCCAGGAAGGGACTGAAGCTCCACAGGAAAATGGCCGCGGAAACGGCCCAGAACCGGGGCCGCGACAGCACCTCGCGCAGTCCGCCCAGGCCGCGCGCCGCGGCCTCGCGCGCGCCGCCGA
>JAJXVH010000123.1 GCA_021782205.1 bacterium | reverse complement strand
TACAGCGAGCCGGCGCACACGGCCGCGGCCGGCGAGTCGCGGTCCGCCCTCCACGCCGCCAGCGCCGTGGCCACGGACGTCTCCACCGTCACGCGCGCGCGCGGGGCGGCGCGGCGCACGGCCGCGGCCAGTTCCAGCGGCTCCAGCGCGCGCGGGCTGTTCGGGCGCACGACCACGACGTCGCGCAGATGCCGCGCCAGCGGCTTGAGGACTCCGGCCGCGTCCTTGTCGCGCAGCAGCCCCAGGATCCAGCGCGCGGGACGCCGCGACCAGGGCGCGGCGCGCCAGGTGTCGGCCAGCGCGCGCGCGGCCTCGGGATTGTGCGCGCCGTCGACGATCAGCGTGCGCCGTCCCAGGCGCACGGGCTCGAAGCGGCCCGGCCAGCGCACGCACGCCAGGCCGCGGCGCCACGCGCTCTCGCCCACCGCCAGGCCGGACGCGTCAATGGCCGCGCGCGCCAGCGCCGCGTTGCGTCCTTGGCGCGCGCCGAGAAGGCTTAACCGATAGGAACGCCCGCCGGGCGCGCGCAAGGTCTGCCGGCCGCGCGTCCAGTCCACGCCCGTCGTCTTCCACGCGCGCCGCACCGGCACGGGCACGCCGCGGCGTGCCGCGCGGGCCACGACGGCCGCCGCCGCGGGCGCAAGCCGCGGGTAGACGGCAGGCCGTCCCGCCTTGAAGATCGCGGCCTTCTCTCCCGCGATCTTCGAAAGCGTATTTCCAAGATAGGACATGTGGTCGTAGTTGATGGAGGTCACGACCGCGGCCAGGGGCGCCGCCACCACGTTCGTGGCGTCAAGGCGGCCGCCCAATCCCGTCTCCAGCACCGCGACGTCGCAGGCGCTCCGGGCGAAATGCTGAAAGGCGATCGAGGTCGTCAGCTCGAAATAGGTGAGCGTCCCGTCCGGGTCCGCCTCCAGCGCGCGCGCCGCCGCAGCCGCGAAGGCGCGCTCGGAGATGGGCGCGCCGTTCACGCGCGCGCGCTCGCGCGGGGAGAGCAGATGCGGCGAGATGTAAAGTCCGACCTTCATGCCCGCGGCGCGCAGCACCGCGTCCAGCATGGCGCACGTGGAGCCCTTGCCGTTGGTGCCCGCGACATGAAAGCAGGGCACGCGCTCCTGCGGGTTTCCCAGGCGCGCCAGGTGCGCGCGCATGCGCTGAAGGCCCAGCTCCACGCGCGTCTCCTGGCGGGCCGCCAGCGCCGCGAGGGCCCGCGCGTAGGTCATCGCGCGCGCTCGACGCGCGCGCCCAGGCCCGCGAGCTTGCGCTCGACGGACTCGTAGCCGCGGTCGACGTGATAGACGCGCTGAAGCACGGTGCGGCCCTTGGCCGCCAGGCCCGCGATCAGCAGGGCGGCGCCGGCGCGCAGGTCGGAGGCCATGATCGGCGCGCCGGAGAGCTGCTCCACGCCGGCCACCACGGCCGCGCCTCCCGACACGGCGATCTGCGCGCCCATGCGGCCCAGCTCGGCGGCGTGCATGAAGCGGTTCTCGAAGACGGCCTCGCGCACCTTGGAAAATCCCGGCGCCAAGGTCATCAACGCCGTCCACGGCGCCTGCAGGTCCGTGGGAAATCCGGGATGCGGCGCGGTCTTGATCGCGGTGGCCTTGGGCCGCGCGCGCATCTCGATCTCGATCCAGCCGCGGCCGGAACGGATTTTCGCTCCGGCGCGGCGCAGGGCGGAGAGGACCGCCTCCAGGTGCTCAGCCTGCGCCCCGGCCACGCGCACCTTGCCGCGCGTCGCCGCCGTCGCGATCAGGAACGTCCCCGCCTCGATGCGGTCGTCCATCACGCGGTGGCGCGCGCCGCAGAGCTTGGCCCGGCCCTCCACGCTCACGCTCGCCGTGCCCGCGCCGGACACCTTCGCGCCCAGCTTCGTCAGGAACGCGCCCAGGTCCGCGATCTCCGGCTCGCGCGCCGCGTTACGGATCACGGTGCGCCCCGGCACGGCGGCGGCGGCCATCATCAGGTTCTCGGTCGCGCCGACGCTGGGAAAGCGCAGCTTGAGCGCCCCGGCCTTCAGCCGCGCCGCGCTCATGATGATGTCGCCCTGATCGGCGATGCGGCGCGCGCCCATGGCCTCGAAGCCCTTGAGGTGGATGTCGATGGGGCGCAGGCCGATGGCGCAGCCGCCGGGAATGGGCACGCGCACCAGCCCGAAGCGCGCCAGCAGGGGACCGGCCGCCAGCACCGAGGCGCGCATCTGCTTGACGATGTCGTAGGGCGCCTGCGTCTTCAACGACCCGGTCGACTCCACGCGCACCGAGGCGCCCTCGACGGAGACCTTCTTGCCCAAGCTTTCGAGCAGGCGCACCGTCGTCTTGATGTCGCGCAGGCCCGTGGGGCAGTTCTCCACGACGCAGAGGTCGTCGGTCAGCAAGGTGGCGATCAGGATGGGCAGGGCGGCGTTCTTCGAGCCGCTGACGCGCACGGTGCCGGACAGAGGAACGCCGCCGTCGATGATGAATCGGTCCACGCTGTTGCGCGCGGCGAGGGCCGCGCCGCCGTCGTCCGGCGGCCCCAACCGCGGAGCCGGACTTTATCATTTTACCGGCCTTCAGCGGCGCAGGCGATCAAGAAAAGCGGCCGGCGCAAGCACGTCGGCACCGGCGCGCAGCGCGGCCGGGAAATGGCGCAGGTTTCCCGTCACCAGCGGCGCATCCGCGGCGACGGCGATCTCCAAAAACGCCTCGGCGCGCGGACCGCGGATATCTCGCGGTCGATGTCCGCGTCGGACAGGCGATCGCGTCCGGACTTGACCGACTTCAATTGCGCCTTGAGCACCGCGACCTCGGCGCGCGCCCGTAAACCTCGGACGGTGATGGTTTTCATCGATTATTCGTGTCTACCAACGTGCTTTTTTAGTGTATACGGTTAGTCCCGTGTCCGCAAGGGGCTGCCGCGTTTTCCCTGATCCTCGGCCAAGGCTGACGAGCTCGCCGCTCAAAAATAAAATACCTCACGTCTCCGAGGAGAGCGTCACCCTGAAGGGCAACGGTGAAAAGATGATAGCCCGGCTTGGACGCGGTTAGAAAATGGAAAAACGACCGAGCGCATGACGTCGTTGGCGGGATTGCCGCTATTGAGCCACGGCGACTAGGAGATTCCCATACTGATCTCCGTCCGTTCATGCACGGGACAGGCCTCTCCATACTCGAAGACCCCAATTCTGGAATCCATTATGATCGATACGGCTCAACTTCGGATTATTCTTGTAGTAGCGGATACCAATCGACATTCCCGGGGCGATGTCCCCCAAGTACCGCTTTAGTCCCGAATCCTTTCCAAAAATATTTTTCTGTTCGTCCGATGATAAGTCGAAATGATATTGCACTCGCAGCCATCCAGCTTTCCCATTCCGCGTCGAATCCACGATGGCTGTTGTATGGACGCCGTGTTTCGATAGGGCATGCCAGATCCAAGCCTGTCGAGCGCATAACGCAATCAGGACAAGAGCCTGAAGAACGATGATTAGGAAGTCCTTCTGTTCTGGGGTCATTGCAGTTGGTCAGGAGCTTGCACTTAGTCGATAGCCGGACGACCTGACCATCGACGGCTTTGGCCGGGATCTCTTCAGCAGGGCCGACGCGGGCCGCCGGTCACGGACTCGATCTCGGCCCAGAGGCGCTCGACGGTGACGGGCTTGGGCAGGAACTGAGCGCCGCCGGCCAGCAGGCCGGCGGCGCGGTCGCGCGGATCGCTATATTGGGAGGACGCGGAGACGAAGATGACGGGGATGCCTTCCAGGCCCGCCAGGCGCTTGACGCGGCGGCACAGGTCGAAGCCGTGGACGTCCGGCAATTGGACGTCCATGATGATGACGGCCGGCCGCGACTGCTTGAGCGCACGGATGGCCTCGTCGCCGGTGCGCGCGCCGGACGCCTCGACGCCGCGCAGGGACATCACGTCGATGAAGGTCTCGCGGAAATGATCGTCGTCCTCGACGATGAACATGGACGTGATGGGCGGCGGCATCATGACCGAGGACCTCGGCCGGTCAGGCGCAGCCACGCCCGCGTCAACGGGCCGGCCGCCTCGTAGGCGACGCGGGCGGGCGGCGCGCCCGGAGCACCGAACTGCCGGACCAGCGCGTCGTAGGCGGCCTTCACGTCCAGAAAGCCCTCGCCTTCGTGATCGGCGTCGTTGAGGCCGGTCTTGTCCAGCGTGGACGTCACCGCGGAGACGACGGCGTCCAATTTCGGCCCGATCGCGACGACGCCGAACAGCATCGCCAAAAGAACGATCGCGCCCGCCACGGTGGGCGTGGACATCGACGTGCCGGAAATCGCCTTCAACGGTCCCTGCGCGGGATCGGTGCGGTCCGCGTCGCCCAAGGCGGCGGGCCAGGCGCCTTCCACGTTCACGCCGACCGAGGCCAGGTCCGGCCGGTGCGCGAAGCCGGTCTTGCCGGCGGTCTTCGCCGAACCGGGGCCCACCGAGGAGAAGGATGCGATCTTGCGGCCGCGGTCGGCCGCGGCGACGGCGACCACGCGGATGGCGCCGGTCGCCGGGTCCTGGAACTGGACGATGGCCGGAGAGCCGATGGTGTTCGCGCCCGGGCCCGCGTTGCCCGCCGCGAAGACCAGGATGTGGCCTTCCTGCGCCAGCTTCTTGACCAGGACCGAGTCCGGGCTTTCCGGGTCGCCGTCGTCGGAGCCCCAGGAGTTGGAGATCACCAGGTTGCCGTCGTTGGCCGCGGCGGTCAGGGACTTGAGAATGTCGTCGAGCGTCGCGCCGCCGTCGGTGAAGGTCTTGTAGTGCGTCAGGTTGCTCAGCCACGGCGCGTAGTTGAGGACCATGCTGGTCACCCAGGACCCGTGGCCGATGTCGTCGGCGTTCGGGCCCGACGTGAAGTTCTGCACCTGTTTGACGCGCTTCAGCAAGGGGTGGGACGTGTCCGCGCCGGAGTCGACCACGCCGATCTTCGGCTGGACCGGCCGGTCGCCGGTCAGCAGGCCGCGCGCGGCCTGAAGCGCGCGGCTCCACGGGTTCATGTCCGGCGCACCCCAGCGGGCGCGGGCGATGGCCTGCACGGCGTCGGCGTGCGTGATCTTGAGGTTCTCCGCCATGGTGACCGGCGCGCGCGCCGCGGGTACCGCGTCCTGCGGCACGACCGGCACGATGGGTGCGATGATGCGGCGCCGCTCGTTGGAATAGACCTTGTGGCCCTGCAGGCGCAGCGCGGCGGCGAACGCCTCGGCTTTCGCCGCGTCCAGCGCGAACGTGGCGGCGTTGATGCGGCGATAGGAAGCCACGGGGCTGGCGTTGAAGGAGGCCAGTTCGTCGGCGCTGACACCCTGCGCGGCCATGTCCGCCATCAAAGCGCCGTAGGTACGTTGATAATTCTGCACGTAGTCGGGGCGGCGCGCGTTGAGCGCGGAGAGGTGCAGGTCCTTGCGGATGCCGGCCGGGCGCGACGGGTCGAAGACGACGACGAGAGTGGCGGTCCCGGAGGGCGGAGCCGCGACAGCCGCGCCGGACGGCGGACCGCCCAAGGAGCCCAGCGCCAGACCCAGCGCCGCGACCGCGGGCATGGCCGCGCCGGCCAACTGCACGCCGGTGGCCGCGACCGACAAGCCGATGAGCAGGTGCGTGACGGCCGCGGCCGCGGCCATCACCAGGCCGCCGCCGAGAAGCGCCAAGACGATGATCGGCAGCATGCCGAACATGCCCAGCCGCGCATAAGCCGCATCTAAGCGCGCCGAGGCCGCGCGCGGCAAGAGCGCGGCCAGGACGTGGCCGCCGTCAAGCGGCCGCACCGGGATCAAATTGAAGACGGCCAGCAGCGCGTTGACGAAGACGAAGGTGGTCAGCACGCCCAGCGTCGCCGCGCCCAGGCCCAGCGCCGCGGCCGCCGCGTAGGCGAACGCCCCCGCGCCGGCCAGCGCCAGGTTGACGCCGGGACCCGCGAGCGCGACCAGCGCCATGTCGCGCACGGGGCGCTTGAAATACGACGCGTCCACGGGCACCGGCTTGGCCCCGCCGAAGATGAAGCCGCCCATGAAGAACGTCGCCAAGGGCAAAACGATCGTCATCAGCGGATCGACGTGGCGGCCCCAGGTCAAGGGGTTGAAATCGGCGCGTCCCGCGCGCACGGCGGTGGGATCACCCAGCGCGGCGGCGACCTTCGCGTGGCCGATCTCGTGCAAAACCAAGGACAGCATCACCACCGCCAGGCCCGTCAGCGGCTGAACCAGCGAGACGCCCAACGCCGCGGCGCTCAACGCGGCGGCCAGGCCCAGCGCGGGAACCGCGGCGGACGCGGCGACGAGCCGCGGGGAGGGAACCGCCGCGCGCGAAGCGGCGGCCGCGATGGGGGCGGAACGCGCCAGCGCGGGA
>JAJXVH010000122.1 GCA_021782205.1 bacterium | reverse complement strand
TGCCGGAAAACGCCGCCCAGCCGATGAGCGGCGGCGTGGCCCCCGCGGCCGCGCCGATCCAGGTGGTCTGCGGCGTGACTTTTTTAAGCGGCGTGTAGGCGAAGACGTAGAGAATGATCGTGGCCGTAGTCAGCGCGGCGGCCAGCGCCCCGGCCGACAGCCAGACCAGCGCGGGGCCGGCGACGGCCAGAGACGCGCCGAAGGCGAGGGCGCGGCCCGGGCTCACGGCGCCGCGCGGCAGGGCGCGCGACTGCGTGCGCCGCATCAGGCCGTCCTCGACGCGCTCCAGGTATTGATTGAGCGCGCCGCAGGCCGCGGAGGCCAGGCTCACGCCCAGGAGCAGGCCGAAGAAAGCGGGGGTCGCGCGCCCGCCGGCCAGCGCCCAGCCCAGGCCGGTGGTCAGCGCGACCATCAGCGCGATGCGGGGCTTTGACAGGGAGAGATAGTTTTTCACGCGTCGGCCTCCCCGCGGCGGCGCTCGATGGACCAGGCCGCGTAGCCGATCGCGGCGACCAAGGTCATCGTCACCGTCAGAAGAATCATGATGCCCCACCAGATGCCCGAAGCCAAGCCCGTCTTGTTGTCGAGCGCGCCGAAGCACACCGGGCAGGCGGAGGCCGCGGCGGGCAGGAGCAGGGCGGCGAAGGTCGAGGCCAGGCGCATCAGAGCTTGCGCACCGTCCAGACGAAGTAGGGCGCGAGCAAAGCCATGCCCGCGCACGCGACGTACAACGCCCAGGGCGTGCGCAGAAGCGCCGGGTTGTGGCCGGAGGCCCAGCGCGCGATCAGAGCGAAGCAGGCGAAGGCGCAGGCGATGAACACGCGGTGAAAGATCTTCAGGGACATGTTATTTGGCCTCGGGCGCGGCGGCCGTTGGTTTTGCCGGCGCCGGGGGTTCGGCGGCGCTTTCATCGGGATGCTGGTCGGCGACGGCCATGCGGCTGGTGTCTTGAGGGGTCAGCCAGATGCCGTCCAGAACGTCGATGACGACCAAGGTGACGGCGAAAATGGCGACGCCGATCAGGATCTTCGGGATCAGCTTCTTTTCACCCCAGAGATGCATGAACACCGCGGCCACGAGCGCGGCTTTGATGCCGGCGATGGTCAAGCCCAGCGCGATGGCCTGCGGGCGCGGCAAGTGGAGCCGGGAGACCGCGACGGTCAGGCCCGTGAAGAACAGTAGAGCCGCGAACACGCCGATGTAGAGCTTGACGTTGGGGCGATGCTCGTCGTGAGCCGGGTCGTGGGCGGCGGCGGTCTGTTTGGACATGAACGCTCCCTAGAGCAAGTATAGCGCGGGAAACAGGAAAATCCAGACGATATCGACGAAATGCCAGTAGAGGCCGGCGCCCTCGACGCGGCCGAGGAAGAGAGGGTTCTCCCAATCTTCCTGGACGAAGCTCATGTAGAGCAGGACGGAGTTCACGATGATGCCGCCGATGATGTGGATTCCGTGCAGGCCGGTCATCGTGAAGTAGACCGCGTAGAAGACGCTGGTCGACGGGCCGATGCCCTTGGAGAATTCATGCCCATACTCGAAGGCTTTGACGATCAGAAAGCCGAAGGACAGCGCCAGCGTCAGCGCCATCCACAGCCGGAAGCCGCGCACGTCGCGGTCGTAGGCGCGCGCGTAGGCCATCACGATGGTCACCGACGAGGAGATGAGGATCACCGTGTTCAGCGTGGCCAGCGGCACGTTCAGCGCGTCCCAGCCCCACGGCCAGCTGGTCGCCGACAGACGCAGGACGATGTAGGTGGTAAACAGCGTGGCGAACAGCATGATCTCCGAGGCCAGGAACAGCCAGACGCCGAGCTTGGCGTTGCTGATCCCGCTGTGCGTGTCCGGATTTTCGATCGCGGTCGCGTTCATGGTTTCCTCAGGAAGGGTCGGTCTGCGGCCAGAAGTCGGTCGCGCGTCCGGGTGCCGAGTATTCGTAGGGTCCGCGATAGACGCGCGGGGTTTTGGCGAAATTGCCGTGCGGGGGCGGCGACGGGCAGGCCCACTCCAGAGTGGTGGCCTGCCAGGGATTTTCCGGCGTCTTCTCTCCGCGGAACATGCTGTGGAAGAAGTTCCAGATGAACGGCAGCTGGAAGACGCCCAGGACGGCCGCGAAATACGTGCTGACGACGTTGAGCGGCTGGACGATCAGGTTGTGGACCTGCGCGGTCGGGTCGTAGAGGCGGCGCGAGGCGCCGGCCAGGCCCATGATCATCATCGGCGTGAAGATTCCGACCATGCTGACCACCGAGCCCCAGAAGTGGATCACGCCCAGCCGGTCGTTCATCTTGCGGCCGAACCATTTCGGAAACCAATGATACACGCCGGCGAACAGCGCGATGATGGAGCCGGTGACCACGACGAAATGGAAGTGGCCGATGACGTAATACGTGTCGTGCAGGTAGATGTCGGTGACGGTCAGGCCCAGCGGCAGTCCGGTCAGTCCGCCGATGCCGAACAAAGGCAGGAACGCCAGCGCGAAGAGCATCGGCACGTTGTAGCGAATCGAGCCGCCCTGCAGGCTGAAGATCAGGCAGGTCAAGATCGCCACGGAGGGCACCGAGATGATCATCGTCGTGACCAGGAAGAAGTTGGACAGGGCCGGCGTCATGCCGGAGATGAACATGTGGTGCGCCCAGACCAGGAAGCTCATGACGCCGACGCCAAGCATGGAGAACACGATCGTCTTGTAGCCGTGCAGGGGCTTGCGCGTGTTGTTGGCGATGATCTCGGCGACGATGCCCATGGCCGGCAGCACCAGGACGTAGACCTCCGGGTGGGCCAAAAACCAGAACAGATGCTGCCACAGCAGGGGCTGGCCGCCGCCGGAGCCCGCGTAGCGCTGGCCCAGGATCACCAGATCCTTGGGCATGTAGAAGCTGGTGTGGGCGACGCGGTCCATGAGCTGAAGAATGGCGGCGGCCTCCAATGGGGGGAAGGCCAGCAGGAGGATCACCGAGGCGACCATCTCGCTCCAGACGAACACCGGCAGGCGCATCAAGGTCAGGCCCGGCGCGCGCATGTTGATGGAGGTGACCAGGAAATTGATCGCGCCGAGCAAGGACGACGTGATCAGCAGGACCATGGCCAGCAGCCAGACCGTCTGGCCCGGGTTGATGACCGACAGCGGCGGGTAGCTGGTCCAGCCGGACTGGGCGGCGCCGCCGGGCAGGAAGAAGGAGAGCAGCATCAAAGTGCCCGCCGGCAGATAGAGCCAGTAGGACATCATGTTCAGACGCGGAAACGCCATGTCCGGGGCGCCGATCTGCAGGGGAAGGACGTAGTTGCCGAACGCCGCCACGCCCAGGGGCACGATGCCCAGAAAGATCATGATCGTGCCGTGCATCGCGCCCAGCGCGTTGTAGAACTCGCCGCTCATCACGCCGTTGGGCGCCAGGTCCGGCGAGAACATCGGCCCGATGAGCGGGATCGCCCGCCCTGGAAAGGCCAACTGCCAGCGCATCAGCATCATCAGCGCGAAGCCGGCCAGCAGGAAAACGAAGGACGTGATCAGGTATTGCAGTCCGATCACTTTGTGATCGACGGAGAAGACGTATTTGCGCAGGAACGAGAGTTCGTGGGCGTCGTGGCCGTGGTCGCTGGACATTTTAGAATCCCCCTGATGTGGCCGAGGGGGGCGCGGGGTTGAGCGCGGCGCGCGCCTTCAGCCACTTCTCGAAATCCGTGCGGCTCTCGACGTAGACGTCGCCGCGCATCAGGCTGTGGCCGAAGCCGCAGAGTTGGGCGCAAGCCATTTCATAATGTCCGATGCGGTTGGGTTCGACCCACATCGGGGTGTCCATTCCCGGCATCGCGTCCTGCTTCAGCCGGAATTCGGGCACGAATAAGTCGTGGACCACGTCCTTGCTGCGCAACTTAATAAGGACCTTGGTGTCGACCGGCAGGTGCATCTCGTTGGAGACGACGATGTCGTCGGCCGCGGCGGGGTCGGTGCGGTCCAAACCGAGAGGGTTGCTGAAATGCACCAGTTCCGGCTTGGTCCGGCCGAACTTGCCGTCGGGCCCGGGGTAGCGGATGTTCCAGCCGAACTGCTCGGCCGTGACTTCCACGACGAGCGCGTCCTTGGCGTCCGGCATGGTCATCTTGACCGAGCGCCAGGTCGGCAGGGCGTAGAAGACGATCAGGCCGACCTCGAAGACCATCACCAGCAGATCGGGGATTAGTGAGGCGATTTCGCCGTGCTCGTCGCGGCGGGCGGGAACGCCGTCGCGGCGGCGATACTTGACCAGGAGGTAGGTGAAGAAAATACCCCACAGCACGAAGATTCCGATCATCGCGGCGTGGATGATCCAGAGGCCGGAATCGATTTGCCCCGCGAAAGTCGAGGCTTGTATCGGGAGTCCCCAGCCGTAGTTGTTCATGCGCTCCTCTCCGTGACCATGGACGGCGCGGCGATGTTAGCATAAACATCCGCGCGAGCGCAAAAAATATGCCACAAATTAGTCAATATGTAGCAACGTAAATTCCTTGCGCATGGTTTTCCCGCGCGAGGACTCACCAGTCGGCTTTGGAGACGTCTCCGGTCTTGAGCGACAGCAGGTAGGAAGCGACCGCGTCCAGTTCCGTGTCGTCGAGGATCTGACCCCAGGCCGGCATCCAGACCAGCGGCTCGGGACCTTTAGGGTCCGCCTTCATCGGCGCGGGCACGCCGTTGCGGATCTTGGCGATGAGTTCGGCTTTGGTAAACGTCTGCGAGACGCCGGAGAGCGCGGGGATCTTGCCGCCGGCGACGTTGTTGTTGGGATAGCCGCCGACGCCGCCCGGACCGTGGCAGGCCACACAGCCCGCGCGCAAATAAATGAGGCGGCCGCGCGCGACGGGGTCGGCCGCGCCGTCCCACGGCCTCGCGCCTTTCGGCCACTCCTGGCCTTTCTGAGCGGCGAGGTAGGCGACGATCGCGGCGCGCGCGGCGGGCGGCAGGCGCTTGTCGGGCATCAGCGTTCCCGGCTTCCATGCCTGCGGGTCGGCGATCCATTGGTCCAGCCATTGCGGTGAATGGCGAAAACCCACGAAGGTAAGGTCCGGCCCCACGGCGTCGCCAAGAGCGCCCACGCGGTGGCACGCGGCGCAGCCCGCCTGCACGAAGTAGGCCCGCCCGGCTTCGGTCCCGGTCGACGTCCGGCTCGAGCACGCGGCCAGCGCCGTGGCGGCGAGCGCGAACAGAGTTCGTTTCACGAAATCGAGTTTAACAAAAAAATCGAGGACGGGCCGGGCGCGCCGAGCGCGCGAAAATGATAGAATCCTCGCACAGGAGATCGGGGGAAAAATCATGGGTGGAATCGGAACGTCGGAGCTTCTCGTCATCGCGGTCGTCGCGCTCATTTTGTTCGGACCCAGCAAGATTCCCGAGTTCGCCCGCAACCTGGGCCGTGCGGTCAACATGTTCAAGAAAGGCTTGAAGGAAGGTCTTGAAGACGAGACCGCCGCGGCCAAGCCCGACGCGGCCAAGAAGGACGACGCCCACGACCTCAAGAGCTGAGCCGAAGAAGCCCGTGACGGTGTTCGCGGCGGGCTGCTTCAACCGCGTGCACCCGGCGCATCTGCGGCTTCTGCGCCAGGCGCGCGCGCTGGGCGACCGCTTGGTCGTGGTGCTCTCCAACGACGCCCACAATAAAAAGCCCAATGCCGTGCCCGCCGCGGCGCGCAAGAAGGCGCTGGAGAGCTTCGGCGTGGCCGACGCGGTGGTGGTCGGCGGCGCGGACGGCTTTGCGCCCACCTTGCGCCGCCTGCGTCCCGACGTGCTGGTCCTGGGCTACGACCAGCGCCTGCCCGACGAGGAGACCGCGCGCGCGGTGCGGGAACTCGGCGTGGAGGTGGTGGTGATGCCGTGGTTCCCGGGCAAGGAAGATCCGGGCGCGTCGCACTGCTCCTAGGGCGCGCGTGGACCTGCGCGAGCGAAGGCTGTACGCGTTCTTCGCGGTCAACTACTTCGTCCAAGGGCTGGCGGGCCTGGCCTACGAGCCGCTCGACTACCTCTTAAAGGACGGCCTCAAGCTGGGCTCGGCCGACGCGGCGCTGTTCGTGACTTGGATGACTTTGCCGCTGACGTTCAAGCCCGTGTTCGGCCTCTTGACGGACCTTCTGCCCTGGTATGGCCGAAGGCGCGTGCCGCACATGATCGGCGTCAGCCTGCTGACGTCCGGCGCGTGGGCGGCGCTGGCGCTCCTGCACGGCTGGCGCTACGGCCCGACGCTCGCTCTTCTGATCCTGGTCAACGTGGGTACCGTGCTCTCCGACGTGGTCTGCGAGGGCGTCATGGTGGAGCGCGGCCAGGAAAGCGGCAAGACCGGGCCCTACCAAGCCGCGAAAGTGGGCATGCTCTACGCGTCCTTGGTGCTGAGCGGATTGGGCGGCGGCTGGCTGGCCGCGCACGCCGGCTTTCGCACGATTTTTTTGATCGCGGCGGCCCTGCCGTTGGCGGCGGCCGCGGCGGCGGCGCGCGTGGACGACGCCGCCGTCGGCGGCGCGCGCGAGGCC
>JAJXVH010000121.1 GCA_021782205.1 bacterium | reverse complement strand
GGCTGCGCGACGCGGCACTGGAGCGGGAGCGGCTGTCCGGGGAGCTGGAGCCCGCCCGCGCGGAGGTCGCCCGCCTCTCGGCCCGCGACGCGGCCGCCGACGCCGACCTGCGCCTGGAGCGCGAGCGCCGCGCGGACGCCGAGCGCGCGCTGGCCGAGGCGCGCCGCAAATCGGAGGAACGCGGCGCGCAGGCCGAGAGCCTGCGCGCGGCGGCGGCCGAGCAGGCCGGACGCGTCGAGGAACTGCGCCGCCAGGCCGCCGCGCAGAACGACCGCCTTTTGCAGGCCAAGGCGCTGACCGACGAGGACGTGCGCCTCCTGCGCCAGGAGATGCGCGAGTTCCTGGCCAAGTTCCACCGGCTTCAGGACGGACACGGGGAGAATTCATGAGGTATTGGGCCTACATCAACGGCGAGGTGCCGGGGAGTTTCAGTCCCGAGCAGCTGGTCGCCGCACCGGGCGTGACGAACGCGACCTTGGTCTGTCCGGCGGAGGGGGAAATCGACGAGAAGAGCTGGCGGCGCGCCGGAGAGTTCGACGAGGTCGCCCGCGCGCTGGCCGAGCGCGACGCCGCACCCGCGGCCGCGCCCAGCCCCGCGGCGGCCGCTTCGACCGCCGCCGCCGCGGCGGCGGCGAACCCGGCCGGGGACGTCGACGCGATGCTGGATTCCTCCAGCGCCAAGCTTTTCAATCACGTCGCGGATCTTATGAAGGAGCTCGAGACTCGGCGCGAGGAGAAGGCGCTGGTGGTCTCGCTGCAGCGGCAGTTGGCGGCGGTCAAGGACGACCTGGCGAAGTCGCGCGAGCACGGCGCGATGCTGGAACTGCGTCTGCTCAAGGTCGCGGAATTGGAAGAAGCCGCGCGCCGCGATCAATCCGTCATCGCGTCGCTTCAATCCACCGTGCAGTCGCGCGAGCAGGCGCACAACGAGGCGCGCCAGGCCCTCGACCGGATGAAAAATGAGCTGGAGGCCACCCGGCGCCGGCAGGCCGAGGCCAACAGCGACCTCTCGGTGCGCAACCGCCTGGTCGACAAACTCTCCAAGGATTTGTCCGACAAGGAACTGGCCCTGGCCAAGGCTCTCAGCGTGATACGCCGTCTCGAAGAGGACCTGCATCGCCTGCTTCCCACGCTCCCGTCGGTCGCGGCCGAGCCGGCGTCCGCCCCGGCCGCGCCGCCCGCGGCGGCGGCCGATGCCGCGACGGTGACCGAACTGTCCGTGCCCGCGGCGCCCAAGCCACCGTCGGCGTCGGAGTCCGCGCCCCTGCCCACGGTGACGAACGACGAGCCTTCCCCAGCGCCCGCCGATAGAGAGCCGCCGCGCATGCCCGAGCGCTCCAAGCCGCAATTGGCGCTGGCCGCGCTGTTAAAGCGCTTTTTTCCCGGCCAACCGCACTGATCCCCTGTCGCGCGGCTCGCGCGTTTCCCGAGCGCCCCTGAATTGGCAATCAATCTATTTGATTGACAACTTTCGCGGGCCCGTGTTATAATTAGCAACGTTCGGGAGCGAGTGCCAGTTCTAACTCAGCCCCCGATGTTTTGACGAAACAACTCAGGAGGAAACACAGATGGCCGAAGCGACGATGACGAAGGTCAAGATTCAGCCCCTCGGCGACCGCGTTCTGGTCAAGCCGACGGAGACGACGGAGACGAAGCGCGGCGGGATCATCATCCCGGACTCCGCGAAGGACAAGCCCCAGGAAGGCGTGATCGTGGCCTGCGGCAAGGGCAAGGTCACCGAGGAAGGCAAGGTCCTGCCGATGGACGTCAAGGTCGGCGACAAGGTCCTCTATGAGAAGTACGGCGGCAGCGAAATCCGCCTCAACGACGAAGAGCTGATGATCATGCATCAGGACAGCATCGTCGGCGTGCTGGCGAAGTAACCATTATTTAGGAGACAACAGAACATGGCTAAGCAGATTCTTTTCTCGGACGACGCGCGCAAGAAGATGAAGGACGGCGTGGACAAGCTCGCCAACGCGACCAAGGTCACGCTCGGACCCAAGGGCCGCTCGGTGGTGCTCGACAAGAAGTTCGGCTCGCCGGTCATCGTCGATGACGGCGTGACCATCGCCAAAGAGATCGAGCTGCAGGATCCCTACGAGAACATGGGCGCCCAGCTGGTCAAGGAAGTCGCCACGAAGACCAACGACAAGGCCGGCGACGGCACGACGACGGCCATCGTGCTGACGCAGTCCCTGCTCAACGAGGGCATCCGCAACATCACCGCGGGCGCCAACGCCAAGGGCATCGAGCGCGGCATGCACAAGGCGCTGGAGATCGTGGTCAAGGAGCTCAAGAAGTCCTCCCGCCCGGTCAAGACCAAGGAAGAGAAGGCGCAGGTCGCGACCATCTCCGCCAACGACGTGGAGATCGGCAACATGATCGCCCAGGCCGTCGAGAAGGTCGGCCATGAGGGCGTGATCACCGTCGAGGAAGGCAAGTCCGCCGAGACCACGCTTGAGGTCGTCGAGGGCATGCAGTTCGACCGCGGCTACGTGTCTCCGTACTTCATCACGGACGCCGACCGCCAGGAAGCGGTTCTGGAAGACGCCTACGTCATCACCACGGAGAAGAAGATCTCCGCGATGAACGACATCCTGCCCCTGCTCGAGAAGATCGTGCAGGCCGGCAAGCAGTTCCTGCTCATCGCCGAGGACGTGGAAGGCGAGGCGCTGGCCACGCTCGTGGTCAACAAGCTGCGCGGCACCCTGAAGTGCGCCGCCGTCAAGGCCCCGGGCTTCGGCGACCGCCGCAAGGAGATGCTGCAGGACATCGCCATCCTCACCGGCGGCCAGGTCATCAGCGAGGACCTGGGCCACAAGCTCGACAAGGTGGGCATCGACATGCTGGGCCGCGCCAAGCGCATCGTCATCGACAAGGACAACACGACGATCGTCAACGGCCTGGGCGACAAGGTGGAGATCAAGAAGCGCGCCGAGGGCATCCGCCGCCAGATCGAGGAGACGACGTCGGACTACGACCGCGAGAAGCTCCAGGAGCGCCTGGCCAAGTTGTCGGGCGGCGTGGCGGTCATCAACGTGGGAGCCGCGACCGAGACCGAGATGAAGGCCAAGAAGGCCAAGGTCGAGGACGCCTCCAACGCGACCCGCGCGGGCGTGGAAGAGGGCATGATCGCGGGCGGCGGCGTGGCGCTGCTGCGCGCGTCCGAGTCCTTGGAGAAGTTCAAGGGCGCGACCGACGACGAGACGACGGGCGGCCAGATCGTCCGCCGCGCTCTCCAGGCTCCGATCCGCCAGCTGGCGGAGAACTCGGGGTTCGAGGGTTCCGTGGTGGTCCAGAAGGTCCTGAGCTCCAACGCGGGCTTCGGCTTGGACGCCGCGACCGGCGAGTACGTCGACCTGTTCAAGGCCGGCGTGGTCGATCCGCTCAAGGTCACCCGCACCGCGCTTGAGAACGCCGTGTCGATCGTCGGCACCATCCTCACCACGGAGGTCCTCGTCACGGATCTCCCGGAGAAGAAGGAGCCCGTCGGCGCCGGCGCGCACGCGCACGGCGGAGACATGTATTAAAATCCGCAAGGACCGGCTCCACGCCGGTTTTTTGAGGGAATGGACGCAAGACGGCCCCTCCGGCTCGAAAGAGCCGGGGGGGGCTTTTGCGTACGGCCGCGCCTCCGGCGGCCGGGTCGCGCCGATCAAATTTCGATCATGATCGCGCCCGATTGACCCAGATCATGTCCGGGTCCTCGGGGCTTTATGCTAGGGTGCAGTCGACGTCAGCCGAATCGATATCAAGGAGGCTCAACCATGCGCACGCACGCTCACGTGAAGGCCGTCAAGACGCCCAAGCTCGCGATTTCCGCCGCCGACTACTTCGCCGCCAAGCTGGCCTACGAGATGACCCCGTGGACGCTCAAGCGCCTGGTGCTCGACGAGAAGTCCGACAAGCACCTGGTCCTGGACGTGCGCTCGCCCGAGCATTTCGCCCAGGCGCACATCCCGACCGCGGTCAACATCCCGCTGGCCGACCTGGTACTGAAGCTCAAGGCTCTGCCGAAGAACAAGATCCTGGTGACCTACTGCGGCAACATCACCTGCGGCCTGGCCCCGAAGGCCGCGCTGGAGCTGGCGCAGAAGGGCTTCCAGGTCGTTCAGCTCTTCGGCGGCATTCAAGAGTGGCAGGACCGCGGCTTCCCCATCCAGAAGGCCTGACGCGGCCGTCGCCGTTTCCGTCAGGGAGCGCCCCGAAAGGGGCGCTCTTTTTTTTCGCCGCGAAGGCGGGCCTCTTAGACGACGCGGCGGGTGGGCCTTTCGGCCCAGACATTTGTCATTTCAGGCGATCTGTGGTATAATCTCAAGGTTCCGGTGCTCATTGACAATCTAAAACAAATCCGCTACCGCATGCGCGCCGCGGCCCAACGGGCCGGACGGAACCCCGACGCGATCCGGCTGGTGGCGGTAACGAAATACGCCTCGTTGGAGCAGGTCCGAACCGTCCTGGAATCGGGCCTGGTCGAAGAGGCGGGGGAAAGCCGCGTGCAAGACGCGGAGAGGCGAAAACTTTCCTTAGGAGATTTGGCCGGCCGCGTGCGCTGGAGAATGCTCGGACATCTCCAGACGAACAAGGCGAAAAAAGCCGCCGAAGTGTTCGACGCCGTGGACACGATCGATAGCGAACGCCTGGCGGCGGCGCTGGATGCGGCGCCGACCTCCGCGCAAAAAGTTCTTCCCGTCTTGATCCAGGTCAAGCTGTCCGCGCGCGAGACGCAGTCCGGCGCAAGCCCCGAGGAACTTCCGGACTTGCTCGCCGCGGTCGCGCGTTATCCGCATCTCAAGATCGAAGGCCTGATGGCCATCGCGCCGCATCTGGAGCCGGTCGAATCCGTCCGTCCTTACTTTCGCGCCCTGCGCGAGCTCCGCGACCGGCATCTGCCGGGCGGGCTCTTGTCCATGGGCATGAGCCGCGATTTCGAACTGGCGATCGAAGAAGGCTCCGACATGGTCCGCGTCGGCTCGCAAATTTTCTCGCAACCTAGTACGGCATCACTGGAGGCCCCTGCATGATCGTAAAAGTGCGCGTCATCCCCAACGCCGACGACAATGAAGTGGTCAGCCGCATCGGAAGTGTACTGCGTGTGAAGGTCGCCGCCCCCGCCGTGGATGAGAAGGCCAACGCCGCGCTCAAGGACTACCTCGCCGAATTCTTCGAGGTGCCCGGCAAGCGCGTCAGCATCCTGCGCGGAGCCAACGGCCGCGAGAAGACCGTCGAGATCGTCGGCAAAACCGAGGAGCAGCTCAAACGGGTGATGGAGTCCATCCCCTAAGTCCGTTCCTCCGGCGTTGTACGAGGGCGGACGAGGCCAGAGAGCCTCGTCCGCCCTCGTTCCGTTTTACGACGGCCCCAGACCTTTTCCATGAACAAATTGACACCCGCTCAAGCCGCGGCCCTGCGCCGCGATCCCATCCGCCACGTCGTCTGGCGCGAAGACCGCCTCGACGTGCTGGACCAGCGCCTGCTGCCGCGTCGCGTCGTCTATGTCTCCTGCCGCAGCGCCCGAGACGTCGCGCGCGCGACCGCGGACATGGTTCTGCGCGGCGCGCCGCTGATCGGTTGCGCCGCCGCCTACGGCATGGCCCTGGCCGCCCGCCGCGGGCGCCTGAGCGACGTCCTGCGCGCCGAGCCCGTCCTGCGCCGCGCGCGGCCCACCGCGGTGAACCTGATGCACGCGCTCGACTTCATGCTGGACGTCGCGCGCTCCGGCCCGGAGAGCACCCTGTCCGCGCGCATGAACGAAGCCGCGGAGCGCTACCGCCGCGACGACGTGGAGGCCAACGCGCGCATGGCGGAACTGGGCGCGGCCCTGCTCAAGCCCGGCTCGCGCGTGATCACGCACTGCAACGCGGGCGCGCTGGCGACCGCGGGCATCGGCACCGCGGTGGGCGTGATCCGCGCGGGCTTCCTGTCCGGAAAGATCGCGCACGTCTATCCGTGCGAGACGCGGCCTTACCTCCAAGGCAGCCGCCTGACGCTGTGGGAGCTCATGAAGGCCGGCATCCCCGCCACGTTGATCACCGACAACATGGCCGCGCACCTGATGAAGACGGAGCGCATCGACGCCGTGATCGTGGGCTCCGACCGCATCGCGGCCAACGCCGACGTCTGCAACAAGATCGGGACCTACGGCCTGGCCATACTCGCTCGCCACCACGGCATCCCATTCTACGTCGCGGCCCCCAGCTCCACGGTAGACCTGCGCACGCCCAGCGGCGACCGCATTCCTATTGAAGAGCGCTCCGCGCGAGAGGTCGTCGAGGTCTTTGGAACCCCGATCGCCCCGAAGGGCGCGCGCGCCCGCCATTTCGCCTTCGACGTGACGCCGCACGCGCTCGTCACCGCGATCATCACCGAACGCGGCGTCGTCTCCCCGGCAGACGGTGCGGCCCTGAAAAAGATAATCTCTACGCGATGAAAAACCGATTGGACGACCTCACCGCCACGCCGCGCCGCGAGAAGCTGACGAAGATCCTCGCCACGCTCGGCCCCGTCTCGGCCAAGCCCGAGATGATGCTGGACCTGATCGCCTCCGGCGTGGACGCGTTCCGCCTGAACTGCTCGCACGCGTCGATGGACGACCTGCGCCGCAGCGTGGAGCTGGTGCGCT
>JAJXVH010000021.1 GCA_021782205.1 bacterium | reverse complement strand
GCGCCCGCGCCGGCGGCGGCGGTGCGGCGCGGCAGGCCGCGCCGGCAAAAGCGCCACTCTCGCGCGGCCAGAGCCGCGACGAAAAAGGCTTCGAGCAGAATCAGCTTTTGGCCGAGGGCGAGGCTGACCACGAGTAGGGTGCCGGCGGCGAACGCGCGCCGAGTTCCCGGCGCTTCGTCGCTGAGCAGTAGCATGCTCAAAAGGAGCAAGGCGGCTGACAAGTGGTCGGCGCGGAACTGGGCAAGCGTGGCGATGACGGGAACTTGGAAGATCATGATCGCCAGCGCCCCCAACGACCAGAGGCGCGGCGCGCGTTCCGTAAAGGTTCGCCTCAGGAGGAGCGCGAGCGCGAAGATCAGTGCCAGGGACGACGCGGCGTTGGCCGCGCGCAAAGTCAGGACCGAGGCGAATGTTTGAGGCAGGAGTGCCAGGACGGGCGCGAACAGATACCAGAAAAACGGCGTGTACATCGTCTGGAAGTCGGCATAGGGGCGGGCGCCTTGAGCGACCAGCCAGGTCGCGTGGACGTTGGCGTACTCGTCGTAGTTGATCCGCAACCAGCGCGTCGCCGCGAAAATGCACGCGGAAGCGGTCAGGAGAGTAAGTCCGAGCAGGAGCGCTTCGGCGGAGAGGCGGCGCGGGTCGCGCGGCGCGGCGGCTCGCGGCGATTTCATGACCGCGCCACTGTATCAAACTCCGGCGGCCTTGCGCCCGGGAGCGAATAATTATTATCATTCAGCCATGAGCGAGCAGTATGGCGAGCGGACCTTCACCACTTTCGAAGTCGCGCGGTTGTGCGGGGTTTTCCACACCACCGTGATCAATTGGGTCAACAAGGGCAAGCTGAAGGCGCGCGTGACCCCCGGCGGCCACCGCCGCATCCCGCTGTCGGAACTGGTGCCGTTCATGAAGAAGTACGACATGCCCGTTCCCGCCGACATCGAGGACCCGCACCGCCACGTGCTGATCCTGGACGACGAGCCCATGATGACGCGGCTTATCGAGAAGGGCTTCGCCAAGCACAAGGACCGCTTCACCGTGCGCGTGGCCAACAACCCGGTCGACGCCTTGGTGATGATCGGCAAGCGCATGCCCGACCTGCTGGTCATGGACCTGATGATGCCGGTCATGGACGGCTTCCAGGTCTGCCAGGTTTTGAAGTCCAGCCCGGCGACGAAGGACATGAAGATCGTGGCCATCTCGGGACGCAAGCTGACGTCCACCCAGCAGGACTTCCTGGCCAAGAACGTCGACGAGTTCATGCAGAAGCCTTTCGAGATCGGCGCGCTGGCCGCGTCCGTCGACCGCCTGCTGACCTAATTTCGCAACATCCGCGCGCTATTCTTTGGTCATGAAAGCGCGCGGATTTTTTTTGCTTCCGGCGGCCGCTGTCTTGGGCGCCTGCGCCTCCTTGGGCGGCTGGAACTCCGACGAGATGCCCGCGGACGCGGCGCCCACGCCCGCCGCCGAGGCGCCGACGGCCGCGCAGGACTACAGCGCGGGCCTGGAGCTTCACTCCCGCGGCGACGACGCCGGCGCGCGCCGGCGCTGGACGCGCTGCGTCGAGGAGTCCGCGGCGAGCGCCCCCGAGCATCTGGACTGCCTGGTGGCCATCGAGCGGCTTGCCCCACCGCCGCCCGCGACGAACTCGAACTGACGTCGAGCCGGCCTCGACAGTCGACGGGGGGAAGAAGTAGAATGCCCGCGTGAGCCACCCCGAACACGCCGGTCCGCCCGCGCAGACGCGTCCGGAACCCGCGCCCGCCCTCGACCTGCGCGAGAAGGGCGGCGTCAAGGACGGAGTGGCGCAGGCCACGGACCGCCGGTTGTTCATGCAGTTGACCGTGTTCACCGGCTGTCGCGAGCCGCAGACGCTCGGCGGCGCGCTCAGCGGCGGCGGCGTCGACTGCGTGCTTTACGAGGAAGTCAACGATCCGACCGGCGTCGGGGTGCTCGCGATGACCGAGGACCCCGCTCTGCTCGTGACCCGGCACCGCCGCGACCTGTGCGCGGGGGCGTTCGCGCGCCTGGCCGTCAAGAATGAGTTTTCCATGTTGGGCCGTACCTACGCTCTGGGCTACGAGCCGCGGCTGGAGGACTGGCTCATCCACCGCCCGCGCCGCGTCGTGCTGGACCCGGCGTGGCCGTGGGCGGTCTGGTATCCGCTGCGCCGCAAGGGCGCCTTCGCGCGCCTGCCGCGCCCGGAGCAGATGCAGGCGCTCAAGGAGCACGGCAACATCGGCCGCCAGTTCGGCGACGCGGGCGCGGCCATGGACATACGCCTGGCCTGCCACGGCCTGGACGTGCATGACAACGATTTCGTGATCGGTCTGATCGGCAAGGACTTGGCGCCGCTGTCCCAGCTGGTCGAGACCATGCGCCCGACCGTGCAGACCTCGGAGTACCTGGACAACCTGGGCCCGTTCTTCGTGGGCCGCGCGTTCTGGCGCTCCCCGCTCCAGGAGACCGCCCCATGACCCGAAAATTCCGCGTCGCCATGTCGGAGCGCTGCTTCCGCTTCAAGCCCGACGCCCTGCCCTCCCACGCCCCGCACAAGCCCGGCGTCTACGAGTTCGTGACCTTCGACGCGCAGAAAAATCCCGTGGTGCTCTACGTGGGCGTCGCGCTCGACAAGCCGATCTACCAGGCGCTCGACGACCACTGGAACGACAAGGCCCAGCCCGGCCGCGCGGAGCTGTTCGCCGTCTCGCCGGACATCTATTTCGACTACGTCGCGGCCGCCGACATCGCGGAGGCCGACGAGCTCAAGGACATCGCCGGCGTCTTCGTCTCCAGGCACAAGCCGCGCTTCAATTCCGGCCCCGCGCCCACGTCGGGCCGCCACGCCGCCGTCGAGGTCGAAGAGGTCGGCTGATGCCGCTGGCGGCGTTCCCGGCGCTGGACGCCTCGCTCAACGCCGTCACCGCGGTCCTGCTCCTGATCGGCTGGGCGCTGATCAAATCCGGAAGGCGCGAGGCGCACCGCTGGACGATGGTCGCGGCCTTCCTGGTCTCGTCCGTCTTTCTGGCCTGCTACCTCTATTACCACGCGCGCCACGGCGTCACGCACTATCAAAAGACGGGGCCGATCCGGGACGTCTACTTCGCGATCCTGGGCACCCACACGTTCCTGGCCGTCGCCGTCCTGCCGATGATCCTGCGCGCGCTCTCTCTGGCGGCCGCCGGCCGCTTTGAGGAGCATCGTCGCGCCGCGCGCTGGGCGTTTCCCGTGTGGCTGTACGTGTCGGTGACCGGCGTCGTCGTGTATTGGATGCTCTACCGGCTTTGAACCTGCGAGTCTAGGCTTCGGTGGTGAAGGACTTGCCGCAGGAGCACGTCGAGGCGGCTTGCGGGTTCTTGACGACGAAGCCCGACGACATCAGGCTCTCCGCGTAATCGATGATCGAGCCGCCGATGAAGAAGTCGGCCTTCGGGTCGACGACGGCTTTCGCGCCGAAGGCCTCGCTGACGGCGTCCTCCGGGGCGAGCGGATCGCCGAAGACGAACTCGTAGCTCATGCCCGAGCAGCCGCCCGCGCCCACCTTCACGCGCAGTACCGGCGCCTGCCCCTTCTTGGCGGAGATGGCGACGATTTTCTTGGCGGCGGCTTCGGTCAAGGTGACCATGATTCTCTTAAAACTGCTTCGACTTGCCGCAGCCGCAGGAGCTCTTTTCCAGCGGGTTCTTGATGCGGAAACCGGAGCTGGCCTCGTCCTCGGCGTAGTCGATGGTGGCCTGCTCGATGAGCGGCAACGTCTTCGCGTCGACCAGCACGTCGAAGCCGTTTTGCGGCAGGACCCGGTCGCCGTCGGCCTTGTCGTCGAAGGCGATCTTGTATTCGTAGCCCGCGCAACCCGACGGCTCCACTTTCAGGCGCAGGGACTTGCCTTGCAGGGAATCTTCGGACTTCATGAAATTCTGGATTTTCTCGACGGCTTTCGGGGTCAACGTCAGCATGGAGGGCTCCCCGCCGCGAAAGTCCGCGCGGCGTCGCAACAGTATAGCCCTCCGCGGGAGGGTGCGTCAAGGCGTCCGGATGTAATAGACTGGTCCGGCGTTCACTGATAACGACGGTCCAAGGAGAATGCCATGCGAAACATCGCCGCGTTCGTGCTTCTTTCCATTGCTTGCGCGTCTTGGGCGCGCGCCGCAGACGCCGTCATCGTCCAGGCGAAGGGCCAGGTCTACCGGCAGGCGAAGGGCTCCGGCCGCTTCGTGCGCGTCAAGGGCGGCGAGGATCTGTCCTACGGCGATCATGTGAGGTCCGCCGCGGGCTCGGTCGCGCAGATCGTGCTCTCCGACCGCGGCGCCGTGCTGGTGCGCGGCGACTCCTCGTTCACGCTGTCCGGGGACGCGGACCACACGTCGTTGAACTTCCGCTTCGGCGAGTTCTTGATCGGCCTGCGCAAGGCCCTGCTGACCACGCAGTCCTTCGAGGTGCGCACTCCGGCCGCGGTCGCGGCGGTGCGCGGCACCTTGTTCTGGGGCAAGAGCGACGAGACGAAGACCACCACCTACGCGGGCTTCGGCCACACCATCGCGGTGACCGCGCAAGGCAAAACCGTGCTGGTTCACGCGGGCGAGAAGACGACGGTGGCCTTCGGTCAGGCGCCGGCCCAGGCCGCCAAGCACGACATCCCGGTTTCCTATTTCGACAACTTCAAGCTGGGCGGCTCCCTGCAGAACCTCGGCGCGCTGGTGGACCTGCCCAAGCCGTAGCAAGCGGGCGCCCCGCTGGACTTGCCGGCGGCAAGAAAAGTATCCTGTTGTCGACGGGGAGAAGGCCCGGACGCGGCGATACAAGCCGCCCCGGGAAAGGCCCCGCCGGATGCCGCATCATAACCGCATGGAGAGAAACCTCATGCCCCACGGAGTCCTCGCCGAAATGAACGCCAAGACCGCCGTCAAATCCCCGTCGTCCTCCTCCGCCGCCGCGCCGAAAGTGTCCGACTACTACGGCTGCAACGTGTTCGGGCTGGAGACGATGAAGCTGCTTCTGCCCAAGGAGACGTTTCGCCGGGTGCAGGACGCCATCCAGAAGGGCGAGCGCCTGGACCTGGAGGCCGCCAACGCCGTCGCCTCGGCGATGAAGACGTGGGCCATGCAGAAGGGTGCGACGCACTACTGCCACTGGTTCCAGCCGCTGACCGGCACCACGGCGGAGAAGCACGACGCGTTCATCGACCTGACGTCCGACGGCGGCGTGCTGGAGACCTTCACCGGCCAGATGCTGGCCCAGGCGGAGCCCGACGCGTCGTCGTTTCCGTCCGGAGGCCTGCGCGCCACGTTCGAGGCCCGCGGCTACACGGCGTGGGACCCGACCTCGCCCGCGTTCATCCTGGAGACGCCCGGGGGCGCGACGTTGTGCGTGCCCACCTGCTTCGTCTCCTACACCGGCCACGCGCTCGACACCAAGACGCCCCTGCTGCGCTCCATCGAGGTGCTGAACAAGGCCGCGCTGGGCATCCTGGAATACTTCAAGAGCGACGCCAAGAAGGTGTTCTCCACGCTGGGCGCCGAGCAGGAGTACTTCCTGATCGACAACGAATACTTCAAGGCGCGCCCCGACCTGCTGCTGTCCGGCCGCACCTTGTTCGGCGCGGCCTCGCCCAAGGGCCAGCAGTTGGAGGACCACTACTTCGGCGCCATCAAGGACCGCGTGTTCACGTTCATGACGGATTTCGAGGCGGAGGCCTTCAAGCTGGGCATCCCGCTGAAGACGCGCCACAACGAGGTCGCCCCGCACCAGTTCGAGTGCGCGCCGATCTTCGAGGAGGCCAACGTCGCCGTCGACCATAACCAGCTGGTCATGGACGTGATGCGGCGCGTGGCCGCGCGCCATGGGCTGGCGGCGCTCCTGTATGAAAAGCCCTTCGCCGGGGTCAACGGCTCGGGCAAGCACAACAACTGGTCTCTGGGCACCGACACGGGCAAGAACCTGCTGTCGCCGGGCGCCACGCCGCAGGAGAACCTGCAGTTCCTGATCGTGCTGGTCTCCATCGTCAAGGCGGTGCACGACCACGGCCTGCTCCTGCGCGCGTCCATCGCCAGCTCGGGCAACGACCACCGCCTGGGCGCCAACGAGGCGCCGCCGGCGATCATGTCGGTGTTCCTCGGCGCCCAACTCACCCAGGTCCTGGAGGACTTGGAGAAGGGCGTGACGACCAAGGCGCTCGACGCGGAGTGGATCCCGTTCGGCATCGACAAGATCCCGCCGGTGCTCAAGGACAACACCGACCGCAACCGCACGTCGCCGTTCGCCTTCACCGGCAACAAGTTCGAGTTCCGCGCCGTGGGCGCGGCGTTCAACAACGCGGTTCCGGTCGCCACGCTGAACACCATCGTCGCCGGCCAGCTGATCGAGACCAAGAAGGAGATCGACGCGGAGCTCAAGAACGGCAAACCCTTCAAGGACGCGGTCGTCGCGGTCCTGCGCCGGCTCTACAAGCAGTCGAAAGGCGTGTGCTTCGAGGGCAACAACTACTCCGCGGAGTGGGTCAAGGAGGCCAAGAAGCGCGGCCTGCCCAACGAGAAGACCACGCCGGCGGCGCTCAAGGGCTTCGCGCTCAAGAAGTCCGTGGAGCTCTTCGACCGTCTGCGCGTGTTGACTCCCGAGGAGTCGCACTCGCGCTACCACATCCTGCTGGAGAAATACGCCAAGGACATCGACATCGAAGCCAAGCTCATCGGCGAGATGACGACGACCTTGTTCGTCCCGGCGGCGGCGGACTACCAGGCCCAGTTGGGTTCCGCGCTGGACGCGGCGAAGGCGGCGGGCGTCAAGACGCCCGCCCAAGCCTCGCTTCTGCGCGAGATCGCGCAGAAGGCGGAGTCCGCGCTGACGGGGGCCGCGGCGCTGGAGACGGCGCGCGCCAAGGCCGACGCGCTGAGCGACGTGGAGGCGAAAGCCGCCGCGTACTGCGAGAGCGTCAAGCCGCATTTCGAGAAGATCCGCGCCGCGGTGGACGCGCTTGAGCTGCTGCTGCCGTCGGCGTCGTGGCCGGTGCCGAAGTACCGCGAGATGCTATTCTTGATGTGAGCGAGGGTTTATGTCCATGAAAGACGAGGTTTTGAAGGCGCTGTCGGCGTGCATCGAGCCGGAGCTTCACAAGGACATCGTGACGCTCGGCATGGTGCAGAACCTCGTCGTGGAGGCGGGGGTGGTGAGCTTCGACTACGTGCTCACCACCCCCGCGTGTCCGCTCAAGGGCATGATGCAGGCGGAGGCGGAGCTGGCCGTCAAGAAGGTGGCCGGCGTCAAGGACGTGAAGATCAAGATGACGGCGTCGGTGAAGAAGGACGCGCGGCTGGAAAGCGTCCTGCCGCCCGGCATCAAGAACCTGATCGCGGTCGCGGCGGGCAAGGGCGGCGTGGGCAAGTCCACGGTCGCGGCGAACCTGGCGGTGTCTCTCTCGCTTGAAGGCGCGCGCGTGGGCCTGCTGGATGCCGATATCTACGGTCCCAACCAGCCGCAGATGATGGGCATCAAGGGCTATGAGCCGCTCGTCGACGCGGGCAACAAGATCTCTCCGGCCGTCGCCCACGGCGTGAAGGTGATGTCGATGGGTTTTCTCATGGATCCCGACGCCGCGGTGATCTGGCGCGGCCCGATGCTTCACGGCGCGATTTCGCAATTCTTGAAGGACGTGAAGTGGGGGGAGCTGGACTACTTGGTTCTTGACCTGCCGCCGGGCACCGGCGACGTCCAGCTGACCTTGTGCCAGACCGTGCCCATCGCGGGCTCGATCATCGTCACCACGCCGCAGAGCATCGCGCTGTCCGACGTGCGCAAGGCGGTGGCGATGTTCAAGAAGCTCAACGTTCCCATCCTGGGCGCCGTCGAGAACATGTCCGGCTTCGTCTGCCCGCACTGCTCCAAGGAGAGCAAGATCTTCTCCGAGGGCTCGGCCCGGACGCTGAAGTCCTCCTACGGCATCGAACTGCTGGGCGCCATCCCGCTGGACCCGAAGGTCTGCGACGCCTCGGAGACCGGCACCCCGATCGTCCTTTCCGCTCCCGACTCCATTCCGGCCAAAGCTTTCCGCGAAACCGCCCGCAAGGTCGCCGCCGCCGTCAGCGTGCGCAACGCCGTCCACAAGCCCCTGGAAATCAAGCTCGTCAAAGCATGACAAGTGACAAGAGGGTCAGTCCTTGACATGTTGACGTTTCGTCGGAAGTCAACATGTCAAGGACTGACCCCCAAATCAAAAGGAGAAATTATGACCACCGCCACCGCGCCGTCCGAGACCACGCCGATCGCCGTGGGCGCCGTCGCCCCGGACTTCAAGCTCCCCGACTCCGAGAAGAAGGAATGGACGCTGTCCGAGTTCAAGGGCAAGAAGGCCGTCGCACTGTTCTTCTACCCGCTGGATTTTTCTCCGACGTGCTCTAAGGAGAACGTCTGCTTCTCCCAGGACCTGTCGCGCTACGAGCAGTTCGCCCAGGTGTTCGGAATCTCCGTGGACTCCGTGTGGGCGCACAAGGCCTACAAGTCGTCCAACGGGCTTAAGCACACCTTGCTCTCCGACATGCATCGCGCGGCGATCAAGGCCTACGGCTTGTTCCATCCCGGCGGCAACATCTCCCAGCGCGCGACCGTCCTGGTCGGCAAGGACGGCAAGGTCGCTTGGGTGAAGGTGGAGCCGGACATCACCAAGGAGCGCGACTACAAGGAGCTCGAGTCTCAGCTCGCCAAGCTCGCGTAGGAATCCTCCGCGTTGCCGGACAGGATCGTGCCGCTGGAAGGCGATCCCCGGCTTTGCGTGACTTATGGCCTTCCGGCTTTTGAACCGGCGCGCCCTTCGCCGCGTCATCCTAGAGATGACCGTCGCAGGGCGCGCCGTGGGCTTCCCAAGGGTCTTTGAGTGATTTCCGAAAAGTGGTCCCGCTAAGCGCGATCGAGCATCGGCTGAACGCGTTGTGCTGCGGCGATGCTGTCGCCGGTCTTCATCGTTTGGTCGGCGTCCCATCGGAAAGTATCCCGTTTCCCTACGCATTGCCCGCCCACCAGGATTGCGATCCCGGTCCGCGTGAGGAGCTTCTCATCCTGCTGGAGAGTCATCGGCGTCGTTCGCCTGGGCAGGCTCGGCCGTTGGCCCTGCGCGGCCGAGTGTTGCGTGTGCTCAATCGAAATGAAGAGGCCCTTGAAGCGTTCAATCAGGCGCTTGCGCGGTCGCCCGTAGATGCGTTGGCCCTTCGTTGGCGAGCGGAACTTTTGCTGGGCATCGAGGGTCTTGGCGCGAATTCCATGCAGGCCTTGCATGCCGCCGCGGCCGCCGCTCCAAAGAATCCCTGGCCCGCGGTATGGGCCGCCGCTTCGATCCTGGCGAAAAGCGCGCCCCCTGAGGTCTTCGTGCTGCTTGACGCTGCGCTCGCATCGGCCCCGCGCCATGTACCGGCCCTGCTTCTGCGCGCGGTGGCGCATGAGCGCTCCTCCCTCTTCGACCGTGCCTTGGTCGACGCCGCCCTGGCCGCCCGGCTGGCGCCGGACTGCGCCGGCGTTCTCACTCTGACCGGAGGTCTGCAGGCTCGGCTTGGGCATGTCGAGGACGCGGCAGCATCCTTTGCCGCGGCCACGCGCCTCGATCCTTCAGCCAAGGAGTTCTACGGCCGGATCGCCCTGGCAGAGCAACAGGACGGCGCGGGCCGGTGCGGTTTGGAGCAGCTGGACGAATATATCCGGAGGCATCCGGCCGCCGCCTGGGCCCACGCGTTGCGCGGTGACACGCTGCGCGCGGTCGTCGGTCATGAGGAGGACGGCGTTTCGTCGCTTCGACGCGCGGTGGAGTTGGAGCCGAAAACTCCTTGGATACGTGCATGTTTGGCGCGCAGCCAGGTTCAAACCCAACGTTCGCAGACGGGCCTACGCAACTTGCGCACGGCTATCGCTCAGGACCCGCGTTGCGGCTGGCTCCACGCCTGGCTTGCCGAGGCATATCGCAAATTCGATCGCCACGACGAGGCGGTTCCAATTTTTCGGCGCGCGATCTCATTGAGTCCTCGGTCGGCGCAGATTCACCTTTGGCTGGGCCGCGTCCACGCGGACCGTGGATTGTGGGACGCGGCGATCAAGGAGTTCACCCTTGCCGTCCGCCTGGACTGCGGCTACGGTTTCGCATATGGAAAACGTGGGCACGCCCTGACTCAACTTGGAAGGCACGCTGAAGCCCTCACGGACTTCGAGCGGGCCCTCAAGCTTGGCTCTTATCCCGATTGGACTCGACCAATGCGAGATCAAAGTGTGGCTGTCATCGCGGCGCAACGCCGATCCGAAGCCAAGCACCGGGCCACGATGATCCGTCTCCACGCTCGTTAGCGCTCGGTCGGAGCTCCTGACTCCCGTGGCGTCACGGTGAGGTCCACGGGGCCTCTCTCGCGCACCACGGTCAACGCGGTTTCCCGGTCGATTGAATCCTCATTTAGTCCCCGGTGCAGGTCGTCGATGCCTTCCAGGGACTTTCCCGCAAAACCCACGATGAGATCTCCTTCCTCCACGCCGGCGGCCGAGGCTGGCCCATTGGGTTCGACGGCGATGACCAAAACGCAGGACTGGGCGGTAACGCCCAGGCGCCGCGCCAGGCCGCGCGGCACCGCCACGTTCTGCCCGCCCAGGCCCAAGTAGCCGCGGCGGATGCGCCCATGCTCGATGAGCCGTCCCGCCACGTATTTGGCGACGTCGATGGGGATCGCGAAGCACAGTCCCTGGGCGGGCAGGATCACCGCCGAGTTCACGCCGATCGCCCGTCCGCGTGAATCCACCAGCGGCCCGCCGGAGTTGCCCGGGTTCAAAGCGGCGTCGGTCTGGATGATGTCGTCCATCAGCCGTCCCGATTCCGAGCGCAGCGACCGCCCCAGCGCCGAGATCACGCCGGCCGTGACCGAGTAGGCGAAGCCGTAGGGATTGCCGATGGCGATGGCCAGTTGTCCCGGCTTCAGCGACTTGGACTCGCCTAGCTCCAGCGCGGGCAGGCCGTCGGCCTTCACGCGCACGACGGCCAGGTCCGTGGCCGGGTCGTCGCCGACGACTTCCGCCGAGAAGCGGCGGCCGTCATGCAGGATCACCTCCAGCGATACGGCCTCATGCACCACGTGGCTGTTGGTGATGATGTAGCCGTTGGCCGTGAATACGAAGCCCGAGCCGCTGCCGCCGCGGCCGCCCTTGCGCGCTTCGATCTTGACCACCGCCGGGCTGGCCCGCTCGGCCACCTGCGTCACCGTCTGCGAATACGCGTCCAACAGCGCCGCGTCGTTTCGTGTTTCCATACGTCCTCCTCTTTTAACCATCCATTCGGTCAGTATAAAGCCAAAAAAAATCAGCTCCGCCATCCCACGATCACCGTCACCGCCGCGCGCTCCGCGTGCTCGGCCGGAGCCGGCGTCCCGACGGCTTGCGCGATCAGCAGCCCTCCTTCATAGAGGGCCAGCACCGCGTCGGCGGCTTCCATAGGACGAAAGGCGGCGCGGAAGTAGCCGCGCTTTTTCCAGCGGGACAAGAAGCGCTCGATGTCCTCGCGCCATTGCTCGACGCAGACGGTCACGCTGCGGCGCATCGCGTGATTGTCCTCATCGAGATCCGTCGTCATCCGCCCAATGAAGCAGCCGCCTCCGCAGTCGCGGCGCGCGCCGGCCGTGGCGGCCGTGAACAACAGCCGCACGGCCGTCACCGGATCCTGCGTCTCATCGGCGAAGATCGCGCGCACGCCGTCGGCGTAGCGCCGCGAGGCTGCCTTCATCACCGCCACGCCGAGCGCCTCCTTGGTGGGGTAGTAGTAAAAGAGATTCGCCTTTTTTATCCCCGCGCGAGCGGCGACGCGCTCCATGCTCACGGCTTCGTAGCCGCGGCGGGCGAACAGTTCATAGGCCGTGCGCAGTATTTTTTCGCGCGCCTCGACGTTGGGGCGTCTCGTCATAATATTGACCTTATGGTCAGGATAAACCATCGCGCGCGCCTTGTCAAGTGCTCGCGGCGGCGGATATCGCGCCGAGGCGGGTTCAGCGCCGCCAGAGCAGGCGGCACAGCAGGCACAACTGCCCGCCGGCGGCCAGGAAGCAGGATGCTCCCAAGAGGCGCCGCTGACGCGCCGCCGCGGTCGCGCCGCGGACGATTTGGCCGACGATGTCCTCGTGGTAGGGCGTGGCGGTCAGGCCGCCGCCCAAGTATTTGTCCAGGCGCGAGGTCAGCTCGTTTTGGGTATATTTGGCTAAGTCCTCGACCGAGATCAGGCAGTCGTTGACGCTGGTCTTGTCCTTGCGCGGCTCCAGGAAGGCCAGCGGCGCCGGCAAGCGGGACAGGGGCGCCGCGGCCAGCGCGCCGATGAGCAGGCAGGCGCCCAGCAGCAGGACGGCCGCGGCGCTCAAGGGCCCGTCCGGAACGGCGACGGCGATCAGGGCGAGCTGCGCGAAAGCCAGGACGGTCAACGCGCCGAGCTTGGCCTCCATTCTTTCGCCGGCGTGCCGCACGCCGTCCAGGATGGCCCACAGCCGCCGCTCAGGCTCGGGCGAGAGGTGCGCGGAGACGCTCATGCAGTGGCCATTCGCGGACGACCGCGCACGGCGCGCGCGGTGCGGTACTAAAAAGTGGTGGCGAGGGACAGGATCGAACTGTCGACACCCGGTTTTTCAGACCGGTGCTCTACCACTGAGCTACCTCGCCGCATCGTCGTCGAGCGCGGGCATTATGCCAAATCCAGGCCAAAAGTGCTATGGTGCGGTCGATGCATCCCTGGCACGACGTGGATCCCGGCGCCCAGGCCCCGGACGTGCTGACCGCGGTCGTCGAGGTGCCGAAGGGCTCGAAGACGAAATACGAGCTCGACAAGTCCTGCGGCCTGATCCGCGTCGACCGCATCCTCTTCAGCTCCGTGCAGTATCCGGCCAATTACGGCTTCATCCCACGCACCTACTGCGAGGACCACGATCCGCTCGACATACTCGTCCTCGGCCAGGACGCGATCGTGCCGCTGGCGGTGGTGCGCGCCAAGCCCATCGGCCTGATGAAGATGTTGGACCAGGGCGAAGCCGACGACAAAATCATCGCCGTGCACGCCGACGATCCGGAATACGCGCACTACGAGTCCATCCGGGAGCTGCCGCCGCACCGGATGCTCGAGGTCCAGCGCTTCTTCGAGGACTACAAAAAGCTGGAGAACAAGGCGGTCGTTGTCGAGGGCTTCCTCGACCGCGACGCCGCGCACGCCGTCGTGCGCGGCGCGCTGGAGCTCTATGCCGCGCGCCAGACCGATCTGCGCGCGGGGAGGAAATAGTCCGTATGAACATCGCCATCGGTGATTCCAGCCTGTTGGACTGCGCGACGCGCGGCGGCTGGGCCTGCCCCATTTTCATCGCCGTCTGCGCCGTCGCCGCGACGTTTCTGCTGTTCCGCGCCTGGCGTTGCCTGTGCCGCTGCGGCGACTCCGCGGGTCCTCGCTACGCGCACCCGCGCCCCGAGCTGCCGCCGCGCGGCTGATTATCTGAAGTAGGAGCCGAAAAAAACGCGCCGCGGGCGCGGCTTGGCGAAGGACTGGTCGAGCACCTTGTCGCCGGATTGGATCGCGGACAACGGGCGGCCGAAGCGTTCCAGGAAAGTGGTGCGCAGAACGCGTCCGGAGGACTGGCGGCTCTCGATGAGGCCGTCGCCGCCGGTGTAGATCAGCACGTGCGTGATCTTGTCCGTGTCCGGACCGTGCGTCAGGAAGACCAGGTCGCCGCGCTGAAGCTCGTCTCGGCGTATGGGCCGCGCGCGCAGCTTCTGCTCCTGGGAGTCGCGCGGCACGTCGCGGCCGTGGATGCGGTAGGCCAGGCTGACCAGACCGGAGCAGTCCACGCCGATCGACGGGTCGGCTTGGACGCCGGAGCGGCCGCCCCAATAATACGAGGTGCCCAGAAAAAGTTCGGCGGTGCGGATGATCTCGGCGCGCGAGGCGGCGGTGGGCGCCGCGGGGGGCGCGTAGAGCGCGTCGGCGGCGACCTCGCCGACGGAGCCGTCGAGCAGGCGCACACGCGCCGTGCCCGAGGACGCGGACAGACGGTCCAGGCGCGTGCCGACCGAGAGCGTCTCGATCTTGCCGCCGCGGTGTACGAGGGCTTGCCGGGTGCGGACCACGCAGTTGACCGGCGGAGGCTCGGCCGAGCTCAGGTCGGCGGCGCGCAGCCAGCCCGGGTAGCCTTGCCAGGCGCCGGCCGGGGTGAAGCTCTGCTGTTCATCGGCTGTCGCGCGCACCCAGTCGCCCTGGGCCGCGACGGCGGTCGCGGCCTCCCCGTAGAGAAGCTGGGACAGGTGCGCGTCGTCGGCCAGGTCGACTTTCGCGCGCCGGACGGGCTTCGACCACAGGTCGGCCACAGGCACTCCCACCACCAGACGCCGCGGCAGGTCGGGGCCGATCAGGTAGGCCAGTCCGCGTTTGTTGATCCGCCAGGCCCGATGAAACGCGGCGCGCGCGTAGACGCGGCGCTCCTTTCCGTCTCGTCCGGCGGGGTCCTGCGCGATGACGTCGCCGCTTTTGGTGAAGCCCGCGACGACCAGGAGGTGCCCTCCCGTGCGCGCGATCGGCGCGCCCGGCAGTTCGCCTTCGGCGAAGGTGACGCTGACGATCACCGGGCGCCCGTCGGCGATCAGGCGCTCCAGGTCGGCGATCGACTGCAGGCGGGCCACGCGCGCGTCCAGTCCCTGCGCCGCCGCGTAGGAGGTGTTCGCGGGCCAATTGCCGAACAAAAGAGAAGTCCGGTCGCGGACCGCGAGCGCGACCTCCTGCGTGGACTTCTTGCGGCCCCAGAACTCCAGCACCATCGCCAGCGACGTCGGCGAGCAGACGTCGTGCTTGTAGCCGTCCGGCGCGTCGAACTGAGAGCGCGGCGCCAGCGCCAGTTCGCGCGTCCACGGGCCAGTCGACGCGGCGGGAGGGGCGGCGGGCGCGTCGCCGTCGGAGAGGGCGAGAGCCACCGAGCGCAGGAGGACGGCGCCGCGCGGGACGCGGAACTTCAGGCGGTAGCGCAGCGCCGAGGCCTTCTTTTTGAGGCGGAGCTCGTCGACGTCCAAAGACGCGCGCGCGTCCGCGCGTTTGGGCGCGGACGCGAAGCCGTCGGCGCGGCGCGTGCCGAGAGAATACCAGTCGGTCCACTCCGCGCCGACGCGGACTTTCACCGACATCTCCACCTCGCCGCCCGCGGGCACGTCGGCGGCGAAGGAGCCGACCACGTCGTCGAACGGCGACGCGGCCTCCAGCTCAGGCGATTCCAGCGTGGCCGAGGCGGCGCGCGTGCGGTAGAGACCCTCCGCGAAAGGCACGCGCGCCAGGCCCGCGGCGCGGACGCGCGCGGTGTCCAAAGCGGTGCGGTGGACGATGTTGTGGTTCATCGCGTAAGCCGGACCGGCGAGCGCGTGCAACGCCAATGAAAAGCCGAGCGACCGCAGGGGCCGCTCGGCTTTTCCAATCACGTCTTACTTGACGAGCTTGTTGGTCGGCTTGTGCGGGGGATCGTTGGGGGCGCGGGGGGTCACCTTGGGATGGCCCTTGAACGACGGGGTGAGCTCCGCGTTGACCTTCGCCCATTCGGGGCTCTCGTCGACCGAGCCGACGATCGCGCCGATCGGGCACTCCGGCAGGCAGACGCCGCAGTCGATGCAGACCTCGGGATCGATGATCATGAACTTCTCGCCCTTGTAGTCTCCGGGGTGGATGCACTCCACCGGGCAGACGTCCACGCAGGCGGCGTAGACTTCTCCAAGACAGCCTTCAACGATCACGTGGGACATGTACGCGACCCCCTTCGAAACAATGCGTGGCGCGGCACGTCAAAAGCCGTTATACTCACCACTGCGTGAGCCATCGTAACTCTTCGCTCGGGCGTTGTCAAATAATCCTCGCTGCGGCGCTGGGCGCGGCCGGCGCCGCGCCGGCCGCGGCGCAAAGCGTGCTTCCGTCTGGTGTCGCGGTCTCCACCAGCGCGTCCGCCGCCGCGGCGCGCGGGCTCGACGACCTGATCCGGCGCTTTGCGGACGTGCGCCTGTTCGGCGTCGGCTCGTTCAACTGGCGAAACGTCGGTCCCAAGCAGCCCGGCTTCGAGACCCAGATCCAGGACGAGGTCTATTTGGCCGACGTGTATTTCGGCATGGAGGCGCCGCTGGCCGAAGGCGTACCGTTCCACGCGGAGTTCAACCTGCCCACTCAAAATCAGGGCGTCCCCCAGATTTATCAGCTGTATGCCGAGTACGACCGAATCGACAACCTCAAGCTTCAGGCCGGAAAATTCCTGGTCCCCTACGGCCGCTACAACGAGCTCTATCGCCCCGATGAGTTCCTCGCGGTGACGCGTCCCCTGCTCTACGCGTCGCCGGACAGCATCGACCTGGTGGTGCGGCCCAACTCGCCGGTGCCGCCGGTCAGCGCCGGCTACACCGACCTGGGCGGGCGCGTGAGCTGGTATCCCGCTAAAGACAGCCCGCTGGTTCCGGAGGAGCTGACCTTGTTCGTGGTCAACGGCCTGTCTGAGTCGGACAACCGTTCGCGCGCCTTTCCCAACCCGCAGAACCTGGGCATCCAAGGGCCGCCCACCAGCGGCGTCGCGCTGGATTTCGGCCACCAGAACAACGGCCTGGCCGACAACAATAACGCGAAGTCCCTGGGCGGGCGCGCCGTGTTCGCTCTGGGCGACCTGCGCCTGCCCTGGCCGTTCCCGGAGAAGGGCGCCGACCTGGACGGCGTGACCTTGAGCTTTTCCGGCATGGGCGGCTCGTATGACTTGGAAAACCAGCTCTACTACCAGATGTGGGCGGCGGACTGGTCGTTCGACTATCACGGCATCAGCATCTCGGGAGAGGCCGAATACGAGACGGATCAGTTCAAGAACCCGCAGATGGTCGCGACGAGCCTGGACACCAATCCCTCGTTCGTCTTCGTGCCGGGAAGCACGACCCAGGTCAATCAGATGATCCTGCGCGAGGAGAACTACGGCTACTTCGTGCAGGCGGCTTTTCCTATCCTGCGCAAGCCGCCGGTCGGCGACCGGGTCACCGGCGTGTTCGTCTTCAACCAGCTTTGCCGCCGCGGGCCTCTGCTGGATTTCCTGCTGAACGTTCCCGATCCCAACAACGGCAACGCGATCATACCGTCCATGACCGCCTACAAGGACGGCACGTCGCAGGTGCTGACCCAGATCGAGAAGCTGACCGGCGCGGTGAACTGGAAGCTGAGCGACCACTTCACCGCCAAGTTCGAGTATTCGTATTGGTTCATGGGTCAGTCCACCGTGCTGAGCCCCACGTCCTTGGGCGCGCACGACATCTACCAGAGCGCGCTGTCGCTGGTGGCGAGCTTCTGATGCGCGCGGCCCTGCTGGCTGGCTGGTGCGCGTCGGCGGCCCTGGCCGCTCCGGGGACGCTCGACGCGCCCGCGGGAAAGTTCGCGGTCGACGTCGCGAGCGTCAAGCCGGGTCCCGAGTGGACCGAGACGGTCCTGCGCTTCCCCTCGCCGGTGAGAAGCCCGTGGCCGCGTAACGACACGGTGTGGGCGCACCTGATCGTGCCGAAAGGGGTGGAAGGCCGGCGCTCGGCGGCGGTGCTGGTCCTGCCGGTGATGGCCGCGCCCAACGTCTGGATCGAGACGCGCTTCGTTCATCGCTTCGTCCGCGACGGCTTGGTCGTGATGTGGCTGGAGATGCCCACGCAGTTCCACCGCCGCCCGGATCCTTCGGAGCCCAGCGGTCAGGTCTTCTTGGCGCGCACGCCTCAGCGTCTGGCCGCCAACTTCCGCCAGTCCGTTCTGGACGCGCGGCGCGCGCTGGGAGTGCTCTCGGCGCGCCCGGAAGTGGACCCCGCGCGCATTGCCGTGTTCGGCATCAGCCTGGGCGCGATCGTGGGATCTCTCGTTTACTCGGTTGACCCTCGTCCTCGTTTCGCGGCCTTCCTTCTGGGCGGCGCCGACATGCCCACGTTGGTCCTCAACGGCTCCTTGACCGGGCCGTTCGCGCGCAAGATGGGCGTCAAGGCCGACGAACTGCGGCGCGCCTGGGTCGGCCTCGACGCTCTGGACTACCGGGCCGCCAACGCCGGCAGGCCCGCGCTCCTCCTCAACGCGCGCTCCGACACCGTGATTCCGCGCGCCAACGCCCTGGCCCTGGCCGCGGCCTTTCCGGCCGCGCGTCAGCACTGGGTGCCGTTCGGCCACTACACCTCGATCATACACCTGCTCTGGCTGCCGCGCTGGGTCTCGGCACGTCTACGCGCGGCGCTGGGCGCACCGTCGAGTTCCGTGTCTATTTCCAAGCGGGCCGACCGTAAATAGTCCGCGGGTAAAAAGACGATAAAAATCTCTAATATGTCTTGACATCATTCTAATGGGAGCGTACACTAGCTATACGCCGCAAGGGAGGTAGTATGAAGACGATTTCGATGTGTTCGGCGCTAGGGATTGCCCTTGTCTTGGGGGGAGCGATGGGTTGCGGTACTCAGTCGATGCTGCCGGGTTGCGGTTCTTCTGCGAACATCGCCGCCAATCCTGCGCCGCTTACGACGTGCGGCTACGGCACGGTCGCCAGCGGCGGCCAGTGCGTGACTCAATCCGCTCCCGTCGGCGGGGGGTCGGGTGGTTGCGCGGCTGGATACACTTCGAGCAACGGAACGTGCGTGCCGTCGCATTAAGCAAGGAGAATTTATGAAAAATCTCATTTTAAAAGTGTCGGTTGTGGGCCTTGCCGTGGCGATGGGTTCGTCGATTGGTTGCAACGGGTGCGGAACCCCGTCCACTCAGAACCCGGTCAATAACGGCATGCTCAGTCAAGGGAGTAGCATGACTTGCGGGTCGGGCACCACCCTGATCAACACGGCCAATGGGCCGCAGTGCGTCGCCTCCAGTTCCGTCGGTAGTCACTAGCGCGTTCGTTCGAAAGAAGATAGATGCAGGCGCCCCGAGCCGTCGGCGGGGCGTCTTTCTTTGACGGAGCGCGCGCTTACGGCTGATTCGGGAGGGAGACGGGCGGCGCTTGGCCCTGCATCGCGCCCTTGAGTTGTGGATTGTTGAGCACGTCGGAGACCACCTTGCTCTGGTCGACTTGGCCGCCGCCGACCACAGCCATGATGCTGGGGGGCAGTCCCAGAGCGTTGCCCACGTTGGTGACCAGATTCTTGACGACGGCGTCGCTTTTGAGGGCGTCGCCGGCGGCTCCCAGAAGTTCCCCGGGGGCCTGCTGGACACCGTCGATGACGAAGGCGCGGATGCCCGGATCGGTCGCGTATTTGCGCACCAGCACTCCGAAATTTTTTGAGCGCGCCAGCCCGGCCATGAAGGCGGCCGGGTCGTGGTCGCGCATGTAGTCGTCGTTGAGCTTGCGCAGGTCCGGGTAGCTCATCCAGTCCTTGCCGTACTGGCGCACGGACGGGTATTTGCGCGTCATCCGGACGGCGAAGTCGCGTACGGTCGATTCATTGCGCCGCGCGACGTCCCGGAAGTCCGCCTTGGGGTCGCTGGCGGCCGGAGCCGAGTTTCGGCTGGCCGCGGGAGAACTGGCGTTGCCGTCGACGACGCGCAGTCCGGGGTCGCTCTTGATCATGATCCCCGACGCGGGCTGGTAGGACGCGCCGTTGGCGGAGGCGATTGGGGCGCGCTTTTCCGGCGCGACTGAGTTCAAGTCCAGGCCGCTGAAGTCTAGAGCGGGTCCTTTGCGGTTGGTCAATGTATACCAGCCCAGCACCCCCGCCGCGGAGCCGACGATCAATAGGGCCACCAAAATGCCGCCCAGCCGGCTTTCGTGCGGAGCGTCGTCGTCGCTCATGACGTCATTATGTCCCCGAGCCTGAGCGTCCGTCAAGACCCCGGCGGCCCGGGCTTGGCGGCGTCGGACGAGAAAATGCTAGCTTTAGTCATGAGCGATACGGCAGTCGTGCGCCGCACGGCGCTGCACGAGTCGCACCTCCGGCTGGGCGGGCGGATGGTGGATTTCCACGGCTGGGATCTGCCGGTTCAATACGAGTCCATCTTGCGCGAACACGAGGCGGTGCGCGCCCGCTGCGGGCTCTTCGACGTCTCGCATATGGGCCAGGTGTTCGTGAGCGGCCCGCAGGCGCTGGCCTTCCTTCAAAAGGTCAACGCCAACGACATCGCCAAGATCGGGCCGGGTAAGGCCATCTACTCCCATCTGCCCAATGAGGCCGGCGGCGTCGTCGACGACGTGATCGTGTCCTGCCTGGGCCGGGACCGCTATTTGGTCGTGGTCAACGCGGCGACGGCCGACAAGGACTTCGCCTGGTTTCGCGCCCAGGCCAAGGGCTTCGACGTGATTCTAGAAAACAAATCCGACGACTACGGCATGATCGCCGTGCAGGGCCCGAAGGCCGCCGCGCTGATCGCCCTGCTGGCGCCGGCGGCCGCGGCTTTGCCGCGCTTCGGGGCGCTGGAGTTGGAACTTTACGGCACGCCGTCCATCATCACGCGCACCGGCTACACCGGCGAGGACGGAGCGGAGTTCATCGTTCCCAACCACATCGTGGTCCGCGTCTGGGAGGACCTGCTCGCGCAGGGCCGCTCCCTGGGCGCGGCGCCCTGCGGCCTGGGCGCGCGCGACGTCCTGCGCCTGGAGGCCGGCTATCTCCTCTACGGCCAGGACGTCGACGACGCGCACAGCACGTATGAGGCCAACTACGGCTGGGTCGTCAAGCTCGACAAGGGCGATTTCATCGGCCGCGCCGCGCTGGCGCGCCAGAAGGCCGAGGGCGTCCAGCGCCGATTGACCGGCGTGAAGCTTCTGGAGCGCGGCGTTCCGCGTCCCGGCGCGCCGGTGTTGATCGACGGCCGCGAGGCGGGCCGGCTCTGCTCGGCGACCTACTCGCCGTCGCTCCAGGCCGGCATCGGCGTGGGCTACCTCGACCGCCCGGACCTTGCCGCGGGTACGCAGTGCGCGGTGACTTTGCATGGCCGGGACGTGCCGGCGCAGATCGTGAAAGTCCCGTTTTTCCAATCGCCCCATCTCAAAAAGGGAGCCTGACATGTTCGACCCCAAGAGCCTGAAATACCAAAAATCCCACGAGTGGCTGTCCGCCGACGGCACCGTCGGCATCTCCGACCACGCGCAGAAGGAGATCACCGACGTGGTCTTCGTCGAGCCGCCCAAGGTCGGCCGGCACGTCAAGCGCGGCGAGGCCTGCTGCGTGGTCGAGTCGGTGAAGGCCGCCTTCGACATCTACGCGCCCGTCTCCGGCGAGATCGCCGCGGCCAACGCCGAGGCCGGCAAGAACCCGGCCCTGGTCAACCAGGACCCGTACGGCAAGGGCTGGTTGTTCAAAATCAAGGCGTCCGCGCCGGAAGACGCGTCCGCGTTGATGAGCGCCGCGGATTACGAGAAATTCATCGCTTCCGAGGCCGCTCATGGAAGCCATTAAGGAGCGTCCCACGGCCGCGCTCCCGCCCGTCGAGGATTTCTCCCGCCGCCACATCGGCTCCGGCCCGGCCGACCAGGACGCGATGCTGGTAGCGCTCGGCCAGAAGACTCTGGACGCGTTGATCGACGCGGTGGTCCCGGCCGCGATCCGCCTCCAGCGTCCGTTGAACCTGCCCGCCGCGCTGTCGGAGGCCCAGGCGTTGGCCGAACTGCGCGCGCTGGCCTCCCAGAACCAGGTCTGGCGCTCGTATCTGGGACAAGGCTACCACGGCACCGTCACGCCGCCGGTGATCCTGCGCGAGGTGCTGGAAAACGCGGGCTGGTACACCGCCTACACGCCCTATCAGCCCGAGATCGCCCAAGGCCGTCTCGAAGCCCTGCTCAATTTCCAAACCATGGTCATCGACCTGACCGGTCTGCCGGTGGCCAACGCGTCCTTGCTCGACGAGGCGACCGCCGCCGCCGAGGCGATGGCGCTGTGCCTGCACGCCGCCGAGGACTCCGCCGGGCGCGTTTTCTTCGTCTCCCAGGATTGCCATCCGCAGACCATCGCGGTCGTCAAGACGCGCGCGCGTCCGCTCGGGGTGGACGTTCTCGTCGGCGCTCCGGCGGACGTCTCCGGGCGCAAGCTTTTAGGCGCGCTGGTCCAGTATCCGGACACGCGCGGCGCGGTGGAGGACTGGTCGGGCTTCGCCGAGACCGTGCACGCCGCGGGCGGCCTGCTGGTCGTCGCCGCGGACCCGCTGGCCCTGACCTTGCTCCGGGCGCCGGGTGAATTCGGCGCCGACATCGCGGTGGGCTCCACGCAGCGCTTCGGCGTGCCGATGGGCTTCGGCGGGCCGCACGCGGCCTACCTGGCCGTGAAATCCGAGCTTCAGCGCCGCATTCCGGGCCGCATCGTCGGCGTGTCCAAGGACGCCAGCGGCAAACCCGCCCTGCGTCTGGCCCTGCAGACGCGCGAACAGCACATCCGCCGCGAGAAGGCGACCAGCAACATCTGCACGGCCCAAGTCCTGCTGGCGGTCATCGCGGGGATGTATGCCGTCTATCACGGCCCGGAAGGCTTGACCCGCATCGCGTCGCGCGTCCGCGCGTTGTCGTCCGCTCTTCGCTCCGGCTTGAAACGGCTCGGCTTTGAAACGGGTTCGGAGGCGATCTTCGACACCGTCCTCGTCAAGACGTCGGAGACGAAGCTTGCCGGCATCCTGTCCTCGGCTCGGGCGAAGAAGATCAACCTGCGCGTTCTCGACAAGACGACGCTGACCGTCACGTTGGACGAGACCACGACGGAGGCCGACCTCCTTGATCTGTTCTCCGTGTTCGGCGCAACGACGACGTTGCCCTCCGTCGGGGAACTGCTGACCGAAGGAGAGCCGCTTCCCGGCGCTCTGAAGCGCGCCTCCAAGTTTCTGACCCATTCCGTCTTCAACGTGCACCGCTCCGAGCACGAAATGCTGCGCTACCTGCGCAAGCTCGAAAGCCGGGACCTGTCCTTGGTCCACTCCATGATCGCGCTGGGCTCCTGCACGATGAAGCTCAACGCCGCCGCCGAGATGCTGCCGGTGACCTGGCCGGAGTTCGGCGGCCTGCATCCGTTCGCTCCGGCCGAGCAGGCCGCGGGCTACGGGCAGTTGGCCGCGCAATTGGAATCGTGGCTGGCGGAGATCACCGGTTTTGCCGCCGTCAGCCTCCAGCCGAACGCCGGATCGCAGGGCGAGTACGCGGGTCTGCTGGCCATCCGGGGCGCGCTGGACGCGCGCGGACAGTCGCACCGCAAGATTTGCTTGATCCCGGTCTCCGCCCACGGCACCAACCCGGCGTCGGCGGTGATGGCGGGGATGAGCGTGGTTTCGGTGGCCTGCCTGGAGGACGGAGACGTCGACCTGGCGGACCTAAAGAAAAAGGCCGAGGAGCACAAGAACGATCTGGCCTGCCTGATGGTGACCTACCCGTCGACGCACGGCGTCTTTGAAGAAAAGATCAAAGACATTTGCGCCTCGATCCATGAGCGCGGCGGTCTGGTCTACATGGACGGCGCGAACATGAACGCGCAGGTGGGCCTGTGCCGCCCCGGCGACATCGGCGCCGACGTCTGCCACCTGAACCTTCACAAGACTTTCTGCATCCCGCACGGCGGCGGCGGCCCGGGCATGGGGCCCATCGGCGTGGTCCGGGAACTGGCCGCGTTCCTGCCGGGCGCCGGCAAGACCGGCCCCGTCAGCGCCGCGCCCTTGGGCTCGGCGTCGATCCTGCCGATCTCCTGGATGTATATCCGCATGATGGGCCCGGACGGCCTGGCGCGCGCGACGAAGAACGCGATCTTGAACGCGAACTACGCGGCCAAGCGGCTTGACGCCCACTACCCCGTCCTTTTCAAGGGGAAGAACGGTTTGGTCGCCCATGAGTGCATCGTCGATCCCCGGGGTTTCAAGGCGGCGACGGAGATCTCCGTCGACGACATCGCCAAGCGCTTGATGGACTACGGCTTCCACGCGCCGACGGTGTCGTTTCCCGTCGTCGGGACCATGATGATCGAGCCGACCGAATCCGAGTCGAAAGCCGAGATCGACCGCTTCTGCGACGCGTTGATCGCCATCCGGGCTGAGGCGGCGAAGGTCGAGAATGGCGAGTGGTCCAAGGCGGACAACCCGCTCAAGCACGCGCCGCACACGGCCGAGGCCGCGACCGCCGACGCCTGGCCGCACGCCTACAGCCGCGCGACGGCGGCCTACCCGGCGGCCTGGCTACGCGAGCGCAAGTTCTGGCCCGCGGTCGGCCGCATCGACGGGGCTTACGGCGACCGTAACTTCTTCTGCTCGTGCTCGGCGCTGAGCTGACGGCCCCCGCGCTCGACGCCGCGGGCCAGATGGCCCTCGACGAGGCCGTCCTGCTGTCGGCTCCCGTCGGCGCGCTCATCCTGCGCGTCTACCTCTGGTCCGACCGGGCCTGCACGTTCGGATACTCCCAGCCGCACCGCGCCGCGCGGGCGGCCTGCGACGCGCGCGGCTGGACCGACGTCGCGCCGGTGCGCCGCGCGACCGGCGGCGGCATCGTCTTTCACGACGGCGACGTCACCTTCAGCCTGGTTTTTCCATGGGAGCGGACCTGGGCGCCCGACTCGATCTATAAGAATATCCACCGGGCCGCGCACCTGGGCCTCAAGCGGGCCGGCGCGGCGACGTTCCTGAATTCGCCGCCGGCGCGTCCGCTGGGCGCCGCGGCCGCGTGCTTCGCGCGCGCGGAGCCCATGGACCTGGTGCTCGACGACGGCACCAAGGTCCTGGGCGGCGCCCTGCGCAAGCGCGAGGGCAAGGGGCTCTATCAGGGCTCCCTGCGGCTTGAACGCCTGGGCCTGAGCGCGCAGGCCGCCGCCGAAGCCGTGGCCGAGGGCGCGGCGCTCGAGTTCGGGCACGCGCCGTCGCGCGAACTGGCCCCGGAATGGCTTGAGGCCGCGCGTGACCTCGCGCAGCGCTACCGCTCTCGCGATTGGAATCAGAGGAGATAGCATGAAGACCTTCGTGCTGTGCAAGCTCGCCCCCGGAAAGGAGCAGACGGCGGTCACCGCCATCCGCGCCATCGAAGGCGTGACCGAGGTGTACATGGTGTTCGGCGGCTGGGACATGATCCTGTCCGCCGAGGCCGACACCGTCGACAAGCTCTCCGGGCTGATCGTCAGCCGGGTACGCGCCGTCGACGGCGTGGCCGCGACGGAAACGCTCGTCACGACGAATCTCTAAAGCGGCCTAGGCCGTCTGCCAGATCAGCACCTCGGCCCCGGCCGGCTCGCCGGCCGTCAGCGCGGGCGTTCCGGCCGCGGTCAGGCGCGCGGAGTCTCCGGCGGCCAGCGTCCCGGCGCCTTCGAGCGCGGCGGAGCCCTTGGCGACGTAGAGATGGACGTGCTTGGCGTCCGGCATCCGCACCACCTCCCCCTTCTTGAGGCGTGCTCCCCACAGCACCGCGTCCTTCTGGCGGATGGAGATCGCGGCGTGGTGGCCGCGACCGGAGGCGATGGGCACCAGGCCGCCCTTGGACAGCGGCCCGTTGATGTCCAACTGCTCGTAGCCGGGCTTGACGCTTTCCCGGTCCGGCAAGACCCACATCTGGATGAAGTGCACGTCGTTCACCGCGCTGGGGTTCATCTCCGAGTGCCAAATGCCGGTGCCCGCGCTCATGCGCTGGGCCAGCCCCGGGTAGAGCAGGCCCTTGTGTCCGGCGGAGTCCTTGTGCTCAAGCTCGCCTTCCAGCACCCAGGTGATGATCTCCATGTCGCGGTGCGGATGCGTCGAGAAGCCGGTCCCGGCGCGTACCACGTCGTCGTTGTTGACCAGCAGGAGGCCGTGCCCGGTGTTGGCCGGATCGTAGTGGCCGCCGAAGCTGAAGCTGTGCCGCGACCTTAGCCACGCCAGGTCCGTCTCGAAGCGGGTCTCTTTGGTCCGAACGTCGATGTTCGCGTTCATCATCCTCTCCCTAAGTATTTTGATATCAAAATGATAGCTCCGACCCGCGACGTTGTCAAGGTCTCGGTGCGCGCGTCAGCGCGGGGCGGGGGCGGCGACGGACTGGATCACGAAATCGTCGGCGTCGACGAGGCGTCCGAAGGAGAACGGAACCGGGCCGTTCGCCGAATTGTAAAAACCCGCGCCGAGGCCCTGCGCGTCGGTCAGTGCCGCGGGCGCCGGATTGGCCGCGCGCAGGTAGCGCTCGAGAACAAGCCGGGAGCGCAGGCGTGAGGGCGTCGGCAGCGTCCCGGAATTATTGAGGGAGACGCACAGGCGCGCGCCGGTCGGCAGGTCTGGCGCGCGGTAGTCGAAGGGACGGGCGCCTTCGCGCTCCATGTAATACTGAAAGCCCCAGTGACCGATGAAGAAGACGGGGCGGCCTTCGCTCAGCAGGGCGCGCGCCGGGCCTTGGGCGAAACTCCGACCGGCGCCGGCCTGTCCGGCGTCGGCCGCGGCCAGAACCAGCGAAAGCGCCAGCGTCGGCGTCGCCGCCCACGGCCAGAGCGAGAGCGTCCGGCGACCGTACGCGCTTGATTCCAATAGGCGTGCGGTGAGCAATGCGGCGGGCAGGAAGGCCGGCAGGAGGGCGCGCTCATTGACGGTCCAATTGACCAGGCCGGCGAACGCCAGCGTGCCGAACAGCCACAGCGTCAGCAGAAGCGCCTCCGCGTCCGGCCGCGCCAACGCCCCGGCGATGGACGTCGCGGTCAGCAATCCTCCGGCGGCGCTGAAGACGATCCATTCCGCGCGGGCGGGCGCGGGCACGGATGCGGCCGTTAGCGCCGCGAAGACGGCCGCGGCCACGGCGGCGCCGGCGGCCGCGCGCAGTCCGCGCGGCCGGAACAGTAGGGCCAGTGGCCAGAGAGCTCCGCCGCCCAGGAATGACGCGAGAATCAGGCCCTGCGGAATATCGAGAGGGCGCGCGCCCAGCGCGAACTGGCCGGACGCCAGCGGGTGGTGGAAGCCGCTTTGACTTTTCGAGTAGAAGCTCCACGCGGTCAGAACCAAGGGCGCGCACAAAAAAGAGAGGAGGTGCGCGTTGATTCGGCGCGTCTTGGCCAGGACGTAGATCAGGCATAGCGGAACCAGCGCCAGTCCGAAATACTTCGTCATCGCCGCCGCGGTGGCGGCGGCCGCCCCGACCCACAGCCACGCCTCCTGCCCCGGCTCGACGGCCAGGAGCGTGCAGAAGACGCCCGCCAGCCAGAAGCAGAGCAGAGGCACGTCGGCCATCACGTTCGTCGCCGAGACGAGAAACGCCGGCCCCGCCAGCGCCGCGGCCGCCGCCGCGGCGGCCGACTCGCGCCGGCACAGGCGGCGCGAAATCGCCACGGACAGCGCGGCGCAGGCGGCGCTGAACGGCAGGAAGGCCAGGTGCGTCCAGACCTCGCGCTCATGAGCCCACGCGCGCACGAAAGCCAGGTAGTAGCTGTCGAGCGGGGGATTTAAATACATCAACCAGGCCGGGATCGGCGTCAGGCCCCAGGCGTAGAAGAAATCGAACGGCCGCAGCGGATGCTCCGCGATCTGCCGGGCCAGCCTCAGGAAGATCGTGTCGTCGATGTGGTAGGCCTTGCCCGCGAACGGCGCCAGCGCGGCGGCGACGGCCAGCGCGGCGGCGGCGGGCGAAAGGTCGCGCGGCGCCCGCTTATGGTTTCGTCGGTTCATCTTGCGGCTCCACGATCGAAAACTCCTCCAGAGGCTCTTGACTGAGCGCGAAGGGCAGAAAGCCCCAGACGCTGGAGTAGAAGCCGGCCTCGCTGGTCCCGCCGCTGATCAGGCGCAGGGCAATGGGCTCTTCAAGAGTCCAGGCGGTCACACGCGCGCGCCGCGGCCGCGAGGGGCGCAGGCCGGTCGAATTGATCTTCAGCACCGCGACGGCGTCGCCGGGGCGCGCCAGGTCCCAGCCGCCGCGCTCCGCGTCCAGGCCTTGTCCTCCGCTACGGCTCAGCTCGTCGCCCAGCGCCATGCCGCCGGTATACCAGACGCGGCGGCCCTTGTCCAGGTAGTCGCGCTTCAACTGGAGCGCGAAGTCTTTCTGCGCGTCGGCAAAGCGCATGTCGACGGCGCCCAGCGCCAGGCTCAGCGCCGCGGTCGCGGCCAGGCTGAGCGCGTAGAGACGGCGCAGTTCGCGCGCGTTCAGGCGCTCCTCCAGCGCCCGCGCCGCCGCGAAGGCGAGCGGGGGCAGGGCGAACAAGGTCAGGCGCGAGGTGACCGACCAGTACGCGGCGGAAAAAAGCACGGCCGAGAACAGCCACGACAGCCACAGCACGCCGCCGGGCTTGCGGCGTCCGTCCCAGACGATGACGCAGGACCATGCCGCGGCGGCCGCGAAAGCCGCGCCGGTCCAGCGGTCGACCCAGTTCGGGCCGGGAAAAAGATCGAACGCGGGGGAGAACAGGAGTGCGGCGCCCGCCGCGACGATCAGTCCTGCCCTCAGACCGGGACGCCGCGCGCGCAGGGGCCACAGCGCGGCCGCGGCCCCGCAGCCGCCGGTGAAGGCCAGCAGGGAGCGCAGACGGTGGCTCCAGGCGGACGTGGGAAAGCGCGCGGTGAGAGCCATGGTGCCGCGCGTGGCGGAGAACGCCGTGCCGCCGATCCGCGCGTCAGCCGCCAGGTACAGCGCCAGGCCCGCGCCCGCCGCGGCCAGATAGGCGGCGGTACGCGCGGGCTTGACGCCGCGCGACAGGCACCACGCCGCCGCCGGGATCAGAAAAAGCGCGGCGTGGTATTTGCACAGCAGCGCCGCGTCGAGCAGCGCCGCGGAGGTCCAGAACCAGGGCGCGGAGTTCTCGTCGAGCGATCTCAGCAGCGCGGCCAGACCGGCCAGGCCGAAGGCGGCGACGGCCTGCTCGCCCATCAGGTGGCCCATGTTGATGAGCCAGGCCGGGCCGGCGATCACCGTCAGGGTCGGCAAGAGCGGGCGCTCGAGAAAGCGCGCGGCGATCAGATACAGAGACAGTCCCGCCGCGACCGCCAGCGGCAGCATGGTCAAGCGCAGGGCGAGTTCCCCGCGGCCGGCCAGCTTCAGGGCGAGAGCCAGCAGGTAGTGATACAACGGAGGGTTATTGCTGGTGAGTTCATAGGGCAGGGCGCGGCCGAACCAGGTGAACGTGAACGCATAGGGATGGAGAGGATCGACCAGGATGTGCGCGGCGGCGGCCAGGTTCGATGGCTCGTCGCCGCTGTAGGCCTTCGCCAGAAACGGCGTGAAGGCCAGCACGGTGAAGGCGGCGACGGCGGCAAGCTCCTGTCGGATGCGCGAAGTCATGCGGGCGGGCGATACTACCAAACGGGGCGCGCGCCGCGGGGCGCGGTCGTCGAGGCACCCTCCGGCTCAAGCGCGGGCGGGGAGATTTCGTCGAGGATTGGCGGCTGTGGCCACAGACCCGCGGCGCGCATGCGCGCGGCGATGCGCGCGGAGTTGCGCGCGACGTAGCGCCCGGGCTTGGCGGGGTTCCAGCGCCGCGGGTTGGGCAGGACGCAGGCCAGGGCCACGGCCTCGTCGGCGTCCAGGTCGGCGCAGGGCTTGTCGAAGTAGGCGCGCGCGGCGGCCTCGCAGCCGAACACGCCGGGTCCCCACTCCACGACGTTCAGGTACAGTTCCAGCACCCGCCGCTTGCCGAGCGCGCGTTCCAGCCGCCGCGCGATCAGGATCTCCTTGAGCTTGCGCAGGGGATTTTTCGCCGGCGACAGATAGAGGTTGCGCGCCAACTGCATGGCGATGGTGCTGCCCCCGGCGGCGGCGCGCCGCTCCTGGAGGTCGCGTCGCCAGGCCGCGCGCAGGGCGGGCCAGTCCACGCCGTCGTGGCGCCAGAACTCGTCGTCCTCGGCGGTCACCACCGCGTCGCGCAGAAGCGGCGAGATGCGGTCGTAGGGGACCCAGGTCCAGCGCAGGTTCAGCCGCCGTCCCGCCGCGGCCGCCTGGCGGCGGCGCAGTTCCATGTAGGCGGTCGTCCTGGGCGGCGCGCGCTTGAGCGGGCGCACGTCGGGAAGCCACACCGTCCAGACGGCGGCGGCGAGCACCGCGCCCGCCAACGCCGCGGCCGCCCCGGCGGCGCGCGCGCTGGTCATGGGGGGATTGTATCACTCCTGGACCGGCGGCCATTGAAGAAGGGGGCTGCTTATTGATTCAATGGGGCGATGACGGCCGAAACGGGAAAATTGATCCTCGCGGTGGACGACGACGAGGGCGTACGCGAGTTTTTGACCTTCCTGCTGAAGAAGCTGGGCCATCGTGTGGAGACGGCGACGGACGGCGAGGAGGCGGCGCGCAAGGCCGTCGCGTCCCGGCCGGATTTGATCGTGCTGGACTTGATGCTGCCGCGCTACGGCGGCTTCGAGCTTCTGCATCGGCTTCAGCAGGACATGCCGCACGTGCCGATCGTGGTGGTGACGGGGCGCTACACCGACGCGGCCACGTCGGACCTGATCCGGCAGGAGCCCAACGTGATCGATCTCATCGAAAAGCCGCACATGGACAAGCGTCTGCCCCCGGCCGTGGAGCGCGGTCTGGCGCTGGGACGCCGCGACGGGGCCGGCGCGCCGGAAGCGTAGGCCAAGGGAGACATGGACACCATCGATTCCGGCAAACCGAGCGAGAAGCTGATCCTCCTGGTCGACGACGACGAGAGTCTTCTCGACTTGATGGACCACGTGGTCAAGAAGGAAGGCTTCCGCACCGACCGCGCCGTCGACGGCCCGGAGGCCCTGCGCAAGGTCGACGCGCTCAAGCCCGACTTGGTCATCCTCGACATGATGCTGCCCGGCCTTGGCGGCTACGAAGTCCTGCGCCAGATGCAGGCCATCGGCTGCGGCGACATCCCGATCATTGTTGTCACCGGGCGGCAGATGGACAAGCAGGGCGTCGAGCTCATCCGTCAGGAGACGAACGTCAAGGAGTTCATGGAGAAGCCGGTGCGCACGGCCGTGCTCTCCGCCTCCCTGCACCGCCTGCTGGGCACGCAGCGTCCGCCCACGGGCGGCGCCGCCTGAGATGAACGGGCGCCGCGCGTTGGCCGCGGCGGGCGTGCTGGCGGTCTTCGTGGGAGCCGCGACGGCGGCCGACGTGGCGCTGCGCGCGCGCGCGGCGTGCCTTCAGGGCGAGAGATGGCTGGACTTCGCCGCGCATCCGGAGAAGCGGCGGGCGATCTTGGACGCGCGGCTCATGGCGCGCCTGGACGATTTGGCGCGCGCGCGCGCCGACGGCCGTCTTGACGCCGGCGAATTTTCGCGTGCGTCCGGCCTGGCGCGCTTCGAGCGCGACCGCGACGCCGCCGCCGATGCGCCGGAGCGCGCCTATGTGTGGTTCGAGAGCGCGGCGGACTTGTTTTCTCCGCCGCAGA
>JAJXVH010000120.1 GCA_021782205.1 bacterium | reverse complement strand
CGGCCGCCGCGTCTTCGACGGCGGCGCCGCCGCCGCGCCGGCCGCGCAAGCAAGCGCGCGCGGCCCCGTGGCGGGCTTCGTCAAGAACGACGAGGGCGTCTGGGTGGGCGGGCGCACGGCCGAGCAGTACCGCGAGATCCGCCGCCTCTACGCGAAGCTTTCGCCGCTGATGGACTTGAGCGACACGATGAACGTGATGGACGACGCCTTCAGCGAGGCGCGCGTGAAGCTGAGCGCCGTGGAGAAGGCCGCGGCCGACCGCAAGGTCGCGGAGACCAGCGTGCATCTAGAAGAGACGCGCACTTTCGTCGACGCCGTGCTGGAGGACGCGCAGGGACGCAAGATCGCCGAGCACACGCACCGCGTCTACTTCCATCCGGCCGACAATGCCGACTCCGAGATCAACGAGGGCATCCGCCGCGTGGACGGCTATCTTGAGGAAGCCAAACAGGATTTCGCCCACGGCGGACGCGCGGAGCAGGAGTTGGGCATGGAGTTCGACCAGGTCCTGCTGACGTTCGACACGCGGGGCTACAAGGAAATCGCCGACCACCTGCGCGCCAAGGAGGCCGAGCTGCGCACGGAGTTCGGCGACCGCTTCCAGTTCGCCTACGTGACCGAGAAGCCGCAGAGCAAGGCCCAGGTCCGCGCCGACTACAATCGCCTGGTCGAGAAGTATCGCACCCAGCCCAAGGGCGTGATGAACATCATCGACGGCGTGACCTACAGCCGCTACGTGGGCCTCCTGCACGAGCTCAAGTCCCACGAGGACAGCGTCAACCGCGGCGAGACCGTCCTGCAGGCCGGCCGCGACTTCTTCGAGGAGGTTCCGCTGCCCGACGGCACGACCAAGCGCCGCTACATCACCGAGTTCGACGCGGTGGTCCGCGCCAAGGACGGCACGATCATCCTGCGCGAGGACAAGTCGGTGCGCATCCCGCTGCCTCTTGAGAAAGTCATGCAGACGACCTTTCTCTATAAATTGGACATCTACCAGAAGAACCGCGCGCTGATCGAACGCAGCCTGGGCGCGCCGCTGAACGTGCGCTTCTCCGTGGACGTGGGCGGCCGCGACCGCCGCGCCGCCGTGCAGGGCCTGCTGGTCTGGACCGACCCGCGTCAGAAGGCCCTGCTCGACTACCTGAAGCTGCAGGGGCCCATCCTCAGCGCGAAATACGGCTTTCCCGTCTCCTTCGTCTTCGTCAACAGCCACCCCGACGAGGATCCGAATCTGTTCAATCAGGAGGCGGTGGACCCGCGCGTCTGGGCGGCCTCCCAGCGCCGCGGCGGCTCATCGACCGGCCGCCGCCGCTAAGCCGGGCGCGATCTTTGCAGGATCGGCGGATGCGAATCTTACCGGTCCGGTTCCGGTGTACGCTGGCTGTTCTGGTTCTGGCCGTGGTCGCTCCGGTCTCGGCGGCGGATGCCCCGCCGGAGCGCCTTGATGTGGATTATCTTCGCGGCTTCGTCTCCGACGCGCGCGATCTGGTCACGGCGCCGGCGCGCTGGGACGGCATGGACTGGCTGGAGGCGGGCGGCGTGGTGGGCGCGGGCGTGGGCGTCTACTTCGGACTGGACGTTCCGGTCCGCCGGGCCGCGCGGCGCAACGCCGGGCCCGCCGCCAACCGCGCGGCCGACGCGGGCCAGGCGTTCGGCAACGGTCTTTACGTGGTGCCGGGCCTGCTGCTGGCCTACGCGGGCGGCCGGTTGAGCGACGATGACAAATTGAGCCGGGCCGCGCTGGACGCGGGCGAAAGCCTGGCGCTGGCGTCGGCGGTCGCCGCGACGGTCAAGGGCCTGGCCGGCCGCGAGCGTCCCTATGTGAGCGGCGACCACGCCGCCTGGCATGGGCCCAGCTTCACCAACGACCGCTTTTCCTTTCCCTCCGGCCACACCACCGCGGCGTTTTCCGTCGCCACGATCTTCGCCTCCGAATACGGCGACCACGCCTGGGTTCCCTACTTGGCCTACGGCCTGGCGGGCGTGGCGGCCGCCGCGCGGGTGGAGCGCGACAAGCATTGGGCCTCGGACGTCTTCGCGGGCGGGGCGCTGGGCTACTTCGTCTCGAAATCCGTCCTGGCCTCACGCCGAAAGAAGGCGGCCAAGTTCGCCGTCGTGCCGTGGATCGACGCGACCGGCGCGACGGGCGCGCGCGTCTGCGCCAAATTCTAGCGCGTCGCCGGCAGGAGCGCCATGATCGAACTCGGCGACGCGATCGGGACAAAAAAATGAGGACGAGCGCGCTTCCTCCCGCGGTCCTGACGATGCTCCTGATCGCGACGTCCTGCGAAGCCGGTCGCCTGGACTTGGACCTGTTCGATCCGGGAGGCGTGCGCTTCACCGGCGGCGCGGCGGCCCCGGCGCCCGAGATGCGCGCGGGCGCGGTGTGGGTCCCCGGAAATCCGCGCGACCTCCAGGCGGCGCCCAAGTCCGTGCAGGCCGTCGCGGAGGCCGGCTACGCGGGGCTGGCGACCGCGGGTGCCGCGCAGTCTCTGCGCGGCGGCTCCAGCCGCGCCGCCAAAGTGGAAGCGGGGGGCTTCGTCCTCGTGGCGTTGGTCAGTTTTTGGCGGCTGTTGAAGACGTATTGGAATTGACGTTAATCCCGGCCGCCGGAAGCGGCACCCCCGCTAGGAGCCGACCAAATCCGGCGCGTCGGAGTTCGCCGAGAGCGCGAAGGCCCAGCCCTCTGTCGGGCGGGGTGCGACGGGCTCCGAGGTTCGTAGCGAGGCGTGCGCTCTGATCCAAAGGCAGAGCAGAAGAAAAGTCTGAACGCCCGCGCCCGCCGACAGGAGCGTCGGGAGTTCGTGGTATTTAACGCACAGCGCGCGCCAGTCTTGAACGGCGTGGACGGCTCCCCAAATCCAGACCGCCCAGACGAAAAGAGTCAAGACGTTCTCGACGGCCTGGCGCGCCCTGTTCGGCGGCAATTCTCTAAGGTCCGGAACTTCGTGTCGCTTCATAGCTCAATCCTCCTCGGTCGGGGCTGGTCCAAAGGCCGTCCTTGGGCTTTGCGAAAATCACCTTGGGAATCCCCACCAGGAGGACGGCGCTGTTGAGAATCCAGTAGAGAAACGGGTACCACATGGCCCAGTAGGCAAAGCGCCCGGCGTTCTTCTCGTAGCGGCCGTGAATATAAAATCCGGCCGCGAATTGCGCCAGACTCAGGCCGCCGGCCAAAAAGATGCTCCACGTGACGGGGGATATCCACACGATGAGAAGGGGTGTCCCGGCGACGTTCCTGACGGCGGCGCCGTAGATCGCGACTATCGGCAGGAGGAACGCCCAGGCGACCGACAGAGCGTACTCCAGCAGGATGACTTTCAGGGGCCAGCGGCCTTTCTCAGCGAGGATGTCGATGTGGCGGCAGACGACGTCGAAGCCGCCGCAGGCCCACCGCATGCGCTGGCGCCACAGTCCCATGACCGTGTCCGGCATCAGCACGTCGCACAGCGCGTGAGGCTCGTAGCGAACGTCCCAGCCGGCGCGCTGAAGCTTCCAGGTCACGGCGATGTCCTCGGTCACGCAGTCGGTGTCGAGAAGGCCGATTTCAACGAGTGCCTGCTTTTTAAAAGCGACGAGCACCCCCGATAGCGCGAACAGCCCGCCCACCACCTGGTGGTAGCGCTTGATGACGCCGATGATCGCCGAGAACTCCCCGACCTGGACGCGGCCGATCAGAGTTCCTCGGTTTTTCACGCGCGGATTGCCGGTGACGCCGGCGACGCCCATCGTCTCGGTCAGGGGCGCGATCAGCCAGGACGGCGCGTCTGGGTTCATCTCGGAGTCCGCGTCCATGCAAACCACATAGTCGCGGCGGCTGGCCAGTATGCCCGCGTTAAGCGCAGCGGCCTTGCCCATGTTGCGCGGCAGGTCGAGAACGCTCATGCGCGGGCGCGTCAGCGCCAAGGCCTCAAGGACGGCGAGTGTTCCGTCGCTCGAACTGTCGTTGACTGCCAGGATATCGTAGTCGGGATAGTTGAGCGCGTCCAACGAGCGGATCGTGCGGGAGATCGTGTATTCCTCGTTGTGGCAAGGAATGATGATCGATATCGGCGGCTGGGGTCCGCGAATCTGCGGATGCAGGGGTGAATTCCGCTCCCGGCTCCAATAAAAGAGAAAGGCCCCGAAAATCCAGATGAAGCACAGAAGGATCGGGATCGTTCTCAACGCGAACAGCAGGACTTGAATCGCCATGGCGGTCTTGGAGCATTGTACCCAAGGCCCTGATCAAGGCGCGTTCAAATCGCATCATCGGATCATCAAATTCTTGCGAAAAGGGTGCGCCAACACTGGAGAGGCCCGGAGCCGTGGGCTCCGGGCCTCTCTCCAGACGCGAGTCTGGGCCTGCGCCGTCAGCGGGCGGCGGGCGCGGGAGCGGCCGGCCCGCCCAGAAGCTTGTCGAGCGCGGCGTCCGCGGCGGCGCCGTACTCTTTGAAGCCGTCCTGCATGTCGGCTTCGGTCGGCGCGTATTGGACGTCGGCGGTGACGCCCAGGTTCTCGATGGGCTTGTGGTCGGCGCGCACGGCGATGGAGCCGGTCATGGTGAACTGCTTGACGCCCACGTCGTTGGGGTAGGTGACCGATTTTACGAAGCCGCCGGCGCCGGCGGTGCGAGTGCCGAACAAGGTCGCGCGGGCGTTGTCCTGCATGATCGCGGGAAAGAAGTCTCCGCCGGAGAAGTCCAGCTCGTTGATCAGCAGGAGGATGGGCTTGGTGAAGTTGGCGACGCTCGAGGGGTTGATCGAGGCCACGCCCTCGATGGCGATCGGGTCGGTCAGGCGCTTGCCCAGGTTCCACTGCGCGACGACGAAGCGCGAGTAGTCGACCATGTTGCGCCAGACCGTGTAATCGACCGGGTAGCCGTCCAAGGTCTTGCCCAGCACCAGCTGCGCGCCGGAGTCGTTCTGCACCATCGGCGAGAGCTGGAGCAGCTGCACGGCGTCGTCCACGTCGTTCTGCGTGATCGCGACGTGATGCTTGGGCGTGGCCAGCGGCGAGCCCGTCAGCATGGACGCCAGCGCATACAGATACGGAACCGAGCCGCCGGGATTGTCCACCTCGTCGAGCACCAGGCCGTCGGTTTTCTGTTGAAAGAGCTGCATCAGCCCCGCGAACTCGGCGACGGCGGCGTCGGAGTCGGGCGTCTCGTAGGACGGGATGCGCACGTAGCCGGCCAGGTGTCCGCCGGGCGTCTTGAAGATGTAGGCGGAGAAGATCGCCGACGGATCGGACTGCCAGACCTTCTCGCCGAGCGCGGGCACGAAGCTGGCCTTGTTGCCCAGGCCGAACGGGTTGGCGGCGGCCTCAGGCCCGGACATCTCCGCGGCGACGGGCGAGAACATGCTCGGGATGGCGCCGGGGCCGCCCGTCGTGCCGGGGGCCTGCGCCATGCTGAAGGCATGGCCGCCGGGGTTGGAGATCAGCTCCGGCGAGTAGTCCCACGTCAGCTGGCGCGTCTCGACTTGCGCGGAGCCCGCGGGCTTGACCGAGACGTTGACCGGGCCTTCGGCCACGTCGCCGAAGCCCGCCCCGCTGCGGCTGGTCAGATACATTTCCGCCAGCGCGCGTTCCGTCTGGCTGGTGTTGCCGCCCAGGCGCGCCTGCAGTTCGGCGACCACCTGAGAGATCGGCTTGCCGCCGAAGGCGACCAACTCGTCGCCGACGTGGAACGGGAAGGAGCTTGCGGACAGCTTCGCGCGGTCGATGGAGGTGATGAAGTAGTGGCCGCCGGCGCCGGAGACGGTGAAGGGCAGGGAGGACGCCTCGGTCGAGTCGAACTGGACGCTGACGTGGAAGTCCTTCATGGAGGTGAAAAACCGGCGCAGGACGTCGTGATACTGCGCGACGGTCATGTTCGGGTCGGCCTGCACCTGCGCCTTGGCCGACGCGATGGCGGCGTTCAGGTCCCAGCCCTCATGCGACTGCTTCCATTGGCCCGGGCCGTATTGCGCGTCGAACGCGGAGCGGATGAAGTCCAGGTTGGAGAGCATGGCCTGCTGTGTCTGGGCCTGCGTCGTCGCGCGCGTGGAGGGAAGATCGTTGCCCGTGACCTGGGCGGTGCCGCCGGAGGTGCTGGCGCCGTCGAACGTCCCGCTGGGTCCCGCCGCGGCCGCGCCGGAGCCGGCCAGGTCCTGCAGCGACTGGAGCGCCGTCGATTGCGCGAACGCGGGCGCGGCGGCGAGGGCGGCGGCGAATGCGGCGGGGAGTGCGCGGGTCGTCATGGGGTCACCTCGGCAATGGGTTGACGGATTATAGGACGAACGGGCCCAAGGCGATAGAAGCGAAAGACCTAGGAGTCTTTAGGCCTAAAGTCCCGACGGTGCGCCCTCGCCCCCGCCCCTGAGCGCCAGCCACGCGAGCGCCAGCGCGCACGTCAAATAGCCTTCGCGGCTTTCCACCGCGATTCGTCCGCGTCCTCCCGCGAACATCAAGACGGACCAGATCAGCCCGAGCGATCCGAGCGCGGCGGCGGCGGCCGTCCGGCCGCTCCAGGCGAACCGTCGGGCCGCGGCGTCTCGTATGTAAAGGAAAAAGGGGAAGGCCCACAGCGCGTCGGACGCGTGCGAATAGGGCTGGGCAAGCAGAACGAAGCCCAGAAACGGCCCGAGCGCGTTCTCGCGCCGCGCGCACGGCCACGCCAGCGCGGCTTCGGCCACTGTCA
>JAJXVH010000119.1 GCA_021782205.1 bacterium | reverse complement strand
CCGCGGGGGGCCGGCGAGCTTGCGCCGCCGGCGTCGCGCAGCCGCGGTTGACCGCCGGGCAGATAGTGCGCCACCGCCGCCTGCACCTGGGCGTCCGTGGCCCCCAGGGCCGCGCTCGCGCGCTCCACGGCGCGGCGATAGCCGCTCACCGCGCTGGGGTCCGTACAAGGACGCGCGCACCCGAGTTCCACCTCACGCGCCTGCGCCAGCGCGGCCGCCAGCGTTGCGCCGGGTGCGGCGGCGACCTTCGCGTCGACGGTCGGCCCGCCCTCCTCCTGGACCAGAAAATAGCCCAGCGGCGCGTCCGCTCCCGCAACGGGTCCACCCGCGGCGGACGCCGCGACCGCACCCAGTACGACGACGAGGGGGATCGTCACCCCATCAGTTTGACCCCAAAATCCCGTCGAGTCAAGGCGTTGAGTGCCGGCCGTCCTCCCTATTTTATGACGGCGGCGGAGTCCGGCGTCCGGCGTCGTAGCACTCCAGGCATACGGCGCCGACTTCGAGCAGAAAACGCCCCGCGCCGAGGACGAGTTCCCGGCCGCAGACGCAGCAGATGGACTCCGGTTTCGTGGTATGAGGGTGGCGCGGCTCGACAGGATCCGTCATCGCAGGCCTCGCAAACCCTTGGAAAGACGGCGCACCACGTCCAGGATGATCCGGCGCTTGCGCGCGTCGCTGAAGCGAAGGAGGGCGTCCAACTGGCCCGAGAAATCAAACTTATTCGCGCCGGACGCATCCGAAAACAGGCAGCGCACCGAAACTCCGAGCGCCCCCGCCAGGGCCGCCACGGTCTCCAGGCTGGCTTTCTTCGAATTACGTTCGATCTGTCCGATATAGGACGCGTGCAGACCCGAAAGCTCCGAAAGATCTTCCAAGGTCAAGCCCAATTGAAGCCGTTTGGCCCTGATGCTTTCGCCCACCGCCTGGTAGATGGTCTTCATGTCCAGCCTGCGACTGTATCAAGCCTGCCGCGCGCAATAAAGAATCCAAAAGGTTTCTTCACGCAAACCCACTCTGAAAAAATAAAAAACCGGATCAGGATGATCCGGTCAATGGACTATTTTCCGTCGGGTCTTTCCGGGTTTGCCCGCCGAACAGCGGCTTCTACCTCAGTGTAACAGGGGACCGCAGGAATGCAAGGGATGGATTTGCGCCGTACATACGACGCCGCGACGTCATTGCCGTCAGCCCAGGACTTCGCGCGCGACGATCAGCGCCTGGACTTCGGTGGTACCCTCATAAATCTCGGTCACGCGCACGTCGCGGAAATAGCGTTCCACGGGAAACTCGCGCACGAAGCCGTTGCCGCCGTGGATCTGCACGGCGTCGTAGCACGCCTTGTTGGCGATGCGCGAGGCGAAGGACTTGGCCATCGACGCCTCCTTCGTGCACTTCGCGCCTTGGGACAGCAGGCATGCCGCGCGGTAGACCAGCAGGCGAGCGGCGTCGATATTCGTGGCCATGTCGGCGATCTTGGCCTGGGTGAGCTGGAACTCCGCGAGCTTTTTGCCGAACTGCTTGCGCTGCCGGGCGTAGGCGACCGCCTCCTCCAGCGCCGCCTGGGCGATGCCCACGGCCTGCGCGGCGATGCCGATACGCCCGCTGTCGAGCTGGCTCATCGCGATCTTGAAGCCGCCGCCCACGGAGCCGAGCAGGGCCGACTTGGGGATTTTCGCGTTCTGGAAGACCAGCTCGCGCGTGTCGGAGGCGCGCAGGCCCATTTTCTTCTCCTTCTTGCCCACGGAGAAGCCGGGCGTGCCCTTGTCGACGAGGAGACACGTGATCCCGCGCGAGCCCGCGTCCTTGTTCGTGGAGACGAAGACCAAATAGACGGAGGCGAAGCCCCCGTTGGTGACCCAGGACTTCGTGCCGTTGACCAGCCAGTAGTCGCCCGCATCCACGGCCGCCGTCGACAGCGAGCCCGCGTCGGTGCCGGAGCCGGGCTCGGAGAGCGAATACGCGCCGATCCACTCCCCCGCCGCCATCTTCGGCAGATATTTCTTCTTCTGCTCGTCGGTGCCGTGCTTGGCGATCGCCGCGGCCACCAGGGAGTTGTGCACCGTCACGCACACCTGTAGCGCCGCCGAACCGCGCGCCAACTCCTCCATCGCCGTCGCGTAGGCCGGCGCGTCCACGCCCAGGCCGCCGAACTGTTCCGGCACCGAAAGGCCGAAAAAACCCAGCTCCGCCGCCTCTTTATAAACGGCCTCGGGGATGGCTTCCTTTTCGTCCCATTCCTGCGCGCCGGGCTTCAGGCGCTTCTCGGCGAACTGACGCGCGGCGTCGCGCAGCATCTGCATCGATTCGGTGGGCTCGAAATCCATGCCTTGATTATGCCAAATGCGCGCGGCGGCGCGCGCCGGCCCAGGACCCCGCGGATTTTAGTACAGTGAGGGCGTCCAAGCCGTCCATGGGAGGGCCGAACATGTCGCGGTTTGAAGAGCAGATGTCCCACGCGGTGCGCGGACGCCATCCGCTGATCTACCTGCAGACCACGGAAGAAGACCGCGTCGTCGACGGCCTGCGGCCCTTGGTGGCCAAACACTTTCCCGGCGGCGCGATCACCACCTGGAGTTGCATGCGCGGCCTGGAGCCGGCCGTCGAGGGCGTGGACACGCGCGACCCGGTGGTCGCCCTTCAGTACATGCTCGCCCGTCCGCGGCGCGGGTTCTGCGTGATGAAGGACTTGTCCGCTTTCCTGGACAACCCGCGCGTGGTGCGCGGCCTGCGCGAGATATACTTTGCCTCCAGTCGCGCCTACCAGTCGGCCTTCGTTCTGATTTCGCCGGACGCAGCACCGCCGGCGTCGCTGCAAAAGGAAATGCTGAGCGTGGAGCTGGACGCGCCGTCGTCGGAGGAGATTCTGGCGCGGATGCTGGAAGTCGAGAAGCAGTATCCCGGCGCGAAGATCCCCCCCGAGGTGAGGCCGCACGCCGTCATCGCCCTGCGCGGCATGGCCTTGCAGGAGGTCGACCACGTCATGCACCGCGTGCTGGGCGGCGGCGCCGCCGCGGGAAGCATGATGAAGGAAATTTACGCTGAGAAAGCCGCGCTCGCCAAAAAGGCCGGCTTTCTTGAAATGGTGCCGCTGGAATTCGACACCAGCGTGGTCGGGGGCCTGGAGAACGTCAAGGCCTGGGCCGCCCAGCGCAAGGACCTGTTCAGCCTGGAGGCGATCAAGTCCGGCCTGCCTGTGCCCAAAGGCGTGCTCGTGATGGGCGTCAGCGGCTGCGGCAAAAGCCTAGTCATCAAAGCCATCGCCGGGTTATGGCAGGTCCCGATGTTCCGTCTGGACATGAGCTTGATCTTCTCCGGGATGTACGGCAGCCCGGAGGCCGCCTTCCACCGCGCCCTGCAGACCATCGAGACCTTGGCCCCCGCCGTGCTCTGGATCGACGAGATGGAAGCCAGCCTCAGCACGGCCAAGGAGGCCGCCACGCCGCAGTCCATGATCTTCGCCGCGTTCCTGACCTGGATGCAGGAAAAGCCACCGCTGGTCTTCGTGGCCGCCACCGCCAACCGCATCGAACTGCTCCCGGCCGAGATCGTGCGCAAGGGTCGCTTCGACCAAGTGTTCTTCTGCGACCTGCCCAACGAGGAGGAGCGCGCGCAGATCTTCGAGATCCACCTCAAGCGCAACGCGGCCGATCCCAACGCCTTCAACCTCAAGAGCCTGGTCATCAGCACCGAGGGCTGGAGCGGCGCGGAGATCGAGCAGGCCGTCGTCGCCGCGCGCATCGAGGCCCGCCAGGCCGGCCGTCCCATGGAGACCGGCGACATCTGGCGCCAGACCAACAGCATGGTGCCGCTGTCGCGCACCATGGCCGAGCAGGTCAAGGCCATCCGCGAGTGGGCCTTCAAGCGCGCCACGCGCGCCACCAACAAGGTTTTCGGCAAGAACGCCGCCCCGACGGACGGCTGACGCGTAAGCGATCCGCGAACGAAGAGACCGGCTCCGCCTTCCACCCGTAAAATCTTCCATCTGAGATTTCTACGGGGGACTCGGAAAATGGAGGATGTCCCGCGCGCGGTGAAAAAGTACTTCCGCCAAAATTTTTTGTCCCTCCGCGTTATAGTGGCAACACGAATCCTGGCGCAGTCGAAGATAGTCCCGACCCGACAACTCGTCGGCCAGGGAAATCACGGGCACCCCGTGCGCGCGGGCGAAAGCAACGACGGACTTGTAACCGGGGAAAGGCTTGCGCGCCGATTCGGAAAAAGGCGCGCTCAGAGGCGGACATAGCACAAAAACAAGCTGAGACCCGGACTGGCGGGCCAAATCGACGGCCAGAGGCAGCTTTCTCTCGGCGAAGCGCTTCCACAACGGCCGCACGTCGCCGGGCCGCTCGCGCGAGGCCAAGACGAGGGTCGCGTACTCGTAAAGCCTCGATTTCTCGAAAAGAACTCGGTTAAAGGGCGACGGCAGTCCGAACGCCGAAGGATAGCCGTCTCGGCCGACGTGGATTCCACCCAGCGCGTATGCCCGCCTGCCGAGTTTAACATAGCCCTCGACGTCGCTCGCCCAAATTTCCCAAAAAAGGAGCCGCGGCCGATGCGAACGCAGGAATTCCCGTGCAACGGCGTACTTCTGGTCGAACCGGAATCCGTTCTGGGCCAGGTTGCTGACGCAGGGTGCGTTTTGGCCGTATGCCCGATCCAACCGCTCTTGCAGGCGCGTCCCGAGAGATTGATCCGCCGCCAACCCCGCCCCGAAAAAAATAGAACTCCCGACCAAGACGACGCCGGCGGGGCGCGGCCCGCGCGAAAAACAGTCCGCATCGATGCGCTCTTCGCTGCCGGGCTGCTTCCACATCGGGATGCCGCCAATTTCCTCCAGCCCGTGGCGATGAGTCACGATTTGAACGGGAGGATGAGGCCGCGACACGCGAACGAGGACTTCCCCCAACGCCAACGCCGCGATAAAGGCGCCGACGACGACCACCGCCCGGCCGCAGTATGCAGCCGCGCGGGCCGGGACAGGGGTCTCAGAGTATTTCTCGCAGTCGGAGCTCATGGGCCCTCACTCCACCAAAACGCGGCAAGAACTCGCGATCTCGACAGGCGCGCCGCTATTTGGCCGGGTAATCGTAGAAGCCGCGGCCGGACTTCACGCCCAATCGCCCGGACTGCACCATCTGCTTGAGCAGGGGGCACGGCCGGTATTTGGAATCCGCGAAGCCCTCATGCAGGACGTTCATGATCGCCAGGCAGACGTCCAGGCCGATGTAATCGGCAAGCTGCAGCGGCCCCATGGGATGAGCCATCCCCAGCTTCATGATCGTGTCGATGTCTTCTTTGCTGGAAACGCCTTCCATCAGGCAGAAAATCGCCTCGTTGATCATCGGCATCAGCACGCGATTGGAAATGAAGCCCGGAAAATCCTTCGCGACGGCCGGCGTCTTGCCCAGCGTCCGGGTCAGCGCGTCGACGGCGGCGTAGGTTTCATCGGAGGTCTGCAGGCCGCGGATGATCTCCACGAGCTTCATGACCGGCACCGGGTTCATGAAGTGCATGCCGATCACGCGCGACGGATCACGGACGACCGCGGCCAACTCGGTGACGGGCAGAGACGACGTGTTCGTCGCCAGGATCGCGCCGGGAGCCGCGGCCGCGTCCAGCTCGCGGAAAATCTGCTTCTTCAGGTCCAGGCGCTCGGACACCGCCTCCACCGCGAACTGAAAACCCTTCGCTTCGGCGGGCGACAGCGCGGTCTTCAGGCGCGACAGCGCCGCCTGCCTCTGCTCCGCGGTGATGGTCCCCTTGGCCGTCTGGCGGTCCAGGTTCTTGGCGACGGCCGCCGCCGCCTTGTCGGCCAGCTCCCGCTTGGCCTCGACGAGCGTCGTCTCGAAGCCGTGGAGAGCGAACACGTGCGCGATCCCGTTGCCCATCGTACCGCCGCCCACCACGCACACGCGCTGGATATCCATGCGCCGAGGTTAGCAATTTAAGCCGCGCGGCGGCCAAACGCGGGACTACAGCCCGACGTAGTCGAGCAGGGCGGCCTCGTCGGCGGGGCCGACGGCGTCGGCGTTGACCAGCGCGATCATCGCGTTGAGGCGCTTCTCGCGCGCGGCGGGTGCGGCGGCCAGGCGTCCCGCCAGGTCCCAACGCGCGCCCAACGCCGCGCGCAGGCCCGCGTCGGAGCCCGCGCGCACCAGCTCATCGAGCGCGGACGTTCCATGCCGCTTTGAAAACGCATCGACAAGCGCGATTTCCTTGTGGTAGGCGTGTCCCGGCGTGAGCGGACGTCCCAGCGCGGACAGAGCGTCGTTGGCCAACGTCACCGCGCGCGTCTGCGTCCAGCCCTCGGCGAAAAAATGCTTGAGGAGCTGATCGTGGCCCACGCGCAGGATGCCGTCGTCCATCAGATGGACCGCCTCGTGCACCGCGAACTCCACGAACGCGTCGAGCGCCACGCCGCGCGACGCGACGAGGATCACCACCGGAACCTCGCGCCGACCGTCGGTCACGATGCGCGCGGCTCCCGCCGCGGATTCGGGAATTTCCAATTGCGCGAGCATGGCGGGGTCGCGGATCAAAAACAGGTTCTGCGCGGAAATGGGCAGTTCCGGATGCGCGGCCTTGATCGCGGACACCAGGCGCGCGACCTCCGTGCTTTCGGGGTAGGACGCGCGCCGCAGGGCCGTAAGCCCCGCGTCCACGTCCGGCGCGCGCACCAGGCCGTTGGCCGTCGCCGCGACGGGCGCGGCCGCGGGC
>JAJXVH010000118.1 GCA_021782205.1 bacterium | reverse complement strand
GGACTCCGACCTGCGCGACTCCGTCAGCGACGGCCCGCGCGCCGCCGCGGCACCCCGCCCGGTCTCCTCCATGACCCGCGACATCATCGCGCGCGCCGATCAGGACGCCGCCTACGAACGCTACGCCGAGGCCGCCCGCGGCTACCGCGCGGCGCTGATCTCCGACCAACGCCGCCGCGCGCTGAGCGCGGAGCAGACCGCGTCGGTGTGGGAGAAGCTGGGCGTCGCCGATGAACAAGTCGGCGACGACGTCTCCGCCGCGGTCGCCCTGCGCCGCGCGCTGGAGCTGGCCCCCGGCCGCGCGGAGACGCGCTACCGCCTGGCGTTGGCCTACGCGACCGCCGGCAAAACCGCGGCCGCGCTGGCCGAGATCAAGAACACCTTCGCCGAGGCCTCGGACGTGGACGAGCTGCGCCGCTACGTCCTGCTGTCCAAGACCGCCCTGGATCTCGCCGCCGTGCGCGACCTGCCCGGCTACCGCGCCGCCGTGGCCGCCGCGGCACCCCGCATCGCCCTGCGCTGAAGCGGCCCGTCCCGGGCTCTCTCAAATTGCTATTATGACAGCGCCATGCCCTACTCGCGCCGCGACGCCCCGAACTGCGACTGGTGCTCGTTTAAGAAGAACTGCTTTTACGAGCTCATAGGCACCAAAGAGGCCAAAAAAGTCTGGCGCGACATGCGCCTGGCCAACGCCTTCAAGCGCGGCGAGGTGATCTTCCACGAGGGCGCCATGCCGCAGGGCGTCTACGTGGTCTGCGCGGGCAAGGTCAAGATCTACAAATCCAGCCGCACCGGCCAGCAGCTCACCACGCGCGTGGAAAGCCCCGGCGACCTGGTGGGCCAGGTCACCTTCCTGGCCGACGAGGGCGCCTACACCGCCACCGGCGAGGCGCTGGACGCAAGCGTCATCTCCATGATCGACGCGCGCACCTTCCGCGACTACCTGGCGAAGTTTCCCGAGGCGTCCTCGGCGCTTCTGCGCGAGCTGGCGCGCGACGTGCGCCGCGGCGAGAACAAGGCCCGCGACATCGCCTTCAAGCCCGCGCGGGGGCGCCTGGCCGACACGCTGCTGCGCATGATGGCGGCCAAGAAGCCGTATCCCGTCGTCGCCGGCATCAAGCGCCGCGACCTGGCGGAGATGGCGGGCCTGACCATCGAGACGACCGTGCGCCTGCTCAAGGACTTCGAGGAGCGCCAGATCCTGCGCAAGAAGGACAAGGACCTGCTCATCGTCGGCGAGGACCGCCTGCGCGCGCTCGCCGGCTCCGCCGCGTAGGCCTTCCGGCCGCCGCCGCCGCGGGTCTTTTGACCCAGATCAATTGAGTCCGATCAAGCGCGCGCGCTGACTCATCTCATTGGGCGCGCGCCGCAAGGACCGCTACACTCGCCGCATGATCAACCTACTCCTTCTCCTCACCATGCACGCCGCGCCCGCGACTCAGACCGCCCAGATCCAGACCTGCCAGTGGCCGCACCGCTGCGTGGAGACCGCCGTCGTCGCCGCCCCGGTCATCCAGACCTGCGCGTGGCCGCACGTCTGCGCGAACTCTTAAGGCGCGCGCAACCGCGCCAGCAGAGCGGCCGCCTGCTCGCGCGTCAAATCCGGAAACGCGGCCACGTCCGCGGCGAAGCCCGCGGGGTCGGCGCGCGCATAGCGGCCGACCAAGACCGACACCTCCAGCGCGCGCGACAGCTTGCGGCGCACCAGCCGGCGCACGAGGGAACTCAGCGCCTTGGCCGCCCGGGCGACGACGGGGTTCTCGGCGCGCACGCAGACACGCAGGGTCGCGCGCGTGAATTCCCGCCCGTCCGGCCCCGGCCGCCCCACCAGGTACATCTCCACCACGGCCTGCGCGCGCAGCGTCGGCAGCGCCCGCGCGCGGTGCTCGCCTTCGGCGTAATAGACGCGCCGCGTCGGCGCGCGCTCCACCAGGCGCACGACGCCGTCCGTGTTGGCGCCGTCGCCGCCGCGCCAAACGCCGGGGCTCAACGCACGCGCGGCGTAGCGCGCCAGCCCCCGGCGCCGCGCCAAGAACGCGCACAGGTCCGGACGCTCGAGCAGGGCCTCGGAAAAATCCCGCGTCAACGGAACGTCCGCCGGCCCCACCACCTCGCGCACCGTGCAGTCGGCCTGCGTGCGCCGCACGTCGGCGTCGTCGGCCGGCGCCGCGAAGGCGGGCGCGGCGAGCAGCAACGCCGTGACGGCGAGCGCGGAGCGGTTCAGGTGTTGAAGAGGCGGTCGCCCGCGTCGCCCAGCCCGGGCACGATGTAGCCCTTGGCGTTGAGCGCGGCGTCCACCGCCGCGGTGTGGACGGGCACGTCGGGATGGTCGCGCTGGACGCGCTCCACGCCGCGCTTGGAGGCCAGCAAGGTCAGCAGAACGATCTGGCGCGCGCCGTCGGTCTTGAGGATGCGCAGGGCCTCCGAGGCCGAGCCGCCGGTGGCCAGCATGGGGTCGCAGAGCACGACGAAGTGCTCGGGCAATTTCGGCGGCAGGCGCACGTAGTAGCGCACGGGGTTCAAGGTCTGCTCGTCGCGATACAGGCCGATGTGGCCCAGCGCCGCCGTGGGCGCGAGCTGGAGCAGTCCCTCGGTCAGGCCCAGCCCCGCGCGCAGGACGGCCACGAAGGCCAGCGGCTGGTCCAGCACCAAGGCGGGCGCGGCCTTCAGCGGCGTGGCCACCGTCGTCTTGCGCGTGCGCGCGCCCTTGAGGATCTCCGCGCCCAGCAGCAGGGCCACGCGCGTCATCGCGCGGCGAAACTCCTCCGGGGGCGTCGACTTGTCGCGCAGGCGCGCCAGCGCGTCCTGCACCAGCGGATGGTCGCTGACGTGAAGCTTGCTCATGACGCCTCCGTTACCTCAAGACCTCAAGCACCGTCGGCGCGCGCCGCGGCGCGCGCGCGCCGATCTCCAGCGCCGCGCGGAACTCGCGCTCCCCGGCGTCCAGGCGCGCCGCGTCGGCGGCGTGCAGCGTCGCCACGGTCTGCCCGCGCCGCACGCGGTCGCCGACTTTCTTGGACAGGACCAGCCCCGCGCCGTAGTCCAGCGCGGAGTCCTTGTTCTCGCGGCCCGCGCCCAGGAATATTCCCGCGCGTCCCACGCCGCGCGCGTCCAGGCGCGCGACAAACCCGTCGCGCGGCGCGGCCAGCGCGCGGCTGCGGCGCGCCCGGGGCAGGCGGTCGGGCTCGTCGACGACGCGGACGTCGCCGCCCTGGGCCTTCACGATGTCGCGCAAAAGGCGCAGGCCGGAGCGGTCGGCGATGCGCGCGCGCATCAGCTCCGCGCCGCGCTCCGGCGATGGGGCCAGGCCCGCGAGCTTCAGCATCCAGCCGCCCAGCGCCAAGGTGCAGTCCAGGTAATCCGGCGCGTCCGTCGCGCCGTTTAAAATCTCCAGCGCCTGGCGCACCTCCAGCGCGTTGCCCACGTAGCGGCCCAGCGGCTGCTCCATGGCCGTCAGCACCGCCACCGTCGGCATGCCCAGGCTCTTGGCGGTCTTGACCAGCGCGCGCGCCAGGTCCCGCGCGGAGGCCGCGTCCTTAAAAATGGCGCCGCTGCCCACCTTCACGTCCAGCACCAGCGCGTCCAGCTCCTCGGCCGCCTTCTTGGACAAGATCGAGGCCACGATCAGCGGCCGCGCGGGCACGGTCGCGGTGGCGTCGCGCAGGGCGTAGAGCGCGCGGTCGGCCGGGGCCAGGTCCGCGCTCTGGCCGAACAGGCAGACGCCCAGGCGCCGCATCTGGGCGCGGATGCGCGGCAGGCCCAGGCGCACCTGAAAACCGGGGATGGACTCGAGCTTGTCGAGCGTGCCGCCGGTGTGTCCCAGGCCGCGGCCGGACATCATGGGCACGGCCAGCCCGCACGCCGCGGCCAGCGGCGCCAGCGCCAAGGACACGCCGTCGCCCACGCCGCCCGTGGAGTGCTTGTCGGCCTTGGGCCGGCCCAGGCGGCCCAGCCCCAACGTCTCTCCGGAGCGCGCCATCGCGCGCGTGAGCGCCGCGGTCTCCGCCTCATTGAGGCCCCGGCACAGCGCGGCCATCAGCCACGCGGAGAGCTGGTAGTCGGGAACCGAGCCGTCGGCGGCGGCGCGCGCCACGGCCGCTAGCTCCGCCGGCGTGTGCCGGCCCCCGTCGCGCTTCTTGGCGATCAGGTCCAGGAACAGCATGGCGCTCAGAGCGTGCGGATCACTTCGGCGAGCACCGCGCGCAGGTTCTCGGCCACGCGCTCGCCCAGCGCCAGCACGTCGCCGTGGTTCTGGATGGCGCCGGGCAGGCCCGCGGCCATGTTCGACGTCCACGTCAGCGCCGCGGTCGCAACGCCCATCTGCCGCGCGGGCACCACCTCGGGCACCACCGACATGCCCACCACGTCGCCGCCGAGCGCGCGGAAGGCGCGGATCTCGGCGGGGGTCTCGTAGGACGGCCCGCCGACGGCCACGTAGACGCCCTCGCGCGCGGGCGCCTTGCGGCGGCGGCAGGCCGCCAGCAGGAGCTTGCGCAGGCGCGGGTCGTAGGCGGCGGTCATGTCGGGAAACATCGTGCCGAACTCCTCCTCATGAAACGCCCGCAAGGGATTGCGGCCCATGAGGTTGACGTGGTCGGAAATGACGGTGAAGTGGCCGGGGCGGATCTTCTCGCGCATGGAGCCCACCGCGGCGGTGACGATCAAGGTCTTCAGGCCCATGTACTCGAGCGCGCGCACCGGCAGGGCGATGGACTCCATCGCGTGGCCCTCGTAGTAGTGAAAGCGGCCCTGCATCACGGCCACCTTTTTGCCGAAGGCGCGGCCCAGGATCAGCTTGCCCTCGTGTCCCGGCACGGTGGTGCGGGGAAAGCCGGGAATTTCCGCATACGGGATGACGCGCGCGCCTTCCAGCGCGGGCACGGCCTTGGCCAGCCCCGAGCCCAGCACGAAGCCGACCTCGGGCCGGAAGTCCGGCGCGCGCTTGCGCACGAACGCCGCCGCGGCGCGGATCTGGCTGACGTAGGTCTTGATCTTCATCGGTGGCGGATTTTACCACATCCGCCGCCCCGCGCCGCCACGCGCCTCAGAGTTCGTAGTCGCTTTTTTTCGGCGCGCGCTTTTTCAACCGGGGCAACGGCGCCCACTTCGGCGCCGCCGCCACCGGCACGGGCGGCTCTCCCAGCGTCACGCGCGCGGTGTAGATCGTGCCGCCGCGGTTCAAGTCCAGCGCCACCGTCTCGCCCGGCGACATGAACTTCACGTGGATCAGCAGCTCGGTCAAGGCGTCGGCCGGATCCATCTTGGACAGGTCGCGGCCGTCGACGGCGGTGATCCGGTCGCCGGCCAGCAGGTTCGCCTTCGCCGCCGGTCCGCCCGCGGTCGCGGTCTTCACGCGCAGCGCGCCGCCCGCCGCGTCCAGGACGACCTGCATCACGCCCATCTTGAGGTTGCCGGTGCGCGCGAACTGCTGGAGGCCCAGGCGCACGAAGCGCGCGGGCACGGTGAAGCTCAGGCCCTCGGAGCCGCCGGACTCGGAGGCGATCATCGCGTTGATGCCCACGACGCTGCCCCACATGTTGAGCAGGGGGCCGCCGGAGTTGCCGGGGTTGACGGCCACGTCGGTCTGGTCGGCGCTGAGCACGAACTGGGATTCCACCTCGCTGCGGTTCAGCGCGCTGACGATGCCCTTCGAGACGGAGAACAGGAAGCCGCGCGGGTTGCCGATGGCGACGACTTCCTCGCCCACGTCCAGCTTCTCCCACAGCTTCAGCGGCGGCCGCGCCTGCGACCGGTCTTCAAGCGCGACGAAGGCCACGTCCTTGGCGGCGGTGCTGTCGCCGTAGGCCAGCACGCGGCCCTTGACCATTTGCGGCCGGTTGTCGTTGCCCGAAAACAGGCCGACGTCGATCTGGTCGCCGACCTGGCGCATCTCCACGCAGTGGGAGTTCGTGGCGATGATGGACTGGGCCGGCAGGCCGGCCGCCTCCACGAAGAAGCCCGAGCACAAAGCCTCGCCGCCCTTGCCGCCGCCCTCGGCCGTGTCCGAGGCCGGAATCTTGGTGACCAGCACCACGACCGACGGCTCGGCCTTGCGGATCAAGTTGAGCAGCGGGGCCTGCATGAGCAGGAGCGGGTCGTTGGGCCCCGTCTCCTCGGTGGCGGGCAGGAAGACCGCGCGGCCCAAGGCGCGCTCGCGGCCGATGAGCTGAAGGCCTCCGCTCAGGCCGGAGGCGAAGGCATCCTCGGAGCCTTGCGCCGCGGCAATCGCGGGCAGGGCGGCCAAGACCAGGGCGAGCGCGGCGTTCACGGTTTTCATGGCTTGCCTCCCTGCGGCGTGTACGCGGCCCAGCGCGACACCAGCGCCGCGAACTCCGCGTCGGAGCCCGACGCGGGGTCCTGCTCTTTTTCGCCCAGCACGTGACGGTCCGGCGTCTCATGAAGGACGTTGTGCATCTCGAATCTCACCCGGCCGTCGATGCCGGCGGCGAACAGCCACTGCTTGATCGTCCAGTTTCCCTTCGGGCCGATCGTCCAGCGCTCGGAGATGAAATCGACCAGCGCCGGGTAGAACAGGCCGTCCTGCTTGGCCACGAAGCCCTCCACGCTGACGTAGCCCGCGTCGTGCGCGGCGGACGTGGAGCCGACCACGTCGGTCAACGTGAAGCTGGCCGGATCGGCGGCGTCGCCGGGATCGTAGGTGCCGCCGTCGCGCACGTGGCGCAGAACCTCCAGGAACCGCGCCGGGTCGGCCGACGGCTGCCCCGCCGGCACCATCAGGGCGAGAAGGGCGAGGGAAGCGGGAAGGCAGCGATTCATGGCGCCGTTTAC
>JAJXVH010000117.1 GCA_021782205.1 bacterium | reverse complement strand
GGCCTGGACGCCGAGCGCGGGGTGGCGCGCGGCCAGGGGCGCCAGGCGCGCGTCGGCGCCCGGGCGCGCGCGGCGCGCGACCTCGGCGACGACGGCGCGCAGGACCTTGGGATGCCGGATCGAGCGCAGAAGGCCGTCGAGCGCGCGGTCGGCGGCGACGCCGGGCAAAGACCCCAGCGCCCGGACCATCTCCACGCCCGCGCCCCAGAATTTCTCGCGCGCGGCCGCCTGAGCCAGAGCCGCGACGGCGGCCTCTCCGCCCCAGCGTGCCACGGGTCCCGCGGCGAGCGCGCGCAGGACGGCCGTGGAGCCGCGCGCCAGCTGGCGCTCCCACATGGGCGCGGGCTTGTGGAGGGTCAGGCTCTTGAGCAGGACGAAGTCGGGATCGAGCTCCACGTCGAGAGGCTCCCCCGGCAAGGTCCAGGTGAAGCGGTGCTCCTTGTCGGCGACCGCGGCCGTCAGCTCCTTGGTCCAGCCGCGCCCGACGGCGCGCAGCTTGAGCGGAAAACGGAACGCGGGGTGCGCGTCGTCGACGGCCTGCGTCTGCATCAGCCACAGAGAGGCTTTCTTCGAGGAGGCGTCATAAGACCACCTGGCGCGAAGCGCCGGATGCCCGGCGCGGTAGACCCACTGGTCGAAGAACGCCTGCATGTTGCGGCCGGTCGCCTCCTCGATCGCGACGACCAGATCCTGGGTCTGCACGCCGCGGTCGCGGTGCTTGCCCAGGTAGTGCTTGATCGCTTTCCACCACAGCTCGTCGCCGAGCTCCCGCTTGAGCATGTGCAGGACCCAGGCGCCCTTCTCGTAGAGATGCCGATCGAAGATGGTCCACGGGTCGACGTAGGTGCGGCAGACGATAGGCCGCCGGTAGCGGCGCGCGTCCTCGTCCAAGTAGAGCCGCGCGTTGACCAGGAGCTCGTAGTCGGCCTCGTCGCGGCCCTTGTCGTGCTCCTGGAAAAGAACCTCGAAGTAGGTCGCGAAGCCCTCGTTGAGCCACGCGTGCGGCCATTCGGCGCAGGTGACCAGGTCGCCGAACCACTGGTGGGCGAGCTCGTGGGCGACGAGCAGGTCCAGGTCGTGGTCCAGAGCGGCGCGCTTGTCGATGAGGCAGGCGTCGGTCTGAGTGGTGCAGGTGGTGTGCTCCATGCCGCCCGGGTATTCCGCCACGGCCACCTGCGCGTAGCGCGGATATGGGTAGCGCACGCCGGTCTTCTCGGAGAAGAACTTGAGCGCCTTGGCGGTCTTGCCGAAGCCGCGGCGCGCGTCGGCCTCGCGGCCTTTCTCGCAGTAGTAGACCACCGGGATGCCGTCCCACTCCTCGACGATCTCGGAGAATTTTCCGACGACGAGCGTGATCAGATAGATGGAATGCGGCTGGTCCATCTTCCAGTGCCAAAGATTGCGGCCGCGTTCCACGGAGCTTTCGACCAGCACGCCGTTCGACACGGCCCGGAAGCCCGCGGGCACGCGCGCGCGCACCTCGGAGGTGACCTTCGCGTGAGGCGCGTCGTGGCAGGGAAACCAGCGCCGCGCGTCCTGCGGCTGGCTTTGGCTCCACATCTGCTCGGGCGACTTCACGAAGTGGAGTCCCGCGGCGGGATCGACGACGCGGTAGCGGAACGTCACCCGGCTCTCGCCGTTTTCGGAGAGGGCGCGCGCCAAGGTCACGGTGAGGACGCCGTCTTTGTGCCGGAAACGCGCCGGCGCGCCGTCGACCTCCACGCGCGACACTTTCAGGTCGACCGCGTGGAAATCCAGCCGCCGCACGCCGGCGCGCCGCGCGCGCACGGTCGTCTCGCAGACGCCGGACAAGGTCTTGCGGCGCAGGTCGACGTCGAGGTCCAGCTTGACGTGCAGCGCGTCGAACGGGCGGTCCGGCGCGTAGTCCGGCGCGCGTCCCAGCAAGGCGCGCTGGACGCCGGCGCTGGGGGCCGCCCCGTGCAGACGCCGGCCGCAGCCCAGAAACTCACGCTGTTCGTGCGCCATCGCCGTGCCTTAGGCCGACGCGGCCTCGGCTTTCGCCGAGGACGCGGCTTCCTTGATCATCATCGCGGCGATCTCGTTGCGCTGGATCTGGTTGGTGCCTTCGTAGATCTGCGTGATCTTGGCGTCGCGCATGTATTTCTCGACGGGGAAGTCGGCCATGTAGCCGATGCCGCCGCACATCTGCACGCAGTCCGTCGTGACCTTCATGGCCACGTCGGAGCAGTAGTATTTGGACATCGCCGACTCCTTGGTGTAGCGGCGCACGTCCATCGTCTGCATCACGTCGTAGACGACGGCGTTGTCGGCGATGGCCTTCGCGTAGACGGGCTTCATCGCCCTGTCGATCGAGCGCGTGGTCGCGTAGAGAAGCGCGCGCGAGGCCTCGATCTGCGTGGCATTGTCGGCCATCATGTGCTGGATGGCCTGGAAGCTGGAGATCGGCTGGCCGAACTGCTTGCGTTGGCGGATGTAGGCGACCGTCTCGTCCATCGCGCCCTGCGCGATGCCCAAAGCCTGCGCCGCCACTCCGGGCCGCGAGCAGTCGAACGTGGTCTGGGCGGTGAACAGACCGTAGCCCTCCTTGTAGAGGAGGTTTTTCTTCGGGATGCGGCAGTTCTGGAAGACGAGCTCGTAGGTCGGGTTGGCCCGGATGCCCATCTTGTGCTCTTTCTTGCCGAAGCCGAAGCCGGGCGTGCCCTTCTCGACGATGAACGCCGAGACGCCGCGCGCGCCGCGCGCGGGATTGGTGGAGGCGAACACCACGTAGGTCTCGGCGACCTCGCCGTTGGAGACGAAGATCTTGGTGCCGTTGAGCACGTAGTGCTCGCCGTCGAGCTTGGCCGTGGTCTTCGTGGCCGTGGCGTCGGAGCCGGCGGCCGGTTCGGTGATGGAGAACGCCGCGAGCTTGCGGCCGGCGGCCAGGTCGGGGATATACTTCTGGCGCTGCTCGGCGGTGCCCAGAAGCATGATGGGCAGGGCGCCCAAGCCGGTGGCCGCGAAGCACAGCGCGATGCCGCCGCAGATGCGGGACAATTGCTCCACGACGAGCACCTGCTCCAGGAGTCCGCCGCCCAGGCCGCCGTAGACTTCCGGGAGATAGACGCCGGGCAAATCGGCCGCCGCCATCTTCTTGACCGCGTCCCAGGGGAACGTGCCGTCGGCGTCGTGCTTTTCGCGGATGGGTTTGAGGTCGCGCAACGCGACCTGGTAAGCCAGATTCTTGATCTCTTCCTGCGTCTCGGTCAGTTCGTAGTCCATGTCACGCGCCCCCTCCCGTCAGTCGGCTCAACGCATCCCGCGCCGCGGCCTGTTCGGCTTCTTTCTTGTTCTTACCCGCACCGCGTCCAAGTTCGCGCGAACCGATGCGCACCAGCACGGCGAAGGTTTTGTCGTGGTCCGGACCGGCCGCCGAAGTCAGGTCGTAGGTCGGCGGCGATTTATGCTTCTTCTGTAGAAGCTCCTGAAGCCGGCTCTTGTGGTCCGTCTCCGCGAGACTTCCCAAACGACCGCGGCACCAGGCGCCCACGAAGCGCTCCGCCTCGCCGTAGCCCCCGTCCAGAAAAATAGCGCCGATCAGAGCCTCCAGCGCATTGGACAGCAGGCTATGCCGCGTGCGTCCGCCGGTCGATTCCTCGCCGACACCCAGCAAGAGGCGCCCGCCTAGCCCCAATTCCTCGGCCCACGCCGCCAGACTGGGGCGTGAAACGAGAAGAGACTTTTTCTTGGAGAGAGTCCCTTCCGGCTCTCCCGGGTATTCTTCGTACAGCGCGTGCGCGACGACGGACGCCAGCACGCTGTCCCCGAGGAACTCAAGCCGTTCGTTGTCGGCCCCGGACCCGCTCTCGCTGGCGTACGACTTGTGCGACAACGCCAGCGAAAGCAGGGCCGGGTCCTTGAACCGGTAGCCGATCGACGACTCCAGTTCCTTGGGCGCGTCCACGAAGCCGTTACTTCTTGGCGTGGCTCGTGATGTAGTCGATCGCCTGGCCGACGGTCTGGATCTTCTCGGCCTGCTCGTCGGGGATCTCGGTGTCGAACTCCTCTTCGAGAGCCATCACGAGTTCGACGGTGTCCAGCGAGTCCGCGCCCAGGTCGTTGACGAAGTGCGCGTTCGGCGTGACCTCGGCGGCGTCCACGCCGAGCTGCTCGACGATGATCTGCTTGACGCGGTCCGCGATGTTGGCATCAGCCATGGTGGTCATTCTCCTTACATGTATCCGCCGCCGTTCACATTCAGAACGTGGCCGGTGATATACGACGACTCGTCCGAAGACAAGAACAATACGGCGCGGGCGACGTCGATCGGATCGCCCATTCGACCCAGCAAAATCTTTTCCAGCAGCTTCTTCTTCGCGTCTTCCGGAATCGCGTCGGTCATCCGCGTCTTGATGAAGCCCGGCGCCACCGCGTTGGCGGTGATGCTACGCGAGGCGAACTCCCGCGCCACGGACTTCGTCATCGAAATCAACCCGCCCTTCGACGCGGCGTAATTCGCCTGGCCCGCGTTTCCTTCCTCTCCCACGATGGAGGCGATGCTCACGATGCGCCCGTAATGCGCCTTCATCATCGGCCGGACGACCGCCTTCGTGAAGTTGAAAGCGCCCTTCAAGTTGACGTTCAGCACGAGGTCCCAGTCCGCGTCGGACATCCTCATCATCAGGTTGTCCTTCGTGATCCCCGCGTTGTTGACCAATATATCAATTTTGCCCCATTTGTCCACCACGGCCTTGACCACGGCCTCGGTCTGCTCATGCTTGGTCACGTCGCAGGCCAGGCCGATGGCCGTGCCCTTGCCGCCGTCCAGCAGCGCGGCCGACTTCTGAGCGAGTTCGGCGTTGACGTCGACGATCGCGACTTTCGCGCCTTCGGCGACGAACAATTCCGCCGTCGCGTAACCAATTCCCTGGGCGGAGCCGGTGATGATCGCGACTCTGTCCTTGAGCCTTGTTCCCGTGACGGCGACCGGTTGAACCGCGGCGTCGGTGCTCATGGCGTTCTCCTTAATCTTGTCGTTGACGGCATCAATTCGTAACGGCATCCTCGAGGGCGGCCTTCTGAGCGGCATCACGCAACGCGGCGACCATGCCCGAGTCGGCCAAGGTTTTGGCGGCTTTCAGCGCGTGGGCGATCGCGCGGGCGTTCGACGAGCCGTGGCCGATGACGACCACGCCGTTGACGCCCACCAGCGGCGCGCCGCCGTATTCGTCGTAGCTCATGCGCCGCTTGACGCGCGACAAGGCGCCTTTAAGCACCATGCCCGCCAGCCGGTAGCGCCACGTGGACATGATTTCCGACTTGAGCAGGCCTACGATCGCGCCGGCGGTGCCTTCCATGGTCTTGATGAGCACGTTACCGACAAACGCGTCGCAGACGACGACGTCGGTTTTACCGGCGGGGACGTCGCGGCCTTCGACGGCGCCGGCGAAATTAAGTCCGGCGGCCTTCAGGCGCGGAAAGGCCTCCTTGACCAGGTCGTTGCCCTTGCCTTCCTCCTCGCCGATCGTCAGCAGGCCGACCGTCGGCTCCGGGACGCCGTAAAGGTGGCGCGACAGGATGCTGCCCATCATCGCGAACTGTACGAGATGCCAGGGCTTGCAGTCGACATTGGCTCCCGCATCAAGCAGGATCGTGACGCCGCGAGAGGTGGGAATAGGAGCGGCGATGGCCGGACGAAGGATGCCCGGAATGCGCTTGAGGTGCCAGAGAGTGACGGCGGCCATGGTCGCGCCGGAATGTCCGGCGGAGACCATGGCCGCCGCGCGGCCCGCGGCGACCAGCTCCGCGCAGACCATGATCGAGCTCTTGGGCTTGGCACGGCAGGCCGCGGCCGGCTCCTCGTCCATCGTGATGAGGTCCGGCGCGTCCACGATCTCGAAGCGCTTGTCCCCGGCCACGCCGCGCGCCGAAAGTTCCGCCGCGATCTTTCCGGCGGGCCCGACCAGCACCGGCTCGACGCCGAAGGCGTTGGCGGCCTGCACGGCGCCGTCGATGTTCGGGGCCAGCCCGAAGTCTCCGCCGACCGCGTCGAGCGCGATTTTCAAACTAGCCTTGCTGTTCGCCGCCCTCGGGATTCTCGCCGGCCTTCTTCTTGGTCTTGGGCGGGCGCACCAGGACGCCGTTGTAGAAGCCGTCGGCGCTGACCGTGTGCGGGCGGTGCCAGCGGCCGTCCTTGTCCTTGCTCAGCGGCACGCCGTCGAGCTTCCAGTTGGCGGCGCGGCGGCTGTCGCGGCGGGAGCGTGTGTGCTTGCGTTTCGGATTGGGCATGATAGTCCTCTATTTCACCGTTGAATTCGAAGGATTCTAGCCTTTCTTGCGCCGCTCGGTAAATCGCGGACGAACCGTGTCCGGCGCGTCGACCGCCGGCACGTGGCCGCAATGGGTCGTGTTGAGATTCTTGCGGCACGTCGGGCACAGCCCCTTGCAGTCCGGCTGGCAGAACATCTTCATGGGCTGGGCCAAGCCGATGGACTGCCGCGCCTCTTCGGTCAGATCCATGGGGCCGCCGTCGATCGAAACGGTCGCCTCGAAGGTCTCGCTCCACTCCCCCTCGATCGGGGTCAGGCATCGGGAGCACTCGAAGAGCCAGCGTCCGCCGACCGAGCCCGTGAAGACCGCGTCGTCGTCGACGCGGCGGATGACGCCGCGCAGTGCGACGGGGCCGATCAAGGAGCCTTCGCTCAGCGCGCCGGCAAAGTCCTCCGCGGGCGCCTGCGCCTTCACGTCCATTTCCCCATAGTCCTTGACGTCTGTCAGCGGAAAACGAAAAGGGGCGGGCTCTTTTTCGTCCTTCATTCTCAGCTGGCGATTTCTTCTTCTTTGTACACTCGAACCAATTCGAGCGCGACCAGGTCCATGTCGGCGACCACGCCTTTCTG
>JAJXVH010000116.1 GCA_021782205.1 bacterium | reverse complement strand
AAAATCGCTCGGGGGAAACCTCTTGTGGGTTCGATTCCCACCGCCGCTAGAATTTTTTCGGGCGAAAGGCCCGTTTCAGATTGGGCCGATGGCCCCTGACGTCGCGCGGCGCGCGCGGCTATTCTGAAGGCGTGATCGCTTTTCTGGCGTTCGCGCTGGCGCTTTTGCCTCCCTCGCATGCCGCGGATATCGCGGCGCCTCTGGCCGAAACTCCCATTGCGGCCCTCCCGGTCGCGCCCGCGCAGGCATTGGGGTTGAGCGGCATGACGTGGCTCAACAACGCGGCTAATCTCGGCGGCGCGGCCCTGCCCGCGCTCGGGCGCGGGGATTTCGGCGCGGTCTACGCCCACCCGGCCCAACCCGCGTGGGTGGTCAAGATCGCTGCGGACGGCTTCGGCGCGCCGAACCCGCGCGGCCGCTCACAGATGACACGGGACATGCTGGCCGAAGCCGCCGCCAGCCGCGCACTGGCCGACGCCCAGGCCGGGCCGCGGCTCATCGCGGTCACCCGCATCCCGCACCGCCTCCAGCCTTTTCTGGATCAGATGGCCGGCTGGTTCGGCGCGCGTGCGCCGGACTGGAGCCGGCCCGCCCTGGTCAAGGAGCGCGTGATCGGAAGCACTTTGGGCGAACTGCGCCGCGCCGGAAAACGAACCGCCGTCCATGACGCCCTGGCCGGCGATTTGAAGGCCCGCCTGCGCACGGCGGGGTTGGCCGTCTCGGATATGCACGACGAGAACGTCATGATCGGGGTCACCGCGTCGCAGGCGGAGGCTCGGGCCTACCTGGTCGACGCTGGCTCGGTCCGCGGCCTGACGACTACTTCACCAGCGCCGACGCCTTGACGAACTGGATGCCTTCCTTCGCGTAGCGCGGCATCTCTTCTTTCAGGCAGTCGAGCGTGCCGTGAAAATAATGGTGGCCGATCACCAGCACGGAGCCGTACTTGCGCGCGTGCGCGATGGCCCGGCCCAACATCTTCTCGCAAAAAGGCTTGGTGTGCACCTGTGCCGTGTCCAGGAAGATGAAGTTTTCGGCGGCGCGGATGCCGGCGGCCTTCGCCTCGGAGTAGGCCACGCTCTTCGCAGAGACCTTCGAGTCGACGAAGTAGAGGCCCGTGGGCTTGTAGAGCTTCATGAACGCGCGCATCAGCGGGCGGTTCTTCGTGGCGCGGTCGGAGCGGTGATTGTTGAGGCCGACCGCGCCGGGCACCTGCTTAAGCATGCGCGCCAAAAGCTTGGACGCCTTCTCCACGTCCCCCGGCGTGGCCGCGTTCGGGTTCAAGTCATAGCGCTGGTAGGGATCGAACGGGTAGTGCATGATGACTTCCTTGCCCGCCTCGTGCGCGCGCTTCGCCGTCGAAGTGGTGATCTTGTAGTCCGGCATCACCGCGAAGGTCAGCGGCTCGTCGAAAGCCATCCATTCCGCGTCCGGGGGATTTTTCGGGTAGGTCAGCGCGAAGTCGTCGATGACCACGGCCACGCGCGGGCCCGCGAACGCGGGAGCGGCGAGGAACAGAAGCGCGGCGAGCATTTTATAGTTCATGATTCTCCAAGGCGCGAAGTCCGAGAGTCCAAGGTATCACCGCCGCGGCCGCGTTGAGCGTCAGCCACATCGCCGCCGACGCGGCGGCCAGCCGCCAGTCCCAGGCGCCCGCTTTTCCGAAGCGCTCCTGAAAATGCATCTGCATGGGCCAGGCCAGCACCGCGATGGTCGCGCCGATGTAGAACAGGCAGGCCGCCATGTAGACGAAGCCGCCCAAGGAGGACTCCACTTGATGGATGTTCTCCACGTGAAAGCGCGGGAACAGCGCGCCCAGGCCCACGCCCATGGCGCAGACCACCGCCGCGACCGCCAGCAAGGCGCCCAAGGACAGCGTCGCGGTGAAGCGGTCCGCGTCCAGGATCAGGTTCGTCGCGCAGCCCAGCACGAACGCCACCAGAAGCATCGGCCCGGCGGAGAAGAGGAACTTCTCGCGCATGATCTGCGCCGTGGTCAGAGGCGAGGCCTTCAGCACCCACCAGGAGCGTCCCTCCAGGCTGATCGAGGGGAAGGTGAACCGCAGGCCCAGCGCCGCGATCACGAAGCCCGCCGTGCCGACGTTCAGGAAGGAAACCAGGCTGCGCAGGTCCGCGGAGTCCAGCGGCAGGCGCTGGATGCTGAACAGGTAGACGAACACCAGCCCCACGATCAGGAGCATCTGCGACCAATGCTTCACGTCGCGAAAAAACGCGACGCGATCCTTCCAAAGCAAGGGGCCGATGCGGCCGAAAATCCAACTCTCCCGCAGCGGCGCAAACGCATGCCGCCGCCGCCGCAAACCCCCTTCCTGCGCCCCGCTGTAGCCGGTGAAATACGTGCGCCCCGCCAGCCACACCAGGCCCGCGTAAACAAGGATCGCCGCGCCCCACAGTCGCGCCAGGTCCGCGCTCCAGTCTCCCCAGCGCCCGTCGGCCGCCGCCTGAAGACCGCGCGCCGCCCACCAGGACGGCAGATACGGCGCCGTCGGCGCCTGCAGGAAGTTCAAATACTCGGCCACCACCTTCAGCGCGTCGGGGCGGATCAGGCGTTCGGGCTGGGAGAAGCGGACCAGGCCGTAGGCGATCGTCATGGACAGGCTCGACAGCACCCAGACCACGTCGCGCGTGCGCGAGGATGGAAACAGGTAGAGAAGGATCAACGTGAAGGCGATGCCGAACGAGGCCGCCAGCAGCAGAAACGGCGGCAGGAGAGCGACGAACGCCGCAAGGAACACCGGTCCCAGATTCAGCGCGCGCGCCAGGGCCAGCACGTACGGCGCCAGCACCAGCGCGATCATCCACGACGCGAAGAACGCGCTTTCCAGGGACTTGTCCAGGAAGACCGTGCGCAGGCTCAGAGGCGCATTCATCAAGAACTTGAGGTCGTAGGAGTAGAAGAGCGTCGTCAAAGAGGTCAGCAGGCTCGACACCATCACCATCGACAGCGTCATCAGGAACATCATCGCGGTCAGCTTCCAGAGCAGCAGACGGCCGATCAATTCCACGCCGACCAGATAGAGCAGAACGCGGCGAAAACCCGCGTACAGTCCGTAGAGCAAAGCGAACCCCGCCAGACCGAAGGCGAAATTACGGCCGCGCTCGTAGGGCGTCAGCGCCGTGGCCGCGTTGCGCGCGCACCGCGCGCGACGCGCGGCCAGCAAGGCCAGCATCACAGGTAGCGCAGCAGCGTCGCGTACTCGTCGCCGCCGGTCAGGCTCAGGAAGATCGACTCCAAATCCGTCCCTGCGCCCCCGCGGCCCCGAGCCTGCAGTTCGGCCAAAGTCCCGCAGGCGATCATGCGCCCCTCGATCATGATGCCCACGCGGTCGCACAGCTTCTCGGCGATTTCCAGCACGTGCGTGCACATGAAGATCGTCGTGCCGCGCTGCGCGAGCGTGCGAAAGATGTCCTTGACCAGCCGCCCGCTCTTCGGGTCCAGGCCCACCATCGGCTCGTCGAGCACCAGCACCTTGGGCTCGTGCAGGAGGATGCCCGCCAGCACCAGCTTCTGGCGCATGCCGTGCGAGTAGCTTTCCAAAAGCTCGCCGCCCCACGGCCCCAGCTCGAACATTTCCAGCAGTTCGGGTACGCGCCGCTTCATATCGTCCAGGCGCGCGCCGTACAGTTCGCCGACGAAGCGCAAATATTCGGCGCCCGTGAGCTTCGGGTAGACGAACGGCTCATCGGGCACCAGCCCCATCGCGCGTTTGGCCGCGATCGGGTCCTGGGCCACGTCGTGGCCCGCCACGCGCACCCGCCCGGACGTCGGCTTGAGCAGGCCGGTGATCATCTTGACCGTCGTGGTCTTGCCCGCGCCGTTGGGGCCCAGGAAGCCGAAAATCTCCCCGGGCGCGACCTTCAAATCCAGACCCGCCACGGCGGTGTGCGCGCCAAAGCGCTTGACCAGCCCCTCGATTTCGATCACGCGCGCGTCAGGCCGCGACGGCGCGGCGGGGTTTGAGCAGGTCCCGGGTTCGCGGCACGCTCATGCGGTCGAGCAGGTCGTGGAAGCGTTCGTCGATGCGCTCTCGGTCCAGGTCCTCGATGTTGCGAGTGGAAAAATCCTCGACGTTGAACGAGGCCAACACCGAGCCGTAGGCCATCGCGCGCTTAAGATGGCCGACGTCATCGTAGACGCCCGCCGCGGCCAGGGAGCCCAGGAAACCGCCCGCGAACGTGTCGCCGGCGCCCGTCGGGTCCTTGATCTCCGGCAAAGGGAACGGCGGAAAAATGTAAAAGCGATCGCCCACTTTCATCAGCGCGCCGTGCTCGCCCTTCTTGATCACCACCACCGACGGGCCCCAGGAGGAGATGGTCTGGGCCGCCAGGAGCGGGTTGGTCTTGCGCGCCAGGCGCTTGGCTTCCTCCTCGTTGGCGAAGAACACGTCGACCTTCGCCAGGAGCTCCTTGAGCGCCTCGGGCTTGGAATCGATCCAGAAATTCATCGTGTCGCAGGCCACCAGCGCGGGCGCCTTCATCTGCGCCAGCACCTCGCTCTGCAGTTCTGGATCGATGTTGGCCAGGAACACCACCGGAGAGCTTTTCTGCGCCTCATCCAGGCGCGGGCGGAAATCCTTGAAGACGTTCAGGTGCGTGGCCAGGGTCTTGGCCGTGTTCGCGTCCTTGCCGTAGCGGCCCGACCAGCGGAAGGTCTTGCCCTTGGCGGTCTTCAGCCCCGCGCAGTCAATGCCGCGCTCGGACAGCAAGGTCCGGTGCTCGCGCGGGAAATCCTCGCCCACCACGCCGACCAGCCGCACCGGCGCGAAATGGCGCGCGGCCAGGGAGAAATAAGTGGCCGAGCCGCCCAGACCGTCGGCGATGGCGCCGGCCGGAGTCTTGACGGTGTCGAGCGCGACGGAGCCGACGACGAGGATCGTGTTCACGAAAGAATTCTCCCGGTCGACGCTCAGGCGCCCGCGTCGACCTTGCTGAGCAGGTTCTGGACTTCGACTTTCGCCTGCATCTGCTGCAGCAGGCGACCCAAAAGGCCCCGCGCGTTCTGCTGCTGGAGCTGGCCGAGAGCCTCGTCCTTGTTCTTGTCGAAATTCTTCATCGAGCCCTTGTTGGCCGCCGCATAGGCCTCGCGCAGTTCCGCGGGCGAGACCTTCGCCTCGCGCATCAGAAGGCTCTGGACCAGCGCCGCCTTCAAGGATTTACGCCGCTGGGTCTCAAACTCCTGCGGCGTCATGCGGAAGCGCTCGCGCAGAAGCGCGATGTAGGACTCCTCGTCGAAGCGGCCGTCGCGCTGGAACGCGGGCGTGCCGCGGATGTCGCGCGCCAACTCCGCGTCGCTGACGACGAAGCCCAGCTCGTCGGCCTTCTGCGCCAGAAGCTCGTCGACCATCATGCCGTTGAGCAGTTCCTGTTTGAGTTCTTTAAGCTGCGCGTCGGTCAGCTCCTTGCCCTGACGCTGGGCCTGATCCTCGTACAGCTCGACCTGAGCCATCAGCGTGGAATACAGGATCTTTGTGCCGCCCACGCGGGCGACCACGCCCTGCAGGTCGCGCTTCTCAAACCAATACCCGCCGAAGCCCACGAACATGCCGCCGAAGAAGATGGTCAGCGTCGCGGCGAAAACGCTTTTCTGATGGCGGCGCAGGAAAGAGATCATCGGGTCCTTTAGGAGACGGCGTCGGCCGGCCGCTCGGGCTCCGGCTCGGTCTTGGCGCGGCGGCGGCGCGGCCGGTCGGCCCCGTCGCCCATCGCGCAGGCGCCGTCGAAGAAGGCGCCCTCGTCGATCTTCAGCTTCGGCGTGCGCACGTCGCCGGTCAGGCGGGCGCTGGAGAACAGCTCGACGAAGGCGGCGGCGACGACGTTGCCGATGACTTCCCCGGCCAGCGTCAAGCTCTCCGCGGCGATGTCGCCCAGCACTCGTCCGCGCGCGCCGACGACCACGTCCACGGCGTCGGTGATGTCGCCCTCGAACGTGCCCTCGATGCGCAAGGAGCCCTTGGCCGCGAGACGGCCATGGAAATACGCCTCCTCGGCGATCAAGGTCATGCCTTCCCGCGCGTCCGCGCGTTTGGAGCCGAACATCAGCCGCCGGTCTCCGGCCGAGTGCGCGCGAACCCCAGCTCGTCGCCGGGCCCGCGAACCTTGAGGAACTGCATCGGATTGATCGCGCGGCCCTGGCGGCGGACCTCGTAGTGCACGTGCGCGCCGGTCGAGCGGCCGGTCGTTCCCATGTAGGCGATGACCTGGCCCTTGAGCACGCGGTCGCCGGCCTTCACCAGCGCCTTCGACGTGTGGCCGTAGACGGTCTGGATGCCGTAGCCGTGGTCGATGACCACCAGATTGCCATAGCCGTGGGACCAACCCGAGAACTGCACGGTGCCGTCGGCCGTCGCGTAGATCAGGGTGTCGGGATTGTTGGCGATGTCGACGCCGGGGTGGAACTCGCCGGTCTCGCCGTCGTCGCGGTGCATCGGCGACAGTCGGTAGCCGAACAGCGACGTGATCGTGCCCGCGGCCGGCCAAAGGCTCGGCGTGGCGTTGCGCAGGCTCTTCTGGTTGCCGACGTACCAGGCGATCTCCTGGAAGCTGGCCAGGCGGCTCTGGGCGTCCGCGCGGATGCGCGAGATCTCGCGGTGCCAGTCCGCCTGCCGGATCGCGTCGCCGCGGCCGGAGGATAGCAGGCGGTCCAGGGAGAGCCGGTCGGCCAAAGTCGGGCCGCCCACCCCCGTCGCCGCGGAGATCGGATCACGGTCGCGGGCCATGGTCAGAAGCCCGCGCAGTTGGCGATCGGTCGCGCCCGCCTCGTCTAAAACCGCGCGCGCGCCCTCCATCTCCTGCGACAACCTGGTCAGCTTGACCAGCATCACCTGGTTGTCCGCCTTCGTGATCCAGTAGTCGACGTGTCGGCCCGCGATGAAACCCGACCAGATCGTCAGCCCGGACCATAA
>JAJXVH010000115.1 GCA_021782205.1 bacterium | reverse complement strand
ACGTCGACGGAGCGCTGGCCTATCTACTGTCAGGAGACCGCAGCGGCGCCATGGTGGAGATCCGCCGCCTCTCGCGCCTTCTGCAGGAGTACTCCGACGTCTACGGCGCGCGCAAGAACGCCTACAAGGACGACGCCTTCGGCGAATACATTTCCGGATTGCTCTACGCCGACGCCGGCCAGCCCGACGACGCGCGCATCAGCTTCGACAAGGCCGAGGCCTTGATCGGCGGCCGAGACGACCGCGAAGGCCCCAGTGCGCCGACGCTGCGCCCGGGCCAGGGCGAGGTCGTCTTCATCCACGCCAACGGCACCGCGCCGCGCAAGATCAGCAAGAGCTATCAAGTCGCCTGGAACGACGCAGTCTTCGCCCTGCAGACCACCAATGATGAAGGCTCGCAATACGGCCAGGCCCGCGACGCGCTGGCCGCCGGCTTCATGGGCAACGCGATCACCGTGGCTTTCCCCGCCTACGTCCAAGGCCGCTACCGCATCGCCTCCTCTGAACTGGACCTGGATGACGGCCGCACCGCCCCCACGCGCCTGATCGAGGACGTCTCGGCCATCGCCATGCGCGACCTCTCCGAGCGCCAGGCCTTGATCCGCACGCGCGCCATCGCGCGCGCGGCGGTCAAATACATCCTCGCGCGCACCCTCACCCGCGCCGTCGCCAACCGCTTCGGCGCGGGCTCGCCGGAGGCGCTGCTCGCGGGCATCGGCACCAACGCCCTGGCCGCGGGAACCGAGGTGGCCGACACCCGCTGCTGGACGACCTTGCCTTCGCAATACCGCGTCGCGCGCGCCGCGCTGGCGGCCGGGACGCACGACATCGCCGCCGTCTACCGCGACGCCGCGGGCGACGTGGTGGCGCGACACGACTTCAAGGGCGTGCTCGTCCGCACGGGCAGGCGCGCCTATCTCTACGACAGGACGGCCCTATGACCAAGAAAATTCCTTCGCGCATTCTCGTCGTGCTGTTCGCCGCGGCGTTCTCCGCGTGCGCATTCGGCCGCCACGCCAACGGCGGCCCCCGTCCCGCCTGGATCGACGGCGAAAGCGCGCGCTGGCCGCGCGCGCAGTACGTGCTCGGCGTGGGCAGCGCCGACAGCGACAGCACGGCCGACGCCCGCGCGCGCGGCGCCGTCGCGCAGGTCTTTTCCGCGACCGTGTCGGTGGACTCCAGCGTCGATGAGACCGAGACGAACGGCGCCAAGAACGGGACGGCCGCGCACTCCTTCTCGCAGACCGTCGCCGACAACGTGCGCACCGTGGCCAAAAAAGCCCTTGAAGGCGTGGATATCGTCGCGCGCTGGAAGGATCCGGCGACATTCCGCTACTACTCGCTCGCGGCTCTGCCCAAGGACCAGGCCCTGCTCGGCGTCACCGAAAAGCTCCACGACCTCGACCAGGAGACGCAGACGTATCAGAATCAGCTCGACCAGGCCACGGACCGCTTCGCTCGCGCCAAGGCCGCCGCCAAGCTCCTGGCCTTGGTCAAATCGCGCGGCGACCTGGAAAACGACAACCGCATCCTCGGCGGCGGCGACGACGCGGGCCCCGTCGACGCGGGCACGGTTCGCGCCGCGGCCGCCAAGGCTCTGGCCGCGCTCGACGTGGTCGTCGCGGTCACCGGCGACGGCGCGCAGGACGTGGCGACCGGCGTCATCACCGGACTCAACGCCGTGGGCCTCTCGGCCAAAAGCGGCCTGCCCACCGACACGTCCGACCTGATGGCCCAAGCCCAGGTCACGGTTCAGCCCGTCGAGGCCAGCCCCGGCTGGCGGCGCTCCCGCGCCGACGCGACGGTCAGTCTCCAGGACGGCCGCACCGGCGCAACCTTCGCGCGGCTGGCGCCGACCGCCCGCGAGGACGCGCTCGATCCCGCCGAGGCGCGCCGCCGCGCTCTGGCCTCTCTGGCCAAGCAGACCGCGCAGGCGGTCCAGAAGGCCATCGAAAACTTCTTCGCCGACCAGTAACGCCGCGTCAGCGGCCGAGCATGTCGAGCAGAAGCTGCTTGGCCGGGTCGACGATGAACGCGCCCGCGCCCACCTTGGCCGTGGGCCGAGAGAACGTCCCCCCCACGTCCACGGCGATGGGCACGAACGCGGCGACCTGGGCGCGCACGACCAGCCCCAGCTTTTCCAGAGGCAGGTCGATGGTGCCCGCGGCCGCGACGGCGGCCTCGTTGGATTCCATGCGCGAGCGCTCCAAGGTCATCACGCCTTTCTTGAACGAATAGTCGCCGGCGACGCTGCGCAGTTGAATGTCGTTGAAGTCCGGGAAAAGGCGCAGGCCGCCCAGGCTGGTGATTTTCTGGACGACCAGCAGGGGAAACAGCAGGACTTTGAGCGCCTTCTCCTCGTCGGCCAGCGCGCCGAGGGAGCGGATCTTTCCGCCGCCGACGCGCAGGCGGGCCCGTCCGTCCAGCGCGCGCAGGTCCGGCGTCAGGCCCGACAATGCCCAGTCGGCGTGCACGTCGCGCACGGTCGCGTTCGGGTGCACCAGTTCGGCGATGTCGAGGCTGCCTCGCGTGCGGATGGGCGCGGCCGGCGCTCCGGAAACGGCGGCCGTGCTGGCGGCGAGCGCGGGAGCTCCGCCAAGCAATTTACGCTTCGCCGACAAGTAATGGCCCAGGTCGAAGCGCTCCAGCTTGGCCGCCATGCGGACCTCGGGGGCGTTCGCGTAGTCGTCTAGAGATAGGTCCAGCGCCAGCGCCGCGCCGTCAAGCCTTCCGGTCAGATCCGCCGCCTCGATGCGCGAGCCGTCGGCGATCAGCGTCCCGGAGAGGTCCCGCAATGCAATTGCGCCCGCGTCCAGGCCCAGGCCGCGCAGCCGCGCCGAGCCCTCGACCACGCGGCCGTGCGGGCCGCGCAAAAACCGGAAGTCGAAGGTGCCGCGCCCCGTCGGATTCAGGGCCCGCGCTCCGGGCTCCAGGTCGCCGAGCAGGGCGAAGTCGAGAGAGCGCGCGCGCAGACGCCCCGCGAACGTCGGCTTCACCCCGAGCCCGATGTCGCCGTCGGCCTGGACGTCGGTGCCGCCCGCGCGCGCGCGCAACGCGCGCAGGCGCAGGTCACCCGGCGCATAGTCGATCGCGCCCGTCCAGCGCGTCGCCGGCAGGCGCAGGCCCGCGGGCACGCCCGCAAACGGAAGATCGGCGTCGGTCAACGGCGGCAGAGCAAGGTCGAGAACGGCGGTCAGGCTCGGCCGCGCCGCGTCCGACCGCGCGCCGGCGACGCGCCCGTTCAACGCGACCGTGCCCGCGGACGTGGTGAAGGTCAGTCCATCGAAGACCGCGTCCGGGCCTTCTAGCCGGACGCGCCCGCTCACTCGCGCCGCAGGCACGACCAGGGCGGGCGGCAGGAAGGATAAAAATGCAACGTCCCCCGCGCGCGCCTTCAGCCAAGACCAATCCACGTCGGCCGTCAAGTCCGGGACCGCCGCGTCCGAGCGCACGTCCACGATCCTTCCGCTGACGGCGACGCGCCCGTTCGCCGCGCTCAAGACGACCGTCGGGACCAGCAGGTCGCCGCCCGCCAGGGAGAAGCGGCCGGTGAGCGCCGTCGCGGGCAGACCCGGCAGCCGCGAACCCGGCAGCAGACGCATCAGCGTGCGCCCGTCGAGCGCCTCCGTCTCCAAGCGCGCCGCGACGTCCACGGCCGGGCCGATCCGCGCCGACACAGAGGCCTTCGCCAGACGACGCCCCGACTGCGCCAGCTCGGCGTCGATGCCGACGCGCGGAGCGTCAAGCCCGGCCACGCGCGCCGAGCCTTCCAGACGCAGCCCATCCTGCTCCACGATGACGCGTGTCGCGTCCACGATGAACTGATCGCGGCGTCCGCCGCCTAGATCCACGCTCCCGTCCACGGCGATCCGCGCGTCCACCGCGCGGCCCTTGGCCACGCCGCGCACGCGCGCCGACAGCTCGACGGCGAGGGGCGCCGCGCGGCCGGGGCCGCGGATTTCCAGGCTCAGATCCGACGCGCGCCAGACGGCGCTTGCGGCGTCGTCCACGTAGTCCAGCTCGCCGTCGGCGACGGTCAGCCGGCGTACGTCAAGCTCGGGCCTGGCCGCCGCCGTCGCGGCGGCCGAGGAGGACTCCGTCGCGGCGAAGTCGAAGCGGCCGTCCGCGCGCCGCTCCACGCGCACGACCGGACGCTCGATGCTCACGTCGGAAATGACGAAACGCCGGCTCAGCAGGGCCCGCCAGTTCGGCCGGACGAGCACACGCTCGGCGCGCAAAAACGTGCCCGCGGAGAAATCCGGCCGCGCGGAGACCTCCAGCCCGCGCAGACTCACGCCGCGCAGGCCCGCCTCGACGCTTTCCAGCCGCACTTCTCGGCCCAGCGTTCGGCGCGCCGCGTCGACGGCCATCGCGCGCGCCTCATCGGCGGGCAACAGCCTCTTGACCAGCGCCGCCGCGGCGAGCAAACCCAATCCCGCCAAGACCGCCAGCGCCGCCAGAATCCGCCGCCACGGCGTCCTTCGCCTCATGTGACGAGTTTACCATTCGTCTCGGCTTGACAAAAGCACGCGACGACGACATAATCGACGTATGCTTTCCCTCCTGGCGGTTCTCGTTCTAATGCCCGGCCGCGCGTCGGCCCAACCTGCGCCCGAATACTCCCTGGCCGAGCTCCTGCGCCGCGTCGGCGCCTATCTCAACCAGCCCGCGGTGCGCGGTCCCGACACGACGGCCGCCGTCGCCGCCGTGCGCGGCGGCATCCCCACGGAAATGGGCGAGAACTTGGACCTGCGCGTGCAGGACCGCGCGCGCGTCCTGAGGCAGGCCCTTCTGCGCCCGGAACCCGCGGCGGCGGACGCCGCCGCGCTCAAAGGCCTCTATACCGCGCTGGCCGCCTCCCAGGACGTGCAGGCCCTGGCCGTGAAGGGCGGCGGCATGGCGCGGGGCGCGGCGGCGCGGGACCTGGCCGCCTGGGCGCGAGCTTCCGGCGCGCGGTTGCCTCCCCGCGTGCGCGGCCTGCTCACGGGACCCGCACGGCTCATCGACGACAAGGCTTTGGTCGCGGCCGGCTGGGGCGGCTACGTGCGCGCGCTGACACCGGCGGATTTTTCCGCCGCCGCCGCGCGACGCGGTTGGTCGGCGCCGCCGGAAGCCTTGCGCCTGGACGAGTCGCTGAAGGCCGTGCTGGACTCCCTGGACCAGAAGGTCCTGGACGCGGGCGAACAGGTCCAGGCGCACGTGCTGGCCGCGGACCTCTACCGGGGACTCTCGCGCGCCGACCTGCGCGGCCGGGCGGACGCCGGCGCCGTGGCGACCGCCGCGGGCCTGCCGGTGCTCGCCGAGGGCCCCGAGCCGCCGCCCGAGTCCTCCGTGCCGTTCGATCCGCGCGCGATTTATCAAAAAGACGCCAAGTCCGTGGTGCTGATCCTGTGCGCGTCCAACTCCGGCGCGGGAGAACTGGGCACCGGCTCCGTCGTGGACGTCGCGCGTCGCCGCATACTGACCAACGCGCACGTCGTCATCCGCGCCGCGACGGTCCAGCCCTGGGAGCAGATCCGGGTCTACTTCAAGCCCGCGCACATGACCGGCGATCCCAAGCAGGATCTCCAAAATCCCGTCACGGGCCGCGTGATCGCCTACGACCGCGCGCTGGATCTGGCCCTCGTCGAGGTGCCCTCCCTTCCGGCGGACGTCACGGGCATCGCGCTGGGCGATCCGCGCTCCGCGGAGATCGGCGATCGCGTGGCCGCCATCGGCCACCCGGAGCAGGGCGGCCTGTGGACTTTGACCACGGGCGTGCTCTCCGCGCGCGTGGCCGACATCGGCGGCGTGGCCGGCAAAAACGCCTTCCAGACCGACACCAGCATCAACCGCGGCAACTCCGGCGGTCCTCTGCTCGATGCGTCGGGACGCCTGGTAGGCGTCAACACCTCGATGGCGCGCAAGGCCGCCGACGGCCTGGCCATCACCGCCGTCAACTTCGCCATCCGCTCCGACGTGGCGCGCCGCTGGATGGCGGCGCAAGACGAGCTCATCGCCTACGGCGGACCGACGGTGCTGGTGGCCGCGACGAACGCCCCGCCCGCGCGGCCCGCGCCCTACGCGGCGCCTCTCTCCGCGGTGCCCGTCGCTTCAGCCGCGCCATCCGCTGCGGCCGCGCGCGCGCTGCCGCCCGCGCCGGTGGCGGTCACCGAGAGCCGCCCCTACAGCCGCGACGCGATCCTGCGCGCGCAGATGGCGGAGATGGACCAGATGGGCGACGAGATGCACGAAGAAATCCAGCAGACGCTCTCGCGATGAGAACATTCCCGCGTTTGTCGGCGTTGTTGCTTTTGGTCTGTGCCGCGTCGGCGCAGGCCGCCCCCCGACGCAACGTGCTGGAGACCTTGTCGGCGGCGCTGGCCTCCGACCGCGCCTACTCCCCGGCCGAACGCGCCCAGTTAATGGAGGCCATCAAGACGCGCTTCGCCGATTACGGCTTCGAGGTGGTCGACGGCCGCCGCGCCGCCGCGATCCCGGTGCTGCTCGACGTGATCACGGAAGGTTCCTTCGACCAGGCGCCGGCGCAGCGCGTCGCCGACGTGGCCTTCGCCGCCTATCAGGCCATGGCGCGCGGCGCCCCCGCCGAGGAAGTCCAGGGCATCGCGCTGTACGGCTACCAGAAAAGCATCCCCGGCGACACCATCGCGGCCTGGGCCAACGGCTACCGCCAACTCGTCAACGACCATGTGCCCGACGCGGTCGCCGCCGACCTGGTCAACCTGGCCATGACCAAGAACCTGTCCGTCTCGGACTTCGACACGCTGAAATGGGCGCTGGTCAGCGGGGTCAAGGAAGGCTATCCCGCGAAGGATTACGCGCAGTTCATGTTCGGCCGCGTCGCGGCGGGCGGCGCTGGTCCCGGAGAAATATCCGCCGAAGCCAAGGCCGAGTTCCGCCGCGCCCGCGCCGAAGGCCGCCGCCCGCGCCTGCCGGCCTATTCCGGCGTCTTCAACGCCCCGCCGCCGCCGCCGCCCGTCTACCGCGCGCCCCTGCAGGCCCGCCC
>JAJXVH010000020.1 GCA_021782205.1 bacterium | reverse complement strand
GCGCGCGCGCCGGGGCGCGCGCCGAGCAGGTTCAAGCCGGCAAACCCCGCCACCGCCGCGGCCGCCACGGCCTTGGCCGCCCAGGGCGAGGCCAGCGCGGGCCAGAACGGGGCCGCGTAGGCCGACAGGCCCGCGGCGATGGCCGCCCAACTGACGATCTCCACGATCCAGCACAGCCAGCCGATCGCGAAGCCCGCGGTGGGGCCGAACGCCTGCTGGGCGTAGAGTCCCGGCCCCCCCGCGCGGTCGCGCGAGGACGCGGCCTCCGCGAAGCACAGCGCCACCGGCGCCAAAAGCAGCGCGGTCAGCAGGAAAGCGGCAATCGACGCCGGACCCAGCATCCCGGCCAGCAAGCCCGGAAATAGAAAAATGCTGGAGCCCACCACCGCGTTGACGCCCAGCGCGGTCAGGTGGACGCGCGTCAGCGGACGCGGCGCGCTCACGGCGCGGCGGGAGCCGAGCCCAAGGCGGGCTTGAAGACGACCGTGGTGCCGATGAAGGTGCGCGCGTAGACCTGGCGCGCCACGGCCAGAGGCAAGGTCAGGCACAGGTGCGGATAGGCCTCGTGTTCCTTCTTATCTAAGGGCGGGCCGTGGATGATGAGGCCCTCGCGCGTGAAGAGGACGTATTGGCCCAGCGCGCGCGCGCGCGAGGAGGTGCCCACCTGCGGCGGATCCCAGTCCAGGCGACCGTCCGACTCCTCGGACTTGCCGCGCTCCGGGTGGGCGTAGCGCTCCTTGGAGACGATGACGGCCTTCGCGGGCAGGGCGCGGCGCTCGCCGCCGACCGCGCGCTCGCGCGCGCCTTTGAGCGGCAGGATTTGATCGATCTGGTCGCCGTGCATGACCTGTACGCGGTCCGCAGCCGGATCGATCAAGACCCAGGTGGTCATGATCTCCCACTGCTTTTCCAATAACCGCTTCTCCTCGGAAAGCGCCAAGCCGCCCTCGAAGAGCACGCGCCGCGAGCGCGAGAGGCTGGCCGCGTCGCGCTTGGCGCGGTCCAGGTTGGCGGCGACCAGGTTCTTGAGCGAGCGCCGCTCCGCGATCTCCACGTCCAGGTCGTCCTGCGCCGCCGCGTCCGCCGCAAGCCCCGGCGCCGCGGCCGCGGTCCGCGCGCGCAGGCGCGTCGCCAGCGCGCGCAGCCCCAAAAGGACGAGGACGCCCGCGGCCAGCAGGGCCGGCCACGGGACGCGGCGGTCGAGACGGCGCAGCCAGGTGGAGAGGGACGCGCTCATTCGAAGATGAAAACCTCCGTGCCGACCGGCACCAAGTCGTAGATTTTTTCCAGGTCCGCCGCTCCCACGCGCACGCAGCCGTGCGACGCGGGGCGGCCCAGCATCTCCACCGAGCGCGTGCCGTGGATCAGGTAGCCGTCGCCCAAGTTCAGGAAGTACGCGCCCAGTTCCCCGTCGACGAAGCGCGACGGGTCGTCGGGCGGCGGCACCGGCTCGCCCGCCTCCACGAAGGACCAGTCCGGGCGGCGCCATTTCGGATTGACGCCCTTGCCGATCACGCGGAACTTGCCGCGCGGCGTGACGAACTCCCAGCGCTGGCCGCTCTTGCGGTCGTAGAGCTTGCCGCCGCGGCCCACCGACACGTCGGCCTGCCACAGGAGCTTGAGCCCGCGCTTGAGATACAGCCGGTTGGCCTTCGCGTCGACGACCACGTAGAGGGAGTTCTTGACGCGGCGGCCCACCTTGCCGCGCAGGACCGCCACCTCGTCCTCGATGGCCTTCTGCGTGCGCAGGTAGCCTTTATCCTGGGGCAATATATTGGGAAGGCTTTCCAGGAACTCGGCCTCGCGCGACTGCGCCACGGACTCGCGCGTCAGGTCGCGCAAGGTCTTGGCGCCCGCGTTCAGCGCGTCGGCCTGCGCCTCCACGCGCTGGGTGCGCGAAGACAGCGCGTCGGCCGCGGCGGCCAGCTTCCACAGCCGCCAGCCGAACGCGCCCAGCCACAAGACCAGCCCCAGCGGATACAGCGTGCGCCCGAACGCCGTCCAGTCCGTCTTTTCGGGAGTGTTCGTCACGGTTCAGGGATGTCGTCAAGCCGCGCCGTCGGCGGCCGGCCGGCCAGCGTCGCCAGCGCCGCGAACGCCGCGCGCGCGGCCTCCGTAGCACCCGTGAAAGCGCCGGCGCGCGGCGTCAAAGTCGCGCGCAGGACCGAGTCGCCGGTGGCGGCGTCGAGCGCGTCAAGGCGCGCGGGCGCGCCGCCCGCCTCGTAGGTCAGCAGGACCACCGCGTCGGCGCCCGTCGCCGCGCGCACCTGCGCCAGCACGCGCGGGTCCGACAGCGCGTCAAGCGACATGGGCGTGCCCGCCAGTCCCGCGTCGGACTCGTCGAGCGAGGTCGCCTTCAGCCCCGCGCGCCGCGCCGCGTCGGCCAAGGCGCGCGCCGCCAGAGCTTCCTCGCGCCCGCCTCCGGCCAACACCGCGACCGCGACGACCCGCGCCTTGAAGGCGGCGTTGCGCGCCAGGATGTCCGTGCGTGGCGGCAAGGCCGCGCAGGCCGAAAGCGCGGCGGCGCAGGTCGCGGCGGCAAGCGTTCGGCGCATAGGCCCGGATTATAGAACAAAAGCCCCGCGGGGTTTCCCCCGCGGGGCCTTGCGCCGCACGCGTGCGTCTTAGAAATGCGTGTCGAACTTGTAGTTCAAGTTCGCCGAGAGGATGTTGGCGAAGCTGCTGAACGAGCCGTAGAAGCCTGCCTGACCTTGGGCGATCTGGTTCTGGTTGATGGAGCGCGAGTGGAACATCACCGCGTTGTAGGCCGCGTCCACGCTGAGCGCCGAGGTGAACGCGTAGGTCAGACCCGCGGTCAAGCCGTAGCGCGGCAGGTCGGCGAAGGCCGGGTCGAAGGCGCTCTCCGGCAGGGACGCGCCCTCGTAATAGGCGCCGCCGCGGAACTGCCAGGCGTCGTCCTTTTTGTATTGGGCGCCCAGGCCGAAGTTCCGCGTCTTGCCCGGGTCGAACGACTGGGGCGTGCCGAGGATGCTGGTCTGCGTCGCGTTGAGTCCGCTGTAGACGACGCCGAGCTGGCGGGCGTCATACCAGTCGTACCAGGCGGCGTCGGCCTCGATGACCCATTTGTCGTTGGGCTTGTAGGCGTAGCCAAGCTGGACGTTCTGCGGGATGTAGACCGGCGCGGTGGCGGCGGCGGTGAACGTGGGGCCGCCGAAGACCAGCGCGCTGGCGCCGCTCAAGCCCGACAGCTGCACGTTGCCGCTGAGGCTCATTTTCACGTTGCTGTGATAGACCAAGCCGATCTTGTGGTGCTCGTTGGGCTCGAACGTGGTGCCGACGTGGTAGCCCCAGCCGTCGCCGGTGGCGGCCAGCGCCGAGCTGCCGTCGGCGGCCAAACCGGGAGAGCCGAGCTTGGCGTTGAGGGCGCTGACGTTGACCGCGTGGTCGAGCGCGCCGTCGATGGTGTCGTAATAGTCCGCGCCGACGCCGATGGAGAAGCCGGAGCAGACTTTATAGGCGACCGACGGCGTGATGTCGATGATGCGCAGGCGGGCGTCCGTGGCGGCGTAGCGCACGGGGCTGTTGCCGTCGAAATGCGTCTCCAGGCCGTAGGGATCGACCACGGCCAGGCCCGCGGCCAGCTTGCCGCCGAAGAACTGCGACGAGATGCCGAAGTTCGGCACGAACACGCTGGTGGCGCGCGCGCCGGAAACGTCTCCGGCCGCCGAAGCCGGGGAAGTCGCATTCGAACCCGCGCTGGTGAAGGTGGGGCTGGCGTTGACGTAGGTGCCGCCGATGGTGACCTGGGTGCCCTTGAGCGCGGTCAAGGCCGCGGGGTTGGTGTAGGACGCGGAGACGTCGTCGGTGGCGCCGGCCACGCCGACGCCGCCCATGCCCAGGGATTTCGAGCTGATGAGCTCGCTGCTGTAGCTCGCCGTGCCCAGAGCGAAGGCCTGACCGGCCATGCTCAGAGACATGACCGTTGCGACCACGCCATAAAGCCGCTTCTTCATTATTGACATCCTCCCAGGGCGAATGCCCACGACGGGGTTTATAACAATACCTATGAAGACTGTCAAAGGAAAAAATGTCTTTTGGAACTGCTAAATTAGGGGGGTGCTGAAACTGTTTTCATGGCCGTTGCGGCTGACGTTGGCGGGCGCGGGATTGGCGGTCTCCTTCCTGCCGCGGAGCGCGGAGATGTTTTGGGGGCCGAAGCTGGGACGTCTCGTGCTTGCCTGCGGCGGCTTCAAGCTCAAGACCGTGAGGGAGAACCTCTCGCGATGTTTTCCGGACTGGACACCGACCGAGCGCGAGCGCCTGATCCGCCTCAATTTCGAGCACTACGGGATTCTCTTTTTTGAATTCCTGCATTTCTTCTCCCCCCTTCCCGGCCACTACCGCGCCTACGCGGGGCGCATTTCCGTTCTGGAAGGATCGGAGCATTGGAAGAAAGCCAACGCGCGCGGCAAGGGCGTGATCTTCGTCTCAAGCCACCTGGGCTTCTGGGAGATGAGCGCGGCCGCCGCGGGCCTGGCCGGCATGGCGCCCACCGTGGTCACGACTTACCTGAAGCCGAAGTGGCTGCACGATAAGATCGTCGCCGCGCGCCAGTCCGCCGGCGTGCTCCACGCCTTTCACCCCGGCTCCGTGCCCGCCGTCATGAAGGCCCTGCGCCGCGGCGGCTGCGCCGCCTTCATGAACGATCAATACTCCCGCCCGCCCATGGGCCTGCCGGTACCGTTCTTCGGCGTGAAGGTGGACACCCTGGCCGCCGTCGCCCCTCTGGCCCTACGCAGCGGCGCGGCCGTGGTGCCCGTCACCGTCCACCGCGACGCGGCCGGCCTCTGCCACGTCGTCATCGAGCCCGAAATCGAGTTCGGCGACGCCCTGCGCGACGCCACGAAGGCCACCACGATCATCGCCGCCATCGTCGAACGCTGGGTCCGCGCCCGCCCCGAGCAATGGCTCTGGATCCACCGCCGCTTTAAAAATGTCCAAGAGGGTCAGTCCTTGACATCTCCAAATTGCGAAGTCGCAGATGTCAAGGACTGACCCTCTTGTCAATATGAACGAATTGATCGCGCTGGCGCCGCCGGACGCCGTGAAGATATTGCTGACGCTCTTTTTGTGCTTCCTGATCGGGCTGGAGCGCGAGGATCGGACGTCGGCGGGAGCGTATTCGTTCGGCGGGGTGAGGACGTTCCCGCTGATCGGACTGCTGGGCTACGCACTGTCTTTGTTGTCGACGGCCAATAGCCTGCCGTTCGCGGCGGGTTTCGCGGTGATCGGGGCGTTCCTCTTTATCTCGTTTCGGCACAAGCTCGACGCCCACCCGACCTCGGGCGTGACCACCGAGGTCTCCGCCCTGCTGACCTACGCCCTTGGCGCGCTGATCCAGCGCGACTTCTACTGGATCGCGGCCACGCTCGTGGTGATCAGCCTGCTCCTGCTGGAGCTCAAGCGCGGCCTGGAGGACCTCTCGCGCCGCTTCGCCGGCGACGAAATCCTGTCCTTCACCAAGTTCCTCCTGCTGGCCGCCGTGATCCTGCCCGCGGTGCCGGATCGCAGCTTCACCTCGTTCCAGCTCAATCCCTACAAGACCTGGCTCGTGGTGGTCGCGGTCAGCGGCGTCTCCTACGGCAGCTACGTGCTCCAGCGCCTGTTCAAGGGTCGCGGCGGCGTCTTAACCACCGCTCTGCTGGGCGGCGCCTACTCCTCGACCGTGACCACGGTCACGCTCGCCAAGAAATCGCGCGGCGCGGGCAGGCCGAAATTGTACGCGGGCTCCATTTTGATGGCGTCGGGCGTGATGTACGTGCGCCTGCTGGGCCTGCTCTGGCTGTTCAATCGCGGCCTTTTCGCCTTGCTGGGTCCGGCCTTCGCGGTCCTGGCGTTGGTCGGATTGCTCGCCGGGCTGTGGTGGGCGCGCCGCCCGGACGCCGGCGGCGCGGTCGCGTCCGACACGGGCGCGCCAAAAAATCCGCTGGAGCTGGACGCCGCCTTCTTGTTTGCCGCGCTGTTCGTGGCCATCCTGATCGCCACGCACCTGGTCGTGACCTATCTGGGCAACGCGGGCGTCTACGGCCTGGCCGGGATCATGGGCCTGACCGATGTCGATCCCTTCATCATGGGCATGACTCAGTCCGGCGCCGGCACGGCGCTGAACGTCGCCGCGGCGGCCATCGCCATCGCCGCGGCGAGCAATAACGCGGTCAAGGGCGTCTACGCCTGGACGTTCGCCGAGCCGGAGACCGGTCGTCCGTCCCTGCTGCTCCTGCTGGCGCTGGCGGCGCTGGGGCTTCTGCCCCTACTGCGCCTGGGCTGAAGGCACGGCGTCGAGCGTCGCTCGTATGCGCGTGCCGAGTTCACCGACGGTGTAGGGCTTGCTGAGGAATTCCGCGCCCGACTCGAACACGGCGCGGCCGGGGATGGCGTCTTCCGTATAGCCCGACGTAAACAGAACCCGCACGTCCGGGCGGACGCGCGCGATGGCCTCGGCCAGTTTGACCCCGCCGAGCTTGGGCATGACCATGTCGATGAGCGCCAGACGCACGCGGCGCTCTCGGTCGCCGGCCAAAACCTCAAGAGCCTCCTCGCCATCCGGCGCTTCCAAGACCGTGTAGCCCAGCGAGCCGAGTATGCGCGTGCTCAGCCGGCGGATGGGCGCTTCGTCCTCGGCGATCAGCACGGTTTCGTTGCCGCGCGGCGGCGGCGGCACGGGCGCACCGGAGTTTTCCTTGGCAAGGTCCGCCGCGTGCCGCGGCAGAAGCACCTCGAACACCGCGCCCTGTCCGGAGTCGCTGCGACAGATCACGGCTCCGCCGTTCTGTTTGGCGATGCCGTAGCAGGTCGCCAACCCCAGGCCCGTACCCTTGCCCCGCTCCTTCGTAGTAAAAAACGGCTCGAAGAGATGCGGCCTGGCCGCATCGGGAACTCCAGGTCCCGTGTCGGTCACGATGAGCCGGGCGTAGGCCCCGGCGGCGAGGCCGTCGTAGGCCGCCGCCGAGCTCACGTCCAGTTCGATAAGGCCCGCTTCAATGGTCAGCTTGCCTCCCTCGGACATCGCATCGCGTGCGTTGACGGCCAGGTTCATCACCAACTGCTCGATCTGCCCCGGATCGGCGCGCACCACCGCGGGTCGCGCGCCGGGAACGACCGACAACTCGATGTGCTCGCCGATCACGCGACGCAGAAGCTTCGCCATGGAGAGCACCGCGTCATTGAGATCAAACGGGCGGGGCTCGATGACCTGACGGCGGGAAAATGCCAGCAGCTGGCCCGTCAATGTCGCCGCCCGCACGCCGGTGCGCCGGATTTCTTCCAAATCCGCGCGAACCTGATGGCCCACGGGCAACGCCGCGATCGACACCTCCGACAGACCCAATATCGCGGTCAACAAATTGTTGAAGTCATGCGCGATCCCTCCGGCCAAGCGACCGACCGCCTCCATCTTTTGCGCTTGACGCAATCGCGATTCAGTCTCAATCAATCGGCGCTCGCTTTCCATCCGCGCGGTGATGTCGCGCACGGCGGCGACGATCCGCGGTCCCTCCTCCGACTCGATTTCCGAGTTACGGACCTCCACGGGGAACTCAGTTCCATCCTTGCGTCGATGCCGTCGCGCATCGGCGAATCTCCCCGGGATCGGCCCCGGCTCGGCGCAGAGCGCCGCGGCCGGAAGTCCGGAGACCTCGTCGCGCGCATAGCCGTACATTGCCAGGGCGATATCGTTCATCTCCAGCACCCGCCCGGCGCCGACATCGATGACGACGAGCGCGTCGGCCACCGCGTTAAAAAGGCGCCGCCAATTGCGCTCGCTGTCGCGCAACTCACGCAAAGCTCGATTCCAGTCGGTGACATCGCGCAGGATCGATATGCGCACGAACCGTCCCTCGGACAGATGCCGCACCGTGGTCACGTCGGCTTCGATAACCTCTCCGCTCTTGGTTCGATGGCGCCAGACGCCTCGATTTTGCTCGCCCGGATTCGTCGCCAAGTTGCGGCTCAACCGCGACGCATCTTCCTTCGTCCGGTAATCGAGGATGCGCATCGCCAGGAACTCCTCATGGGAGTAGCCGTAGCGCGCGACCATCGCGTCGTTGACCGCGAGAATGCTCAGGGACGTTTCGTCGTAAACGACCATCGGATTCGGATTGTGGTCGAATATCGCCCGGCATGTGTCCGCGGCGCTCATGAACCCAGCGTAGCGCCGGGGCGATGATGCGGTGCTTAAGCCAGGATGAATTCCGCTTCAGCGCAGGCTGTGGACCAAGTCCGTGATCAGCGCGTCGGCGCCGTTCCAGGCGATCTGCACGCCGATGCAGAGCAGAAGAAAGGCCACCACGCGCAGGACGCCGTGCGCCGTGGACGGCGGGACGGCGCGCGCGATCTTGGGGGCGTAGGCGTAGGCCAGATACACCAGCGCGCACAGCGCGGCCGCGGCCAGGAACAGGCCCGCGTGCGTCAACGCGTTCTCGACGAGCACCTTCCGGGAGGCGTGCGCGCTCAACGTCAGCATGACGACGATGCAGCCGGGCCCCGCCGTCACGGGAAACGTCAGCGGATAGAACGTGCCTTGATCGCCGCCGCCCGGCGGCGTCCGCGGTGCATCAGCGGGCTCGTCTTTTTCATTCAGCATCGCCCAGCCCATCGCGGCCAGGACCAGGCCGCCGGAGACCTGGACGATGGGCAAAGAGATTCCGAAGAAGCTCAGCGCGGCCGAACCCGCCAGCTCCACGGCGGCAAAAAACAGGAGGGTGTTGAAGGCGATGGCGCGCGCCAGCGCGCGGTATTCCGCCGCGGGGCGCACGCCGACCAAGCCCAAAAACACCAACGCGGAGCCCAGCGGGTTGACCACCGGCAGAAGCGCGCTGAACGCCAGCACGAAGTATTTCCAGATCAGCGGCATGGATTTTATTCCGGCCCGGCTAGACGGCGTCCAGCATGGCCTGCGCGTGGCCGGTCACCGAGACCTTGCGCAGAACCGTCGCGAGCCTGCCGTCGGCGCCGATCACGAACGTGGAGCGCTCCACGCCCATGAACTTGCGCCCGTACAGCGTCTTCATGCGCCACACGCCGTAGGCCTTGCAGATCTCCCGTTCCTCGTCGGCCAACAGCGGGAAAGGCAGGGCGTGCTTGGCTTTGAAGCCCGCGTGGGACTTGGCCGAGTCGGGGCTGACGCCCAGCACGACGACTTTCTTCTTGGCGAAGTGGTCGTAGCGGTCGCGGAAATCGCAGGCCTCGGTGGTGCAGCCCGGGGTGTTGTCCTTCGGGTAGAAGTAGAGAACGACCGACTTACCCTTGAGCGCCTTGAGCGACCAGCCGCGGCCAGTCTCGTCCTGCGCGGAGAAATCCGGGGCCTTGTCTCCGACGGAGAGCTCGCGAGCCTTGGTCGCCATCCGGTCATTCTAGTTCTAAGCGCGCCGTCGAGTCAAATGCGCGTGCCTCGCTCTTGACGGCGGCGGCACACGCGATGTAATCTCCATAATCATGGCTCCGATGCGTCGGATTCGCCGCGATGCGAAGACGCTTCTGCTCCTGGGCTTGGGCGTCGTGCTCGCCCTCGGCGCTTTCTCCGCGCGCCAGTTCCGCCGCGACCGCTCCGCCGCGCGCTGGGTCGACCACACCCAGGCCGTGCTGGGCGCCTTGGACGACTACCGATACGCGCTGAAGGCGGCCGAGTCCGCCCGCCGCGGCTACGTGCTCACCGGCTCCGCGTCCGACGCGGACGCGCACGCGGCCGCGATGACCGCGCTCCTCGACGACGCGCGGAGCCTGCGCCGGCTGACCGCGGACAACCCCGCGCAGAACGCGCGCGCCGCGTCGCTGGAAGCGGCGACGCGCGCCTCTCTTGAGCTCAGCACGCGCCTCCTGGCGCGGCGCCGCGCGGGCGACGTCGTGGGCGCGACGCGGATGGTCGCGCGGCGCGAGGTGACCGTCGTCACCGACCGCGCGCTCGCCGCCGAAAGGGCCATGAGCGAGGAAGAACGCGCCCTGCTGAGCGAACGCCGCGCCCGCTTCGAACGCCTCTCGCGCCAGGCGGAATGGTCCCTGGCCGCGGGCGCGCTCGCCGGCTGCGCCGGCATCGCCCTGTCGCTTTGGCTGCTCCTGCGGGACCTGGGGACGTACGAGCGCCTTCACAGAGAGCTTGAGCGGACCAAGGAACTTCTTCAGATCGTCCTCGACAATGTGCGCTCCTCCGTCTATATCATCGACTTGGACGGGCGGATGCTATTCCTCAATAAGGAGTGCGCGCGTACGCTCGGAGGCACGCCCGAAAGCGTCGCCGGGCGCTCAGTCCGGGACTTGTTTCCAGCCGAACAGGCCGCGGAGGTGATCGCCAACAACCTGCGCATCCACGCGGCCGGGCGCGCGGCCGAGATCGAGGAAACCGTCTCCAGCGCCGACGGCCTGCGCACCTACCTCTCGTTCAAGGCGCCGATCGCGCCCCTTCCCGCCGAAGGCCCGGCGCTGTGCGGCGTCTCGACGGACGTGACCGCGCTTAAGGACCACGAGCGCCGCCTGGAGGCGGCCAACAAGGAACTGGAGGCTTTCAGCTACTCCGTCTCCCACGACCTGCGCGCGCCTTTGCGCGCCATCGGCGGATTTTCACGGATCATCGCCGAAGACCACGCGGCCGGCCTCGATCCGGAAGGCCGGCGCTTGTTCGGCCGCATCATCGCCAATAGCGAGCGCATGGGCCGCCTCATCGACGACCTCCTCGCGTTCTCCCGTCTCGGCCGCCAGGAACTGAACCGGACCGACGTGGACATGACGGCGCTCGCCGCGCGCGCGGCCCGCCAATGCGCCGACGCGGAGCCCGCGCGGTCGGTGCGCCTGGCACTCGGCGTCTTGCCCCCCGCCCGCGGCGACGCCGCGATGCTGTTCCAGGTGTGGACCAACCTGCTGTCCAACGCCTGGAAGTACACCCGCCCCCGCGCCGACGCCGCCGTGGAAATCGGCGGCGCCGTTGAGGACGGCGCGGACGTCTATTGGATCAAGGACAACGGCGTCGGCTTCGACCCGCGCCATGCCGGCAAGCTCTTCGGCGTGTTCTCCCGCCTGCACGGCGCCGACGAGTTCGAGGGCACGGGCGTGGGGCTGGCCCTGGTGCGCCGCGTCGTGGAGCGCCACGACGGGCGCGTGAGAGCCCACGGCGCGGTCGGCGCGGGCGCCGAGTTCCGCTTCACTCTGCCGCACGGGAGGAACGCATGAGCGCCGCAAAACCCATCGAGATCTTGCTGGTGGAGGACAGCGCCGACGACGCGGAAATGACGATCCGCGCGCTGCGCAAGAGAAACCTCGCCAACGGCATCGTCCACGTCCGGGACGGCGAGGCCGCCCTGGAATTCCTGCACGCGGGCGATGCCCCGCCGCCTCGCCTGGTCCTGCTGGACTTGAAGATGCCCAAGCTGGGCGGCCTGGAGGTGCTCAAGCGCCTGCGCGAGGACGCGCGCACGCGCGCGTTGCCCGTCGTGATCCTGACGTCCTCGAAGGAGGAGCCGGACGTGCAGGCCGGCTACGCGCTGGGCGCCAACAGCTATATCGTCAAGCCCGTCGACTTCGAGAAGTTCCAAGAGGCGGTGTCGACCGTGGGCTTGTATTGGCTGGTGCTCAACCAGGCGCCGCGGTGAGTGCGGCCAGCGCGCCGCGACTGATCCTCATCGAGGACTCCGAGGACGACGCCGCGCTGGTCATGCGCGAACTCGCCGGCGGCGGAATCGCCGCCGAATACCGGCGCGTCGCGACCCCGGCCCAACTCGAAAGCGCGCTCCGGGACTTCCGGCCCGACGCCGTGCTCTCGGACTACCGCGTTCCCGGCCTGGACGCGCCCGAGGCGCTGGCCCTGGTCCGCGCCTTGCGCCCGGACCTGCCGTTTCTATGCGTGTCGGGAACCGTCGGCGAGGAAAAAATCATCGAACTGCTCCGCGCCGGCGCGACCGACTACGTGCTCAAGGACCGCCCCGCGCGCCTGCCCACAAGCCTGCGCCGCGCGCTGGAGCAGGCGCGCGAGCGCGCCGAGCGTCTGCGCGCCCAGGAAGAACTGCGGGCCAGCCGCGAGCAGCTGCTTCAGGCGCAGAAGATGGAGGCCGTCGGCCGCCTGGCCGGCGGCGTCGCGCATGACTTCAACAACATCCTGACCACGATCTCCGGCTATGCCGAACTCCTGAATGCGGCGTTGCCGCCTGATTCGCCGCAAAGGGAGGACGTGAAGGAAATAATCGCCGCCTCCACGCGTGCCGCCCAACTCACGCGTCAGCTCCTCGCCTTCGGACGTCGGCAGGTTCTTGAAATGCGCGTTCTCGATCTCAACGAGATCGTGCGGGGCGTCTCGCGCATGCTCACGCGGGTGATCGGCGAGGATGTGAGCATCGAGCTGGCCCTGGCGTCGGACTTGCGCCGTGTTCGCGTCGATTCCGGACAGATGGAAACCGTGCTGATGAACCTGGCGGTGAACGCGCGCGACGCGATGCCCAAGGGCGGGCACCTGCGCGTGGCCACCCGCCTTGACGGAGACTTCGTCGAGCTGACGTTCGCCGACGACGGCATCGGCATGAGCGCGGAGGTCCGTGCGCGGCTCTTTGAACCCTTTTTCACCACCAAAGAGAAAGGCAAGGGCACCGGCCTGGGGCTTTCGACCGCCTACGGCGTCGTACGCCAATCCGGCGGCACCATCGACGTGGAGAGCTCCCCCGGCGCTGGCGCGACGTTCCGCATCCGCCTGCCGGCCACCGACGAAGAAGCCGACAGCGTCCCGTCCGGCGCGCCATCACCGTCCGCCGACGGACGCGAAACCGTGCTGGTCGTCGAAGACGAGGCGCCCCTGCGCCAACTGCTCCTCCGCGCGCTCGGCGAACTCGGCTACCGCGTGATCGCGGCCGCGGGCGCTCAGGAGGCGCTCGCTTCGTCCGCCGGCGCCACCGCTCTCGACGCGGCGGTCGTGGACGTCATCATGCCGGAGCTCGACGGTCCTTCACTGGTGGCACGCCTGCGCAAAAGCCGCCCCGAGCTCAAGGTTCTGTTCATCTCCGGCTATGCGGACCAGGCCCGCCTGCCCGCACCCGAAAGCGGCAAATCCTACCCATTTCTCGCCAAGCCTTTCTCCACGGCGACGCTGGCCGCGAAGCTCCGCGAAACGCTGGACTCCAAGCCTTAAAGGCGATTTCAGCGCGGGCTCAGCGCTCGGATTGCGCGCGCCCGCATAATGGGAACGTCGCTTGGAGGCCGCAATGAAACTTTACGTCTTATTCGCCGTCGCCGTCCTGCTGCTATCGTCCTGCTCGGGGCCGCGCGCCCGGCTTATCGGCGGACGCCTGCCCGACGTTTTGGATGAGCGCCCAGACGGGAGCTCCTACTTCGAAGCCGTCGGCATCGGCGCCTCGGACCCCTCCCTGCCGACCGAGACTCAGCGCCGCGCCTTGGCGCGCGACGCGGCCATCGTTCAGGCCCAGTATGAACTCCTGTCCATGATCAAAGGCGTGGAGCTGGACGGCGGCTACAAGATCTCGCGCGCCATCGAGGTGGACTCCACGCTGGAGACCAAGGTGAGCGCCGCCGTACGAGGGGCGGAGGTCTTGAAGAGCGAGTTTACCTCCGACGGAGGCTGCGTGGTCACTCTGCGCCTGCCCAAGCAGCGGCTGGGCATGGAAACGGGCCTGGCGCTGCGCTGAAGCGCGGGAGTGTGACTAAGATCGCTGTTGACACGCGGGTGCGCATGCTTTATTCTATGCGCAACCCTTCATGCCCGCCAAAATATTGGTCGTGGACGACGACCGCGCGATCCTGGGCCTGGTCAAGAAATTCCTGATGGCCAGCGGCATGACCGTGATGGTCTCCGACGACGGATCCGAGGCGCTCCTGCTGGTGCGCGACTCCAAGCCCGACCTCATCCTCTGCGACGCCGCCATGCCGGGACTTGACGGACACGCGCTGTGTCGGCGCATCAAGCAGGAAGCCGCAACGAGCTCTATTCCCGTGATCCTGATGTCCGGTGAACGCGTCGACGACAAGTCCCTATTGCAGGGCTTTGAAGGCGGCGCCGACGACTACGTGCTCAAGCCTTTTTCCCTGCCGGTCCTGCTCGCCCGCCTTCAGGCCGTTCTGCGCCGCTACGCGACCGCGCGCGGAAACGACGAGACGCTGCGTAAATGCGGGCTGGAGCTGGACGCGTCCGGGCGCACGGTGAAGGTCGGCAAGTCGCCGGTGTCTTTGACGCGCAAGGAGTTCGACCTGCTGGCGGTGCTGGTGGAGAAAAGCGGCAAGGTTCTCTCCATTCCTTATCTTCTTGAGACCGTCTGGGGCTACGACCCGGCCGACTACAACGACCCGGGCACCGTCGAGGTCCACGTCTACCACCTGCGCAAAAAGCTGGGCCCCGCGCTGGCCAAACGCATACTGAACCTCCCCGGCCTGGGCTACAAGTTCGACGACGCGCCCGCCGCCCGCGCCGCTTAAGACGGACTTCATTCACCGTTCGGACCGCGGTCATCGCGTGCGGCTATGCTGAGAGCATGGACACTCGCTCTCTTCGTCGGCTCCTGGTCCTCGCGACGATGATGCCGGCTCCGGCCTTCGCCGCCACCGGATTCGACGGACTGGCGCGTGAACTGGCCGACGGTGCGCGCACCGCGGGGCTGACGCGGATCGCGGTCGCGCGGCTGGAACCCGCGGGCGTCCGCGATGACGGCCGCGGCCAGGCGCTGACCGAGCAGCTGACCTTGGCTCTCGTGCGCGGCGGCCGAGTGCAGACAGTCGAGCGCTCCTTGCTCGGCAAGCTCGCCGACGAAATGAAGCTTGACCGCACCGGCGCCGTCGCGGGCGCTACCGACCGCGAGGCGAAGCTGGCTTCGGCCGACGCCTTGATCGTGGGCCGCTACGAAATCTCCGAGGGCCGGATACATCTCTACGCCCGCGTCGTCGAGGCGCAGACCGGCATCATCGTCGCAGCGGCCGGAACGGATCTGTCCGAAGAGGATGCGCCCGTTCTGCGCGACGCCATCGCCTCTCCCGAGGCGAGGGCAGAGGTCGCGGGCGTCGACTGCTCCGCAGCCTCAGAGCGCGTGGCGGCGGTGCAGGAAGACATGATCGAATTGAAGGCGCGCTATTGGGCCTTCCGGCAGCGGCTGGGAGCCAACGAGTACGCCGCACGGACCGACGCGCGCCAAACCATTCCCGACGCCGACCAGCGCTCGCGTTACGAGGACGCGCTCGCCTCCTGGACCGCGGCCGATGAAATCCCCCCGCTCAGCGGCACAGAAATCGCCCGCCTCAACGAATCTCAGGCGCGGGCGCGCGAACTTGTGCGTTCCTGCCGGCTCTGACGCACTCCATACGCTGCGCTCAGACTCGCGCTTCGCTGCACTTTTCAACAGTCCCGAGTGTCAGCAACGACCGCGACAGCATTGGACGGAACTCCGCTACCATTTTGCACCAGTTCAATCTTTCAACGCGCCCCGGCCCCACGCAGGAGATTGGCGATGTCGGTATGGCCACCCTCCACGGCGAAGGTGAGAGCCGTCTTGCCGTTCTTATTTTGAGCATTGACATCCGCGCCATGAGCAAGGAGCAACCGGACGACGTCAAAGCGGTCGGACCACGCGGCAATCATCAAAGCCGTCGCACCATCGTCTGCTCTGGCGTTGACAGCCGCACCGCGAGCAATGAGCAGGTCGGAAATGTCGGCATGGCCGGCTTTCGCGGCGTCCATTAAAGCCGTCATCCCGGCGTTGCTTGCGCTGTTAACATCCGCCCCATGGGTCATGAGGAGACTCGCGATATCGGAATGGCCGAGTAGCGCCGCTATCATCAAAGCCGTCCCGCCCAGATTGCTTTTAGCATTCATGTCCGCGCCATGGGCGATGAGAAGATCGGCGAGGTCGGCAACGCCGACATACGCTGCGCACATCAAAGCCGTTTCGCCTAAATTATTTTTGGCGCTTACGTCCGCGCCGTGGTCAACAAGATCCTTGGCGATGTCGATATGACCGGGGTGTGCAACGAACATCAAGACCGACTTCCCCTTCGATGTTTTGGCGTTAACATCCGCGCCATGGGCCAGGAGAATTTTGACGGTTTCGCCGTGTCCGAAGTCCGTAGCTCCCATTAATGCCGTCACGTTATTTGTGAATCGCGCGTTGACGTCCGCGCCGTTGGCAATGAGTGTTTTGACCTGGGCGGAATCGCCGGAAACCGCGGCGCTGATAATCGGAGGCACACGAGCGCATGCAGAAACCATGGAGAAAAATATTCCTGTAGCCAAGAACTTGCGTGCAGAAAAGAATGTCTTAAATTTCGACATCACATAACCCCCCTTCCCGCGACGCGACGCTCCAGGCTCCAAGTTTTTGTCACCCGGCCACACCCGCAAAGCCCGCCGACTCACTACGCCGGCCGAATTTTATCCAGAAGCCCCCGTTCAACAACAGCTCTTATATCTGATCGCGCACCGGGGGTCTTTGACGCGGACGCTGCAGCACAAGCGCTCCTATTCGGCTCCGACGAGACGTCTGTTGCCGGAAGTTAGACGCCCGCGAAGGTTCGGCTTTCCTCGATGAACGGGTCGCGCTCGGGCTCGGGCGCGGCCGAGGCGAACGAACGGTCCAGGAGCAGGAGGAACGCCGCGCCGACGGCGATGAAGGCCGCGGCTTCCGCCAGGCCCAGGCGCGGTCCGGGACCCTGGGACGGCTCGATCAGCATGAAGAGGTCGAGCGCGTGACCCGCGAGCAGAAGCAGCGCTGCGAAAAGCACGACGCCCTCCTTCTTCTTGCGGCTGGCGGGCAGAAGCAGTCCGAAAGGAACGATGAAGTTGATGACCGGGTTCGACCAGAACAGGCACGACCACGCCGGCGACGAGCGCATCATGTAGTGGACGGCCTCATCGGGGATGTTCGTATACCAGATCAGCAGGTATTGGCAGAACCACAGATACATCCAGAAACAGCTGAAAGCGAACAGGTATTTGCCCAGGTCGTGGAGGTGATTCTCGTTGAGCTCGGAAAAGAAGCCGCGACGGCGCAGGACGATGACCAGCGCGGTAACCGCCGCCAGGCCGCCCTCGAAAGCCCCCGCGAAGATGAACCACGGATAAAGCGTGCTGGTCCAGCGCGGCTCCAAGGACATCAGCCAGTCCACGGCCGCCAAGCTGAACGTCAGTCCGAAGGCAAGCAGGAACGTCGCCGACGCCGCGACGGGCAGGCGCGGGGCCTCGCCGTGCGCTCCGTCCTGAGCGCGAGAGGAGCCCACCAGCACGCGCGAGTACGCCAGCCACACCGCCCAGCAGACGGCCGCGCGCGCGGCAAACCAGCCCACGCTGAAATACACGGCCTTGCCCGCCCCCAGCGTCTGCGCGACGCCGGCAACGGCCCACGGGTAAATATCGCGCGCCAGCAGCGCCGTCAACAGCGTCAGCGCCGCGCCGAGCGGCAGGTAGGACGTCATCGCCTCCGGCACGCGCCGGAACAACGCCGGCCAGCCCGCGGAGGAAACGTTCTGGATCGCGATAAAAAATAGCGCGGTCAACGCCAGCGAGGAGAAGTAGAAGTTCGCCAGCAGAAGCCCCGCGCCCGCGCGCGCGACGGAGAACTTCGCGCCGACGACGAACAACGCGGCTCCTCCGATCAAAGCCGCGAGCGCAACGGAGGACTCGGACGGGGACAGCAGACGCCGGTTTCCCTTCATTTTTGCTTCTCCCAAGATCGCAGGTAGGCGATGATCGATTGGATGTCCGAGGCGGCAAGACCCGCCTTGCCGTTCATGCCGTCACCGAATGCCGGCATCACCGTGCCGGGGCGGCCCAGGGCGATCGTCGCCTCGAGGAAATTATCGTCGACCGCTTTCAAGAACTCGGGGTCGCGCAGCGACGGGGCGTAAATGCCGGGCTTCTCTCCGTGATTGCCCCGGCCGTCGGCGCCGTGACAGCGCGCGCAGTTCGCGACGAACAGCACTTTTCCGTCCGACGCGTTGTCCGAGGAGCGGTCCACCTCGCGGTAGGCCGTCGGCGCATGCTTCTCGAAGCTGCGCACGTAAGCCACGACGTTGTCGATGTCGTCCGAGGACAACGCCGGAACCGAGGAGCCATTTTCCAGGCCGTCGTGGAACGAGGGCATCATCGAGCCCTCGCGGCCCAGGATCACGGTCCCTTCAAGAAAGCCGTTGCTGGCGACTTGCAGGAACGCCGTGTTGCCGATGCCCGGTCCAATGCCCCCTTGGCCCTGCTCGCCGTGACAGCGCGCGCAATTGGCCACGTAGACCTTCTTGCCGTCGTCAGCGGACGCCCAGGAGTAGGCCCGCTTGAGGCCTTCGGCCGGCGGGTGGGACTGCAGGCGGCGCAGGTAGGCAACCAGGTCGTCGATGTCCTTGGACGTCAGAGGATCGCGGGCGCGCTTCAAGAATCCTTTCATCTCCGTGCCCGTCTTGCCTTCGGCGATGGTATGCCACAAGAAATCGTCGGACTCTTGGGTCAGCAGGGCCGGGTTGCCGATCTGGGTGCCCATGTCTCCCGCGCCCAGGTCGGCATGGCACTTGCGGCAGTTGTTCTGGTAAAGCGCGGCGCCGTGATCGGCGCTGCCGCGGCGCTGGGCCGACGACAGGGCCACGGCGGGGCTGGTGCGCCACGTGCCGATGAAGGAAATCACGTCGGCGATCTCTTGCGCGCTGAGTTGACGCCACGCCGGCATCGCGGTGCCGGGACGGCCCTGCGTGATCACGTTGTACAGGAAGTGATCGTCCGCCATCGCCAGAAACGAGGGGGCCGACAAGGCGGAGCCGATCAACCCCTCCCCCTTCGCTCCGTGGCAGGCCGCGCACTTGGCGGAAAACAGCTTCGCGCCGTTTGAAGACGAGGCTTTGGTCGAAAGCGCCGCCACCGCATCGTAGGCCGGCGCCGGAGCGTGCCAGGAGCGGATGTAGGCGATCAGAGCGTTGACGTCGCCCTCGGTCAGGTCGTAGGGCGCCGGCATGGCGGTGCGATGGCGTCCCAGGGAGATCGTGCGGCGCAGGAAATCGTCGGAGGCCAACGATTGGAACGAAGGCGCGTTCAGCATGTTGCCGATGCCGCCCGCGCCCTCGGGACCGTGACAGCCGATGCAGTGGCTCAGGAACAAGGCCTTGCCGCGCGCCGGGTCGGCCTTGGCGACGGCATAAGGCTCGATGTGCGGCGTGGGCCAAGCCCAAGTGCGGATGTAGAGCAGAACGCTCTGGCGCTGCGCGGGGGTGAGCGCGGTCTTCCAGGCCGGCATGCCGGCGCTAGGGCGGCCGTTGGCGATGATCGCGGTGTAGTATTCGTCGCCGGCAATCGACAGCACCGCCGGCAGGTGCAAGGTCGGCACGCCGGGGCTGGGCTGAAGACCTTTATCTCCGTGGCAGGACGCGCAGTTCTGCGCGAACAACTCGCGGCCGTAGTCCGCCGTCGGGGCCGAGTTGCGGCGAGGGTCGTCGGCCAGGCGCGCGATCTCCTGGCGCTGCAGCGTGCGCAGATAGCCGATGACTTTCCAGCGGTCGTCGACGCTCACCAGCGGGCCGTGCGCCGGCATCAGGTTCTGGCCAAAGGTGATGATGTGGAACAGCGCGCCGTCGGGCATGGCCGCGACCACCGGGGAGGCGACCGGGAAGGAGAAGCGATGGTAGGCCTGCGCGACGGCGCCATCGCCAAGGCCGGTGAAGCCGTGGCAGTGCTGACAATACATCTCGAAGACTTTATGGCCGCGGGCCAGATTTTCTTCGCTGGGTGGAAACGGATTCTTCAACTCGCGTCCGGCCCGGGCCAACTCCTGCGGACCGGGGCCGTAGAGGAGCGGCTGTTGTCCGCGCGCGACCGTCCCTTCCGGCGCCGGACGCATCGCCCGGCCATCCGAAAAAAGAGTGCTGGGCTCCTGGCTGTGAACCGCCGGCGTGCGATACAAATCCGTGAAAATGCGGGGATTGACCCGAGTCAGGTCCTGGCGCGTGGCCAAGATAACACCGGCGACCAGGACGGCCAAAATCGCGGCGGGAAGCAGACTGCGGCGGCTCATGGCAGGGACTCCTCTTTGACTTCAACGGCTCCGGCGTCGCTGAGCAGGCGGCGCAGCGCGGCGGCGTCGCCGCTTCGCTTCAACGCCAGCACGAAGCGGTCGTTGAGGCCGCCCAGGCTCGACAAGGCCGGTACCTTTTCGGGGTTCGGGATCAGACCGCGCGTGAGCAGGAAGGTGAGCACGGAGCCGACGGACGCGAACAGAACCGTCAGTTCGAAGCCGATCGGGATCAGCGCCGGAATCGCGGAGTAGGACTTGCCGCCGATGATCATCGGCCAATCGATGCGCGTGGCCCAATACTCGAAGCTCAGCGCGGTGGCCAAGCCCGCCGCGCCGAAGCCCAGGCAGGCCAGCGGCAGGAACGACGGCGGCAGGCCCATGGCCGTGTCCAGGCCGTGCACGGCGAACGGCGTGTAGGCGTCCTGGATCGTGAAGCCGGCCGCGCGCGCCTTCTTGGCGGCGGCGACGATGTCGTGCTCGGAGCGGAAAATTCCGACGACCAGTTCAGTGGCCATGAGCGCCCTCCTCGGGCCGCCGGGCGTAGTGGAGCACCCCTTTGACCTCGCTGATCGCGATCATCGGCAGAACGCGGCAGAACAGCAGGAACGCCGTGAAGAACAGCCCGAAGCTGCCCAGCAGCGTGCCGATCTCGATATACGTCGGGTGATACATCGTCCAGCTCGACGGCAGGAAGTCCCGGTGCAGGGAGATCACGATGATGTTGAAGCGCTCCAGCCACATCCCGATGTTGATGCAGATCGAGATGATGAAGACGATCCACGGCGTGGCGCGCACGCGCTTGGACCACAGCGCCTGCGGGATGAAGGCGTTGCAGATGAACATCGTGTAATAGAACCACCGGTAGGGCCCGAAGAGGCGGTTGAGGAAGGTGAAGCGCTCGTAGGGGTTGCTGCCGTACCAGGCGAAGAACAGCTCCGTGCAGTAGCCGAGCGTCAGGATCATCCCCGTGGCCAAGGTGATCTTGCACATCGCGTCGATGTGGCGCAGCGTGATGTATTCCTCGAAATTCATCACCTTGCGCGCGATGATCATCAAGGTCATGACCATCGCGAAGCCCGAGAAGATGGCGCCGTCGACGAAGTAAGGCGGGAAGATCGTCGTGTGCCAACCGGGCAGGACCGAGGTCGCGAAGTCGAAGCTGACGATGGTGTGCACCGAGAGCACCAGCGGCGTGGCCAGACCCGCGAGCAGAAGATACAAAGCCTCGTAGTGCGTCCAGGTGCGCATGGAGCCATCCCAGCCCAAGCTCGCCGTCCGGTAGATCATCCGACGCCAGCCCTTGGCCCGCTCGGCGACCAGAGCCAGGTCGGGCAGCAGTCCCATGTACCAGAACATCGCCGAGACGGTGAAGTAGGTGCTGATCGCGAACACATCCCAGAGCAGGGGTGAACGGAAGTTCACCCACAACGGACCCATCGTGTTCGGATACGGGAACACCCAGTACGCCAGCCAAGGCCGGCCCATATGAATCAGCGGGAACACGCCCGCGCACATGACCGCGAACAAAGTCATGGCCTCGGCCGAACGATTGACCGACGTGCGCCAGCGCTGGCGAAACAGGAACAGGATCGCCGAGATCAGCGTTCCCGCATGGCCGATGCCGACCCAGAACACGAAGTTCGTGATGTCGAACGCCCAGCCCACGGTCTTATTGAGACCCCAAGTCCCGATACCGGTCCAGATCTGGTCGAAGACAAGAAAGGCTCCGATCGCCAGGACCGTGGAGGAAGCGGCGATCGAATAATACCAGGCGGACGTCGGACCGCGCTCGATTGGAGAGCACACGTCCTCGGAGACGCGGGCGTAGTCCTTGCCCCCGTCGATCAGCGGCCGGCGCAGCGTCGAGACGACGTGTTCGCTCATGACTTCCTCACCTGCGCGTTGCGCACCTTGATCCCATAGAACACCGAGGGGCCCACGCCCAACTCCTCAAGCACGCGGAAGCTGTGGTTCTCGCGCGCCGTCCGGGAGACCCGGCTTTTCGGGTCGTTCATGTCGCCGAACACGATCGCGTCCGCCGGGCAGCTCTGCGCGCAGGCGGGCGTGACGTCGCCGTCGACCACCGCGCGGCCGTCCTCGGCCGCCGAGAACTTGGCGGCGTTGATGCGCTGGACGCAGAAGGAGCACTTCTCCATGACGCCGCGCGTGCGCACGGTGACGTCCGGATTCAGGACCATGTTCTGCGTCAGATCGTCGTGCGCGTAGTCGAACCAGTTGAAGCGGCGGACCTTATAGGGGCAGTTGTTGGCGCAGTAGCGCGTGCCCACGCAGCGGTTGTAGACCTGCATGTTCAGGCCTTCCGTCGAATGCGTGGTCGCGGCCACGGGGCACACGGTCTCGCAGGGCGCGTCGTCGCAATGCTGGCAGAGCATCGGCTGGAACGCCACGGTCGGATTCGTCTCGGGCTCGTCGCCGCCGTAGTAGCGGTCCAGGCGCAGCCAATGCATCTCGCGGCTCTTGCGCACCTCGGCCTTGCCCACGACCGGCACGTTGTTTTCCGCCGTGCAGGCGACCACGCAACCGGCGCAGCCCGTGCAGGAGGTCAGATTGATGGCCATCCCCCACTTGTGGCCCTTATAGTCGTGCTTGGGCCACATCCCCGCCTCGTTTTCCGGCACGCCCTCGGCCGGCGCAAGCTTGCGGTATTCCTCAAGGCTCGCCTCTTGAATAATCGGGCGCTCGCGGCCGCTGAACGGCTCCGTCAAGGAGTCGAAGGTCTGGGTTCGGGCCAGCGTCGACGTCTGCTCCAGCACCGCCACCGACAGCGCCGAGCCGGACGCCAGCGGGAAGATGTTCGCGCCGCCCGGCGGGTCCACTTCGATGGGCAGAAGCTTGCGCGTGGGCAGGTTCGCCGCGATCGGGCCCGCGGAGGTGCGGCCGTAGCCCAGCGCCGCGGCCACCACGCCGTCGGCCTGGCCGGGCTGGACGCACGCCGGCAAATCGATGGAACGGTCGGCGGCGCTCAGGCGCACCATGCGGCCGTCTTCCACGCCCAGACGCTTGGCGTCGGCCGGAGAGAACAAAGCCACGTTGCCCCAGGTGACCTTCGTCACCGGGTCCGGCAGTTCCTGCAGCCATGGATTGTTGGCCTGGCGCCCGTCGAACATCGCCACGCTGGCGTAGGCGTCGAGCTCGAACTCTCCCGCCGCCGCCGCCGCGCGCGCGGACCTGAGTCCGGACAGCGCCTCGGCGCGCAGGGGGCCGTGCGCCTCGGCCGGGGCGTCGACAGCCACCGCGCCGCGCTCCAAGGCCTGGTCCCAGAACGCGTCGAAGGAACCGCCGCCCTTATGACGGGGATAGACGGTCTTGAGCCACGCCTCGCGCACGTAGTCGTGAGCCTTGACCGTCCGGCCCGACCAGGCCAACAGGCTTTCGATGATCGGACGAGAATCGTAGAGCGGCTCGATGATCGGCTGGACCAGGCTGTGCACGCCGGCCGCGGGCTGGGCGTCGCCCCAGCTTTCCAAGGCGTGCGGCGCCGCCGCCACGAAGGCCGCGCGCATCGCGGTCTCGTCGCGGCGCTGCGTCAAGGACACGAGCGTGCCGACCTTCGCCAGCGCGGCGGAAAACGCCTCCGCCCGGGAGTGGTCGTAGCACGGGTTGGCCTCGAAGACGATCAGCGCGCCGACTTCGCCGCGCTCCATCTCCGCGATCAAGCGGTCCATCGCGCCCGTCTCGCCGCGGCGCTGGTAAGACGGATGGGCGACGTCCACGGTGCGGCCGTAGGCGCCGAGCATCTCGTTGAGGCCGTTGACCGCGCGCTGAACGGCCGCGTCGGAGGAGCCGCTGACGACCAGGGCCTCGCCGTGCGCGTCGGTCAGGGCCTGCGCGGTCCGCAGCAGGACGTCGTGCGCGACCGGCGTCTTGCCGGCGCCGTGCGCCGGGGCGGCGCGATGCAGACGCTCGGCGACCAAGCGGGACAGTTCCACGACGGTGGCCAGCGTGTCCGACGGCTTGAGGGAGGCGCGTAGATCGGCGTTGGAGCCGGTGATCGACAGGCGCGATTCGAACTGGGCATGCCAGGACATCTTGGCGTCGGGCTTGCGCCGGGCGGACCAAGACTTGGTGAACTCCACGGGCGATAGCCACGCTCCCAAGAAATCCGCGTCGAAAGAGGCGATCGCGCGCGCGTCCTCGAAGCGATAATGCGGCAGGACGGCCCGACCGTGGGTCAGACGGTGCGCTTCCAAAATGGCGGCAAAAGACGGTTCGTCATAGATCACGCGCTGCGCGCCGTGCTTGGCGCAGAACTCCGCGGCCGCGGCGTCCAGGGCCGGGCTGGGCACGGTCTGCGAGAGGACGCGGACCTTGCGTCCATGGCGCTTCGCGTCGGCCAGCGCCTTCTCCACGCCGGCGTCCAGAGCCGCCCACGACGCCGCCGCACCGCCGGAGAGAGGCGACTTCAGACGCTCCGAATCGTAAAGATCGAGAACCGTCGCTTGTCCGCGCGCGCAGAGGCCGCCGCGCGAGAGAGGGTGGTCGGGGTTGCCTTCCATCTTGATCGGCCGGCCGTCGCGGCTCTTGACCAGCACGCCGCACGACGCCGCGCAGCCGGCGCAGGTGGACGCATACCAGCGCGCCAGGCCCGGCGTCTGGCCTTCAGCCTGGCGGGCGTACGGCACGATCTTCTCGCGCGGGGCGCGCAGATCGCAGCCGGAGGCCATCGCGGCGAAACTGCCGCCGAGAATTTTTAGGAAGTCACGGCGCTGCACGCCGTCATGGCGGTCCTGCTCTTCGTAGGCGCGGCGCTCGTCTTCGGTCATGGATTCCTCAAATATTCAGAAATGGCAGGCCGCGCAATCCAGCGGTCCACCGACGCGCTTCCAGTGGCTGGGCGCGTCCTTCGGCGTGAGTCGATGGCAGTTGACGCACCAGCCCATGGTCAGGGGCGCGGCCTGCCGCAGGCGCGTCATCGTCTGCACGGGCCCGTGGCACTCCTGGCACTGCAGGTTGTTGGCGATGTGCGCGCGGTGGCTGAAGTGGACGTAGTCGGGCAGGTGATGGACCCGGTTCCAGGCGAAGCCCGGCGCGGTCGGAGAACTGACGCTGGCGTCGTAGGCCGCGACGATCTTGGCGATCTCCGGCGACGGCTCCTTGGCCCCGGACACGGAGCGCACCGCCACGTGGCAGTTCATGCACACGCTCAGCGGCGGCACGCCCGCGACGTCGCTGCGCTGGGCGCCGCCGTGGCAATACAGGCAGGAGATGGTCAGACGCCCGGCGTGAAGCTCGTGCGAGAACGCGATGGGCTGGGGCGGGATATGGCCCTGCTGGTCGCCGGGCAGGCGGAAATAGCGCCAACCGCCGAAGCCCCAGTAGGCGGCCGCGGCGCAGAACACCGCCAGCACCGCCGCGTCGCGCCGCGCGCCGAAGATCATGACGACCAAGGTCCCGGCCGCGAGGACCGCGAAAATCAGCAGGCCCGGCACGGAGAAGCCGTGCCAGCCCTCGTCGGGATAGCGCAGTTCCGGCGAAGGCGTCTGCGACGCGGACTGAATGAAAGCGACCAGTCCCTCGGCCTGGGCCTTGGTCACATGGACGTTTTCCATGCGCACGCCGCCGTACTCCGCCAAGAGCTTCTGGGCGTCCGCGTCCTTGTCCAAGTAGGAATCCGGATTTTGAATGAAACCGATCAGCCAATCCTTGGCGCGGCGGGACGTCACGCCCGTCAAGTCGGGGCCCACCCCGCGACCGCCGCCGAGGGTGTGGCATTGCGCGCAGCGCTGAATGAACAGCAGGGCGCTGTCATGAAAGGAGCCGGCCGCGTCGTCCGCGCGCGCGGACCCCGCCGCCAGCAGAAGAACGAACGCGGCGGCCGCGCGCGCGGACGCCCCGAAACTCGATCGCGACGGCCGCTCGTTCATCCTATTCATTCTCCGATTTTCAATTCTTGGCCGGAGCTGCGGGCGCAGCCGGCGTCGTCATCGAGGAGGTCGACACCGCCGCGGCCTTCGCGGCCTTCAATTTGGCGGCGAGAAGGTCCTTCTTGCGGATCGACGAGTCATAGATGAGGAAGTCCGTGATCGTCTTCTGGGCGTCGCCGTCGATGCCCGAGTAGCGCTTGTGGTGCATCTTATCGACGAGCGCTTTCCATTCCTCGGGAGTCGCGTAATCCGAATTGATCGCGCGCGCCACCGTGTGGCAGGTCGAGCACTTGTCCAGGAACACCTTGTAGGCGTCCTGCTGCACCTTGGGATACTTCGACACGTCGATGGTCGCCGGACCGGTGTCGGCGGGATAGGTCGGGTCGGCCGCACGCGCCGCGGAGCCGGCGAAGACCGCGGCGACGAAGAAAACCGCAAGGGCGCCCTTCACGACCGCGCGCCGCCTCACTTTCTCACCGCGTCAGCGGAGATCGGCTCGAAAACGGTGTCGATGGGGCCGCGAGGCCGGGCGCGCGGCTCCGAAGCGCGGGTCCAGCGGCCCAGCCGCGGAAACGCCATCAGGCCTCCCGCCAATCCGACCAGCGCCCCCCCGAGGAACTGCCTTCGGGTCTTCGCCGCGGATTCTTTCGATTCGTTCATGCTAGTGGCCTCACGCAACGTATTTTCCTGCGTCATCGTAATACCTTGGCGCGCGTCTTGTCAAAAAGCTCGACGAGAAGGCTTGCGCGCGATTTCGAGCAACGTCCATAAGACGCGCGCCGGACGCTCCAAGAGTCGTCCGGCGCGCGCCGGCCGGTCACTTCGGGAAGATGCGCGCGTAGTCGGCGGGGTGTTTTTTCTGGAAGTCCTCCACCAGCTTGAGCCGCGCGGCCTTCCACGCGGCGGCGTTGGCGCCGGTCTTGCGCACCTTCGAGTCGTAGACCAGGAACTCCCAGATGCGCTTGCCGCTCATCTTGTTGACCGGGCAGCCGGGCTTGGCCATCATGCGCTTGACCAGGCGGTTCCAGGCGTGCTCGTTGACGTCGATGATCCGCGTGTCGGTAAAGAGGTCCGGCTGCTCCTTGCGCGCCTTGGCCTCCTCCTCCGCGGACATCTCCACGAACTGGGCGTTGATCGGCCGGGCGATGGTGTGGCAGTTCGAGCACTTCTTGGTGAACTCCTCGTAAGTCTTCTGCATCTCCTTGGGATAAGTGGAGACGTCGATCTTGGTCGGGCCCGCGTCGTTGGGATAAATCTGCGCCGCGACGCGCGGCGCGGCGCCCAGCAGAACGCCCGCCAGCAACGCCGTCAGGACCGCCGCACTCTGAATCTTCTTCATATCGCCTCCGATGCGACCAATTTGCGCGGGTTTTGCACCCGTCCGCGCGACATCGTTGTATATAATACGGGCGAAGAGATCAAACGATGGCGCAAATCTTCGAGCAGGACTCGCTGACCACCCTGGGCAACGCCGAATTCAAGCGCCGGTTCGGCGCGACGTATCAGCCGTCGTTGTCCTGTGACGAAGCCGCGCCCGAATCCCTGCTCGCCGCGGCCGCCCCGGCCGCGGCCGATTCGTCGCGGACCTGGGGCCCGCTGGCCATACAGCTCTTCCAGCGCTTCCTGCGCGACGCCGCCGCGGTTTCCGGCTGGATTGCGCGCGCGCAGGAGCCGGTCGGCTTCGGCCTCTTTGCCGCGCGCGCGCTGGCGCCGGGCCGGCCCGTCGGGGAATACGCGGGCCTTCTCACCCGGGCTTGGCGGCCTCTCGGCCAGGGCCGTTTCAACCCCTACCTGCTGAAATATCCGTTCGAGTCCGCGTATGCCGTCGACGCCGAGGCCCAAGGCAACGAACTGCGCTTCGTCAACCACTCCGCGCGCCGCGCCAACGTCGCACGCGCGCTGGTCGTCCACGAGGGTCTGCCGCGCGTCCTCTTCGTCGCCTCGCGCCCGATCGCGCGCGGCGAGCAGTTCCTCCTGGACTATGGGCCAGGCTACATCTTTCCATTACCGCCGAAGGACTTAGCGCCGTGAGATTCTCGCCCGAATCGGCCTTCCGCCGCATGGCGTCCGGTCGCATGCGCGGAGTCTGCCTGCTGGCCGGGGCGGGCGTGGACAGTTCCGCGCTGGCCTGGGAACTCCTGAACCGCGGCTTTGAAGTGCATCCTCTCTACGTACGCTGCGGCTTCCGCTGGGAGCGCGCGGAGCTGTTCTGGCTGAAGCGCCTTCTGGGCCGCCTGGCCCGGCCCGGCCTGAGGCCGCTGACGGTGATGGCCGCACCGATGGACGGCGCGCTCGCCGGGCATTGGAGCCTGTCCGGGCCGGCCGTGCCCGACGCGCGCAGCGCCGCCGACAGCGTCTATCTTCCCGGCCGCAACCTGATCCTGCTGTCGCAGGCCGGCGTTCTTTGCGGTCTCAAGGGCCTGCCGGCGATCGCGACCGCGGTGCTCCGCGGCAACCCCTTTCCCGACGCGCGGCCCGCCGCGTTCGCCGCGATGTCGCGCGCGATCAGCCTGGCCGTGGGACGGCGCGTGGAGGTCTTCGCGCCCTACCTGCGCTTGAGCAAGTCCCGCGTCATGGCCCGGACGCCCGGCCTGCCGCTGGAACTGACGTTCTCCTGCCTCAATCCGCGCGGACGCCGCGCGTGCGGGAACTGCAACAAGTGCGCCGAGCGCGCGCTGGTCGTTTCCTAAGACTGGATGGAGCGCGGCGCGTGGCGCAGGCTCAGCTCGCGGCCGCTGGACAAAGAACGCGCCCAGGCGTCGAACTCCGCGGCCTTGGCCTGGACGATGGCGCGCGCGGCGGCGATGGCCCCGGCGCGCTCGGACATATTCTTGGCCACGATCGACTCCAGATCTTCCAGGCGATAGAGGTAGACGCCGTCGAGCTCGTGAACCGACTCCTCGACGTCGCGCGGCATGGCGATGTCGATGAAAAACAAGGAGCGTCCGCCGCGGCGGCGCAGGGCGGCGGCGACCATCGCGCGCGTGACCACCGCGCTCGGCGCGCCGGTGGAGGCGATGACCACGTCCGCGTCGACCAACGCCTCCGCGGCCGCATCCCAGCGCACGGCCTCGCCGTGAAAGCGCGCGGCCAGCGCGTAGGCGCGCTCCCAGGTGCGGTTGGCCACCGTGATGCGGGCGGTCCCCCGGGCGACCAGGTGCTTGACGGCCAGCTCCGCCATGGCGCCCGCGCCCAGGATCAGCGCGGACTTGCCCTCCAAGCGGCCGAAGATGCTCTCCGCCAACTGCACCGCCACCGAAGGCACCGACGAGGCGCCCGAGGCGATGCCGGTTTCCGAGCGCACGCGCTTGCCGACATAGAGCGCGCGCTGGAACAGGACGTTGAGGCGCTTGCCGGTCATGCCCGCCGCTTTCGCGGCTTCATAGGACGTCTTAAGCTGGCCCAGGATCTCGGTCTCGCCCACCACAAGCGAGTCCATGCCCGACGAGACGCCGAAAAGATGCGCGACCGCGGCGGCGTCCTCGCGCGCCTCGGCGTCCGCGCGGACGTCGGCGCCCGCCAGTTCGCTCAACGCGTTCAAGAGAGACTCGCGCGCCGGCGGCGCGTCGGGAGTCGAGGCCGCATACAGCTCGAACCGGTTGCAGGTGGACAGCACGACGGCCTCGGCCACGCCGCGGCTCTTGAGCTCCGCCAGCACGCGCTCCACGGGCACCGCCGCCAGCGCCTCGCGCGAGGCCGCCGCCGAAGCGCGATGGCTCCAGCCCAACAGGAGAAGCTTCACCGCCCCCCTCCCAAATAAGAGTGGCGGCCGCTGAGCAGCTCCGCGCCGAAGAAGGTCACCAGCACCGAAGCGAAGCCCGCCAAGGAAACGTAGACGGTCCGGCGGCCGCGCCTGCCGCCGGCATAGTGCTGCCAGAGGAACATCCCGTAGACGGCCGCGGTCAGCACCGAAAGCGTCAGCTTGGGGTCCGCCGTCCACACCCGCCCCCAGTCCCGATAGGCCCAGACAAAGCCCATGACCAGGCCGGCCAGGAGAAACGGGTAGGCGCTGGCGACGATCTTCGCGTTGAGCCCGCCCAACTCGTCGAGCGAGGGCAGGCGGTAGCACAGCTCGGTGGGTTTGCGCGACTTGATCTGGCGCTCTTGAATCAGCAGGGCCACCGCCACGCCCGCGGCGTTGGCGAAAGCCGCGTAGGCGGTCATGAGCAGAACCGGGTGCAGGTTCAGCCAGTAGGAGCGCAGCGGCGTTTCCAGCGGCTGGACCTGGGGGTCGGCCAGAATCACGGCCGCGCCCAGCGCCAGCGCGGCCCCGGGCAGGACGAAGGCGCCGAGTATGCCCAGCCGGTTGCGCGCCTCCACGATCAGGAACGCCGCGGCCAGGGCGAAGGCCATGTACGACAGCGCTCCGTAGAAGTTGTTGAGCGGCAAGAACCAGCGGTTCTCCGGGTAGGCCCAAAACGCCGCCGCGTGGACGGCGACGGCCGCCGCGTGCAGGACGACGCCCAGCGTCAGCAGCACCAGCATCGCCCGGCTGACGCGCGCGTCCTTGGAGAACAGATAGCCCAACGCCGCGAAAGCAGCGGCCGTGTAAAGGGCGAAGGCGGACCAGGACAGCGCGCTCTGCGCGATCACGCCGACGATTCTACCATTTCCGCCTCGGCGGCGTTTAGTCTCCGGACCAGGGGTTGAAGCGCCCGCCGCGCAGAGGAGCCTCGGCGCACAGGCGCTCGAACAGCGCGACCTGCTCCGCCGTGGCACCGTCGGCCTTCAGGCGTTCCAGAGCCGGGTAGTAGGTCGCGTTGTATTCCGTCTGCGACCACGGATAGCCCTTGTAGGACGCGACGGCCGCCGCGCGCGCGCGGACGTCGGCGTCGCTCGGAGCGGCTTGGGGCCGCGCCGCGGACAGGACGCCGGCCGCGCCGAAGATACCCAGCGCTCCATCCCAGCCATGAGGCAGGGCGTTGGGGTCGACCGCCGCCGGCGCGTGCGTGAAGCCGTAATAGATCAGCCCATAGATGCCGAAGACCAAAGCGAATAGTCCCGCGACGGCCAACGCGTGCTTGAGCGCCACGTACGGCCGGGGCACGACGACCTCCCCGGTGCCGGCGTGAATGGCCAGCAGCTCCCGGCCCTTTTCGCCGCGCGCGACGTACCAGAGCTGGGCCGGACCTTCGCCGTCCTGCCAGCGAGCCTCCACCGACAGAGTGCGCGCCTCGTCGCCGGTCTTGGCCACCGCCTGCATGGGCGTGAGCTTCAGCAATTCCGGCGCCGCGGCGGCGGGCACGCCCGTGAACAGACTCACGGGCCCAAGGTCCTCCTCGGCGATCGCGTCGAGCTGGGTCTCCGAGACCATGGTGCGCCGCACCGTCACGCCGAACTCGCGCGGCCCCTTCAGCTCGTCCTGACGCGGCGAAACGAAGAAAAAGCGCCAATCTTCTCCCCACTCCCGCGGACGCAGGACGGCGTCGGTGAAGCGCAGATTGTCCGGGCGGTAGCCGGCCTTCGCCGCCAGCCCCCGCGCCGATTCCAGCGCGCGCGCGTAGACGAAGGTCGAAAAACCCTCCACCGGGCTCTGGCGCGAGATTGCGGCCGAAAGCGACGGCTCGCGGTCTTCAATCAAGACGCTCGCTTTCGCACCAGAGCCGAAGCCGACCATGCCGGCGGCGCCGAAGAAGCCGGCATCCGTGCCCATGAGTTGATGCAGGATGTTCTCCCACGCTTGCAGCCAGTCCGAAATTCCGTGGATGAGCATGAAATAGGCCGAGCCGACCGCCGCCAGCAAGGAGACGACCGCGGCGACGTCCAGCGCGTCCCGGACGCGGCTGGCGGCGCGCGGAGCGCCGGCGGGCTTGGATGCGACGCTCAACAGGATTCGGCGCGTGACGGCCGGGCCTTTGCCGGCCAGCACGTAAAGGTTCTTGGCGCGCGGGTCGCCGGTGCCGCCCACCGACAAAGTCAACGCGCCAGGCACGCCTTTCTCCATGTTCGCGTCGGTGCGGTTGCCGAACGCGTGCGCGACGCCGTCGCCCGCGCGCGCGGCCAGGCGCGCAAGCCAAGCCAGCCGCTTGGGCGAGGCGGGCGCGAACTGACTGTCGCCCAGAATCAACACGTCCTCGGCCGACGCGCCGCGGGCCTTGGCGATATAAGCCGCGGCCTGGGCCTTCGTGATCATCGAGAACGTTATATAAGGAGGATTTGCGGGGTCCTTGGCGAAGCGGGGCATGACCTCGACTTCGACGCCGCGCCGATCCAGCTCCTGCTGGAGGATCGCGGCGGCGCCGCGCACGGACGCTTCCGACGAACCCGGCTTGAGCATCAGCGCGTAGCCGTAAGGACCCCAAGATTCGGCTGGACCCCTGGTCGCCCCGTCGTGTTGCAAAGCGCCGACCTCGTTCAGCCGCTGCTTCGTCGTTTCCGCGGCGGCGGCCACGTCGGACTTGACCGCGTCGCTCATCGCCGGCGCTTCATAGACCTTCGTCGGCACGCCGTCTTCACCATAAAGGTAGACCCGACCGCCGGAATTCGCCGCGACATACATGCCCGCCCGCGTCGCGATGGGCAAGGTGTCCAGAGAGTCGAACACGCTGAGTTGGTTGGGTCGCGACTCGTCGCCGCGATCGCTGATCACGTCGAAGGTCTTGCCCGCGGCGCGCACGGCCTGCACGGCCTGGACCATGTCCTGGGGCAGGCGCTGATTGTAGGGAGCCAAGGTGTCGTCGTAGTCGGACAGCACCGCGCGGCGGTCGGCGGCGCGGGTAATCAGCGCGTCGGTCAGCGCGGGCCCGGCGGCCGGAAGCGAATACACGCCGCCGGTGAGTGCCGCGGCCACGGACAGGGCCATGCGTCGAATCTTGTAGGACGCGGCGGAATCGACGCCGGGCTGCGCAGTCGGGCCGGCGGCGGGCACGCGGCCGCCCTCAAAGCCGCCGTGGCCCACCTCGCCGACCGCCGCGGCCAGAGGCGCGGCACCGATGCCGGCATTCAACGCCGGCGCGGCCGCCGCTGCGACCGAACGCGCGCCGGTCAGTTCGTCTTCGATGCCGCGGCCCGCGTCGTAGGCGGCCGCGGAACCGGCGGCCGCGTCCGCGGCGGCGGCCAGGCGCGGCGACAGCGCCGCG
>JAJXVH010000114.1 GCA_021782205.1 bacterium | reverse complement strand
ATGGTCGTGACGACGTCGGCTCTCAGCGCGCGCATCTCGCCGCGCAGTTCCGTGCCGAGGCGGTCGATGCGAACGTTGGTCTTGATGATCTCATGCGCCAGGCGCTTGGTGGACGCGGCGAGGTCGGTCTTCACGCCGGCGAGGTCGGTCTTCACGCCGGCGAGATCGGTCTTCACGCCGGCGAGGTCGGTCTTTACGCCGACCAGATCGGCCTTCACTCCAGCGAGGTCGGCTTTGACCTCGGCGAGATCGGTCTTCACTCCAGCGATGTCGGCTTTGACCTCGCCGAGCTCGATCTTCAGTTCTGACTTCACGGCACGGACGTCGGCCTTCGTGGCCGGAGCGCAAGCGGGGTCGGACATGGTTTTATGATACCTCCTGCGAAGTTCGCGCTGCCAGGGTCCAAGGGCCCAAGCGTCGCCCTTTATATACGCGCGCGGGGTCAAAAAAGTTCCATGCCGCCGCGCCCTCGCGCGGGAAACGGCGCGGCGCGCGGGCGCGCTTGACCATGGATGCGTTTCTCTTCGGCCTGCTCGCCGCGTTCTGGGGGGGATCCTTCGTCGCCATCAAGTTCGCCGTCGACGCGTTTCCGCCCTCGTTCTGCGCCATGCTGCGCGTCGGCGTCGCGCTGGCCGCGCTCTCCATTGTGTTCGTGGGCGAAAGACGAAAGCTCCGCGTCCGCGGCCCGGCGCTGCGCCGGATGTGGCTGGCGGGACTTTTCGCGCAGGGAATTCCATTCGCGTTTTTGTTCTGGGGCGAGCGCCGCGTCTCGCCCGGCCTGGCCGGCATCATCAACGGCACGGTGCCGGTGTGGACGTTCCTCTTGGGATACGTTTCGGGCGCGGAGACATTCACGCGCCGCAAGACGGCGGGGCTGGCCTTGGGCTTCATCGGCATCGCGGTCATCTGCGCGCCGATGCTGAGCTTCTCCGGCACGCGCCGGGAACTGCTGGGCGCCGCGGCCGTGTTCGTCATGGCGCTCTCCTACGGCGTCGGCACGCGCCTGACGCGCGCCATCCTGTCCGGCAAGAATCCGGCGGACTTCCGCGCCAACGCCTTCCACCAGAATTGCGCCAGCGTCGTCTTTCTCGCACTCGTCTCCCGCTTCACGGAGACGTGGCCGTCGGCGACGGCCGTCGCGGGCTCTCCGGCGGCGGTCGCCGCGATCCTGTATCTGGGCGTCTGCTCCACGGCCGCCGCGTTCCTGATCTATTTTCACCTGATCCGGCAGTGGGGCGCGGTGCGCGCCAGCGCGGTCACCTATGTGGTGCCCGTCGTCGCGCTGTTCTGGGACTACGTCTTCTTCAAGACGGTTCCGTCGCCCGCCGAAATCGTGGGCGTGGCGGCCGTGCTGGCGGGCGTGCGTCTGCTCAACGCCCGGGCTGCCTAGCGGCGGGGGCGCAGTAGGCGCGCAGAGGCTCGAAGCGCGTGTCCGCGTCCCGGCCGATCACCACGAAGTAGACGGGCTTGACGCTGCGGTCCAGGACGATCCTCAGGCCGCCCAGCGCGCGCGCGTGGGCGCTCAGCCATTTTTCAAAACGCGCCAGCTCCGCGCGCTGCTCGTCCGGCTTCGGCGCCGTGGCCAGCGTGACGTGGGGCGTGAACACGTCGTCGTAGCGGTCGCGCGGGCGCAGGCCCGCGTCCGTCATGGCCTGGCGGTCGGCCCGCAGGCGCTTGGACCACGACGGGGGCACCGGCTCCAATCGCATCGCCGCCACCTGCTTCTGCGGCCCGAACAAGTCCGGCGTCCCCGTCAGCGTCACCGGCCCGCTGGAAAGGTCGGGGCCGTCCAGCCCCAGCCGCTCCATGTCCGCAAGCTTGGCCGGGTCCCAGCCGCTCACCGACATGAACGCCAGGGTGATGTGCAGGTTTTCCGGCTTTTCGAAGAGCAGGTAGGGAAATTTTTTAGCCAGCTCCTTTTGCGCCCGCCGCCAATTCCGGGCGAACGGCGTGCGCGACAACGGCAAAGACGAAAACAGCGGCACCCGGCCCAGTCCTTTCTCGTCGAGGACGCCCGGCGGGCAGGAGAGCCCGGCGGCCGCGGACGACGCGGCCAGGACGCAGACGGCGCCAAGCGCCGCGGCGGCGCGTGAGGGGAATATCATGGGTGCACTCTACAACAGCCGCGGACCCCGAGAAAAGAGCGGCATTCAGCGCCATGCGGGTAGGCCTGAGTTCGGCCCTTGACGTCTTTATATGGCTGTATTATTATGGCTAGTATGAAGCATCGAACCACGATCATGCTCCCGTACGAGCTTAAGCGCCAAGCCGTTAAGCGCGCCAAGTCGCGCGGCGTCTCCTTCGGCGAGCTGGTGCGCGAATCTCTTTCCGCGTTGCTGACAGGATCGCCCGATCTGGAGGATTCGCTATTGGCCGACGGCGCGGTCTATCGCGGCAAGACGCCGCGCGATCTGGCGGCCGAGCACGACCGCTATCTCTACGGCGCGGACGCGTGATCTTCATCGACACGGGCGCATTTTTAGGTCGCTACCTGACCGCTGACCAATTCCACGCGCGTGCCGTCGCCGGCTGGACACGGATCGCCCAGGACAGCGAGCGTTGCTGCACCAGCAGCTTCGTGCTCGACGAGACGCTGACGTTGCTGGCGCGCCGCGCGAATTACGCCTTCGCCGCCGATCGCGGCCGAGCGATCCGAAACTCGAAGGCGCTGGAAGTCCTAAGGCCTTCGGAGAAGATCGAGGGCGAAGCGCTGGATCTCTTTGAGAAGTTCGCCGATCAACGCGTCAGCTTCACCGACTGCGTCTCCTTCGCGCTCATGCGCGAGCGGCGCGTCAAGCGCGCCTTCGCGTTCGACGCGCACTTCACGCGCGCCGGTTTCGCGCTCTGGCCCTGATGGGCCCCGCGCCTCAATCGCGCAGGTGCGCTTCCTGAACCGAGGACGCGGCGGCGCAGGCCAGGACGGCCGCGCCCAGCCCGGCGAACGTCGCGGTGAGGGACTTTTCCGCGGCCCAGCCCACGACGGGATAGACGCAGGCGGTGAACAATTGGCGCGACATGCCGGCGGCGGAAAGGACGGTGGCGCGTCGCGCGCTGTCGACGTGCTTGTGCATGTAGTTGTTGATCAGGACGGAGCGCGACAGGCCGAAGCCGGTGATGAGGACGACCAGCGGGGCGGCCAGCCAAGGCGAACGCGCGGCGGCGAGAGCCAGGTAGCCGACGCCGGGGATCAGCGCGCTCCAGAGCAGGTAGCGGCGCGGGCCGCCGAAGAAGCGCTCGAAGGCGGAAACGTTGAGCAGGACCGCGGTTTGAAATAATGTGGCGCCGGCGGTGACGAATCCGAAAAAGACCAGCGGTACGCCCAGTTGTTGAAGGCGCGGCTGGTAGAGCCAGATGGTCATGAAGCTCAGCGCCCAGACCGTCACGCTGTCGAAGGCCAGCGCGCGCAAAACCGCGTGGCCGGCGAAGTAGCGCGCGCCGCCGGTGAGCGTGGCCCAGTAGCCCCGGCGATCCTCTCTGCGGCCGCGCGGCGGCTCGCGCAGCGAGAGCGCGACCGGAATGGCCAGGCAGAACGGGATCAGGCCCAGCGCCAGCGGCGCGCGCAGGCCCCAGCGCGAAGCGACGACGCTGCCGATGGGTGCGGCGATCGCGATCGCGAATATTTCCGCGGTGCCCAGCCGTGCCAGCGCTTTCTTCGACGCGCCCTCCGCGTCCGCGGCCTTCAGGCTGTCGTAGGCCAGCGCCTCGTCGGCGCCGGAGGCGAAGGCGGACGCGCAGGCCCACAGGAACTCCGCGACGAGGAAGTGCGCCAAGCCGCGGTGCGTCACGTAGTAGGACACCGCGGCGATCAGGCTGAGCGTCGCGCACAGCAGGGACGCGCGGCGGCCGAAGCGGTCGGCGAACGCGCCGGTGGGGATTTCCAGCGCGACGATCCAGAGCATGAACCACGTTTGTATCCACAGCACCTGCTGAAGCGTGATGCCGCCCCATTGCGTGAAGAACGGGATCAGCACGCCCGCGAAGAAATGAAGGCTGGTCAGGACCTTCCAGGCGTAGACGCGGCGGACGTTGGTCCGCCAGCCGGCGGCGTCAGAACCCAACGGGCAAGGCGGGGCAGCGCTTCTTGAGGAAAGCCGACAGGGCGGCGTCGTTGAACTTGAAGGAGTTGTCGTAGCCCGAGTAGGCGAAGATCTCGCTGTTGGTCACGGTGCAGGTCTGGCCCGCGGCGGTGTAGAAGGTCGACTGCCCGTTCGGCAGGCCGGAGGGCAGTTCGCCCAAGCGGAAGCCCGCGTCGAGCAGCAGGCCGCGGTAGTGCGTGATCTCCACGCCGCCGCGCGCGGAGCGCGCCAGGCTGGGGGAGACGGTCACGTCGCCGCGGTCCAGGGCCGCGATCTGCGCGGTCGGCGCGGTGAACGTCGCGCGGCCGCCGTCGGCCATGATCACCGCGACGGTTCCCGCCTTCGCGTCCATCTTGAGTAACGGCAATCCGGAGCGCGGGAAAAAGTAGTATTCGCGCGCGGAGGTCATCGTCGGACCCTCCTGCGGGCCGTAGGAGTTGAAGACCATCATCATCCCGTCGCTGAAGAAGGCGTAGTCGCGGTAGACCATGCTCATCGTGTTCTCGGGATCGATCGAGACGAAGCATTCCGCGCCTTGGACCGTGTCGGCGTAGCCTTGGGTACCGCCGATGACCTGCGGGGCGACGGCCGGGCACGCCGCGGCCGCGGCTTTGGACGGCGACGACGCCTTGAAATAAGAGCGCCAGGCTTGGGCGGACGCGGCGGTGGTCAGCAACGGGACGACGGCGATCAGGGCCAAAAGGGATTTCATGACGCGATCATAGCATGATCGCGGCGGCGCTCAGCGCGCCAGTTCGATGCGCGTCGGCGGCTCACGGCGATCCTTCTTATGCATCGTCGTGCCGGTCAGCAGGCGCGTCACCGTGGCCGTGCCGCGGCGCACGACGAAGCGCGCTTCAAAATCATGCAGGAAGAAGCCCAGTTCCAGCCCGTCGGCGCCCTGCGACTTGTCGCGCGGGTTGCGCAGGTCGCAGCGCAGGATGTCGGTCAGCAAGGCTTCCATCCCGTTGCGCTTGAGCCTCTTTTCCGCCGCCGCCATGTCGCGCCGCGCGCGCGGCGCGAAGGCGACCTTCAGCGTCGGAAAAGGAGCCGCCGTCCAGCCCGAGGCCGCGTCCGGCACGCTGTCCCAGTCCGGGATGTAGGGCTTAATATCCAGAATCGGCGTGCCGTCGACCAGGTCGATGCCCGACAGCCGCAGCGTCGCGCCGTCGACGCTCACCAGCCGCGCCAACGACAGACCGAGGGGCGTGGGCCGGTGCGGCGAGCGCGAGGCGAACAGGCCGATGGTCTCGCCGCGCAGGCGCGGCGGGTGCACCTTGGGCCGGAATTTCTTGTTCGTGTTCAGATGAAAATAAGAGATCAGCCAGACGTGGCTGAAGCCGGACAGACCCGCCAGCGAGTGCTCGGGCAGGAACTCCTTGGCGATGGTCAGCTCCGCGGTGGCTCCGGGCACCAGGCGCGGCTGGCGCGGCGTGCCGAATTTTTCTCGGAAGCAGGAGCGCAGGATGCCCACGATCTTCAGCGGCTCGGCGCGCGTGTCCATGCGCCTATTATCCGACTTTCGGGCGCGGCGCGCGAGACTTGATATGATCGACCGCCATGGACCCTCTCTTCGCCGTCGGCGCGCCCGGCCTGGAAGCCCTGCTGGCGCTGGAGGCCGTGGAGCTGGGGCTGCGCCGGCCGCGGCTGTTCTCCGGTCCCGACGGCGCGCCCGGCCACGTCGCGCTCGACGCGTCCAAGGACGCGCTGGCGCGCGCCAACCTGCTGCTTGCAAGCGCCGACCGCGTGCTGGCGCGGCTGGGAACGTTCTCCGCGGCCGGCCTGCCGGAACTGCGCCGCGCCTCCAGCCGCCTGCCCTGGGAGCGCGTCCTGGCGCCGGGGCGCGCGCTGAACGTGCGCGTGCACGGCCGGGGCCCTGGGCTGGACCACGAGCGCGCTCTCGCCCAGCGCCTGGCCGCGGGCGCCGGCGAGCGCTTAAAAAGGGAGGTCGCTCTAGCCAAGGACGACGCGGCGCAGGCCGTCATCGTGCGCGTGAGCGGCGCCGCGGTCACGGTCGACGCCGACGCCTCCGGCGCGCCGCTGCACCGTCGCGGCTACCGCCTGGAGACGGCGAAGGCGCCGCTCAAGGAGACCTTGGCCGCGGCGCTGCTGATCGCGTCGGGCTGGGACGGGCGCGGGACCTTGCTGGACCCATTCTGCGGCTCCGGCACGATCGCGATCGAGGCCGCGCTGCGGGCCCTGCGCCGTCCGCCGGGCGGCGCGCGGCGCTTCGCGTTCATGGAGTGGCCCGGCTTCGACGCGGGCGCGTGGGAGCGCGTGAAATCCGCGGCGAGCGCCGTCGACTCGGAACCGTTTGCGCGCATTATCGCTAGCGATCGCGACGCGGGCGCCGTCGCGGCCGCGCGCGCCAACGCCGAGCGCGCCGGCGTCGCGGACCGCATTGAGTTCTCCGTGCGCGCGCTGTCCGACGTCGCGCCGACTCCGGGTCCGGGCTGGCTGGTGACCAACCCGCCCTACGGAGTGCGCGTCAGCGAGGGCCGCGACCTGCGCGGCCTCTACGCGCGGCTGGGGCAGGTGGCGCGCGCGCTGGGCCCGGACTGGTCGACGGCTTTGCTGACCGGGCGACCGGAGCTGGCGCGCGCCGCGGGCCTGGACTTCGACACGGAGCTCTCCACGCTCAACGGCGGGCTTCCCGTGCGGCTGTACAGCCGCCGCGCGCGCTGACGGTCACGGAACTTTTTGGCACCCCGGCGCGTATGCTCTCCATGGACATGTCCGTGGAGTCGGCGGGGGCGCCGGCGGCGCTGGTGCGGCGCGCGGCGCGCGCGGACCGGCCGGAGCGTGCGGCGGACTGGGCGCGGTGGACGTTGACGTTGGCCGAGCCGCCGCGCGCGGAAGGCAGCTTCGCGCGCCGGCTGGCGTGGCGGCTGCTCACGCGCGGAGCGCTGGTGCCGTTGGAGCCGGCGCTGGAGGCGGAGCTGCGCGCGCGTTTCGGCGCGCGCGCGGACGCGGCGGCGCGCGCCGTGCACCGGTTGCAGGTCG
>JAJXVH010000113.1 GCA_021782205.1 bacterium | reverse complement strand
CCGCGGCCGCGGCCGTCGCGGACAAAGCGGACGCGGAGAGGGCTGGGGCCAGAACCGGGGCGGCCGGCGCCTCCGGCGCGAAAGTCAAAGCCGGCGCGGCCGCGGCAAGCGGCGACGGCGCGTCGGCCGCGCGTTCGGCCATCTGCGCCCAGGCGCCGGGCCCCGGAAGCGCGGCCAGGAAGGCGGCCAGCGTCAGGCGCGAGAGAAGGATGTTCGTCTGCGTGCGGCGGGCGGTCGTGATCTTTTTCACGAACCTAGTATAGAGACATTGCCCCGCATCGCGCGGGGCCGTCCGGTCCCGTAAGGCCCGGCAGAAGCCCTAGCGCGGCGCGGACGCGTCGGACCTAGGCCGCCTGGGCCTTCCGGTCGCGGCGGGTCAGGAGACCAGACGCGCCAGGCCGAAGGCGGCCGCGGCGGCCAGGGCGCCGACCAAGGCCATGTGCGCGGCGGAGCGCCAGGGGCTGCCCGTGGTCGCCCGCCCTTTGGCCCAGCCGAACGCGAACAGCGCGCAGAAAGCGCACGCGGCCGACCAGCTCAGCGCGGCGCGCGCGTCGGGGATGAAAAAATACGGCGCCAGCGGCACCAGCCCGCCGGCCGCGTACGCGCCGCCGACGGTCAGCGCCGCGCGGCGGCTGCGGCCCGGGTCGGGGCGCTCCAGACCCAGCTCGAAGCGCATCATGAAATCGACCCACGCGGCCTCGTTTTTTTCGAAGGAGGCCAGGATCGGCTCGATCTGCGCGTCGCCCAGGCCGTAGTGGCGGAAGACGGCGGCGACCTCCGCGCGCTCGGCGTGAGGCTTCTCGACGATCTCCTCCTCCTCGCGTTTTTTCTCCGCTGCGTAGTGCTCGGCGTCGCCGCGCGCGGCCAGGTAGCCGCCCAAGCCCATGGCGATGGCGCCCGCGGCGATCTCGGCCAGGCCCGCGGTGACCACCAGGCGCGAGGACGCGGCCGCGCCGGCCAGCCCCGCGGCCAGCGCGAAGGGCACCGTCAAACCGTCGGACATGCCGATGACGACGTCGCGCACGGTCTCGGTGCCGGAGAAATGCCGCTCGGAGTGGGGCGCGGAGGCCATGGCGGCGATCCTATCATTTCACCTCGACGCCTTGACTCCGCCCCCACGGGGGGGTATCCTGTGTTATGAGAACCCTCCGCGTCCTGCTTCTCCCCGTTTTGGCCGCCGCGACGTCGGCGTGCGGCATTCTTTATACGGACGTCAAAGTGCCGCGCGGCTGGCGCACCGCAGCACCCTCGGACGTGCACTCGGCTTCCGACGATCCGGCGGTGCGCGGCGAGGCGTGCTCGCGTAGCGTGATGTGGTTGTTCGCCTGGGGCGACAGTTCCTACGACGCGGCGCTGAAGTCCGCGCTGGGCGGACGCGACGCGATCATGTACGACGTGCGCTCCGATTTGAAGCTGCAGGCCTACCTGCTGGGACTCTACACCAAGGACTGCACCATCCTCACCGGCAAGGCGGCCAAGCCGTGAGAGCCCTGCTCGCCGCGGCGTTCCTGGCCGCGGCGTCCGCGCCGTGCGCGGCGATGGGCGAGGGAACCGACGACTTCGCCATGCCGCAGATGCAGACGACGAGCGGGTTCGTGCTGTACTACAACTCCACGGGCCCGATGTCGTTTCTGTCGATGACGCCGCGCGACGTGCCGAAGAACGCGCGCCTGCTTCCGGAGGTGCGCGGGGTCAACTGCCAGCGCGGCCTGTCGATTCCGACCGCGGTGTCGATCAACGCCACCGACATCAGCGGCGTTTACGGAGACGGCGGCTACGTGAAGTCGCTGCTGAAAATCGTCAAGGCGCACCCCGACGTCGCCGGAATCTACGACGTGCGCGTGGATCTGGAGATCTTCAGCATCCTGGGCTTCTACCGCTCGACGTGCACGATCGTGACCGCGCGCGCCTTCGCGTTGCCGCCCGGAGCGCCCGTCGCCGTTCCAGCGACCGCTCCCGCGAAATCCTAAGCGTCCGGCCGTCTATTCAAGCGCGACGTGCCCCGATGGAGCGCGCCCGCGCGCGAATACCCAGGCCAGCGGACAGCAGACCACGCAGATGACCGCCATCCAGCGAAAGGAGTCCAGGTAGGACAGCAGTTCCGCCTGGCCCAGCACCTGGCGGTAGAGCAGCCCCATGGTTCCCGCCGACGCGGCCAGGGGCGTCCAGCCGCGCAGGGCCGCGCCCAGGCTCGCGGCGTTCATGCGGTAGGCCAGGTCGTAGGGCGTCACGTGCGAGACCAGCATGGCCTGGTGGGTCTGGGCGGCGCGGGTCTGCATCGCGATGATCAGCGAAATGCCCAGGCTCGCGCCCAGGTTGCGCAGCAGGGCGTAGAGGCCCGTCGCCTGCTGGATCTGGTCCTGGCGCAGCGTGGACACGGCGAGCGTGGTCAGCGGCACGAAGATGAAGCCCATGCAGAAGCCGCTGGCGATCAGCGGCCAGGAGATATTGGCCGGCGTGATGTTCAGGCTCAGGCGCGTCAGCAGCCAGGTCGAGCCGCCCAGGCCCAGGAAGCCGCCCATCATGAGCGCGCGGTTGTCCACCTTCTTGACCACGCGGCCGACGACCATCATGGACAGGAAGGAGCCGACGCCGCGCGGCGTCATGGCCAGGCCGCTTTGCAGGGCCGGGTAGCCGAGCAGGGTCTGCATGAAGATGGGCAGGATCGCCGTCGAGCCGTAGAGCACCGCGCCCAGCACCGCGATCAGGAACGTGGCCATGCCGAAGTTGCGGTTGGCCAGCAGGCGCAGGTTGAGGATCGGGTGGTCTTGGTTCAGTTCCCAGAGAACGAAGGCGACGAGCGCCGTCGCGGAGATCGCGGTCGCCCAGCAGATCCACGTCGCGCCGAACCAGTCGGCCTCCTGGCCCTTGTCCAGGATCACCTGAAGCAGGCCGATGCCCAGGGCCATCAGGCCGAAGCCGACGTAGTCGACGGTCAGCGCCCGCATCTTCGCGATCCACGGCGGATCCTCGACGAAGACCTGCTGCATCAGCAGGCCCGCGATGCCGATGGGCAGGTTGATGTAGAAGATCCAGCGCCAGGAGAAGTTGTCGGTGATCCACCCGCCGAGCGTCGGCCCGATGATCGGCATTACGACGATGCCCATGCCGTAGGCGGCCATGGCCACGCCGCGCTCCTCGGGCGCGAAGCACTCCAGCATGATCGCCTGCGCCAGCGGCTGAAGGCCGCCGCCGCCGATGCCCTGAAGCACGCGTGCGGCGATGAGCTGGGGCAAGGTCTGGGCCATGCCGCACAGGGCGGAGGCGACGACGAACAGCATGACGGAGAACGCGAGATAGCGCTTGCGCCCGAACCAGCTCGACAGCCACGCGGAGGCCGACAGGATGATCGCGTTGCTGACCAGGTAGCTGGTCAGCACCCAGGTCGCCTCGTCGGTGGACGCCGAGAGGTTGCCGGCGATGTGCGGCAGGGCCACGTTGGCGATCGAGGTGTCGAGCACCTCCATCGACGTCGCGAGCATGACCGAGATCGTCACTAGCCACGGCGAGTGGCGGGGCTTCCAGGGAGCGTTCTCGGGCGTGGCGTTCATCGGGCGTTGTAAACTTAAAAAACCAAAATAGTTTCTATAGTTTATTGTAGCAGGCGCCGCGGCCCGCCGTCAATGGCCGGCGCGCGGGCGCGTCAGCCGGTCGAGCCAGCCCATGAGTCCGCCGCGATGCAGCGAACACCTTTCCACCGGCTGGGTGCCGGCCAGAAAGACCTCGTCGAGCTTCCTCGGACAGCCGGAGCGGGCGAGCATTCCGGTTTCGGCGCAGAGGCGCGCCTCGACCACGCCCGGGGGACGCGAAAACTCCTCGGCGGGGCGGTCGGCGGCGGCCTGCGTCATGAGCGCGGCCCACAGCGGCAGGGCGTCCTTGGCGCCGGTCAACTTCAGCGCGCGGTCGCGGTCGTCGCCGACCCAGACGCCGGCCAGCAGGGAGGACGTGTAGCCGACAAACCACGCGTCGCGGCCCGCGTTCGTGGTCCCGGTCTTGCCCGCGGCGGGCGCGGAAAACCCGAGCTTGGGGAGAGCGCGCGCGGTGCCCGTGCGCGTCACGCTTTCCAGCAGGGAGGTCATCAGGTAGGCGATCGCCGGGTCCAGCACGACGACGGATCGCGGCGGCGGCGCCTCCAGCACGGTCCCGTCGGCCGCGGCGACGGCCGTGATCAGACGCGGGTTCGCGCGGCGGCCCTCGGCCGCGAACGGCTCGTAGGCGGCGGCGAGCTCCAGCAGTCCCACTTCCGAGTCGCCGAGCGCCAAGCCCAGGCTGTCGTGCAGAGGGCTGGTGATGCCGCACGCGCGCGCCGACGCGATGATCCGGTCCACGCCGACGCGCCCGGCCAGATCCAGCGTGGCGGCGTTGAGCGAATGCGCCAGCGCCTGGCGCACCGTCGCGGTGCCGTAGTAGACGCCGTCGTAGTTCGACGGCGACCAGCCGCCCGGAAAGCGGCGGCGGCGGTCGCTCAGGACGGTCGCTGGCGTCAGGCCCATTTGCAACGCGGCCGCGTAGAGAAACGGCTTGAACGAGGAGCCGGGCTGGCGCAGGGCCTGCGTGGCGCGGTTGAACTGGCTCTCGGAAAAACTGCGGCCGCCGGCCAGCGCCAGCACGTCGCCGATGCGCGGGTCCAGCGCCACGAGTGCGGCCTGATGGCGCGAGGCGCGCAACGCGCGTTGGGCGACGGACTGCAGGACGGGGTCCATGGTCGTGTAGATGGACAGGCCGTCGCGGTAGAGCGCGCCGCCGCCGTAGCGCGGCACCAGCTCGCGCACCACCTCGGCCACGAAATACGCGTCGTCGCGCGCGTCGGCCTCGTCGACGGCGGCCACGGGCCGCAGCGGCTCGGCCAGCGCCGCGCTCAGCGCCGCGGCGGAGATCAGGCCGTCGTCGCGCATCAGCCGCAGGACCTGGTCGCGGCGCTCGCGGCAGGCGTCGGGATCGCGGCGCGGATCGTAAAGCCCGGGTCCGCGGATCATGCCCGCCAGCGCGGCCGACTCGCCGAGCGTCAACTCGCCCGGGTCCTTGCCGAAATAAAATCGCGCCGCGGCGCGCATGCCCATCACGCTGGCGGCCCCGTCCTGGCCCAGATAAATGTGATTGAGATAGAGCGTCAGGATGCGCTTCTTTCCCAGGCGGCGCTCCAGATAAAGGGCCAGCACCGCCTCCTCGATTTTGCGCGGCAGCGTGCGCCGCGGCGAGAGAAACAAGTTCTTGGCGAGCTGCTGGGTGATCGTGCTCGCCCCCTGCAGGTCGCGGCCGCGCGCGTCGGCCCAGGCCGCGCGCAGAAGCGCGCGCGGGTCCAGCCCCCAATGCGTCCAAAAGCGTTTGTCCTCGGCGGCGACCACCGCGTCGGAGAGGCCGCGCGGCACCTGGGCCCACTCCAGCGGATCGCGGCGCAGTTTGCGCGCGCCGGACAGTTCGGCGGCCAGCTCGGGCTCCAGCCGGATCTCGGCCGCGGCCTGCCCCGCGTCGTCGCGCAGTTCCCAGCGGCCTTTGCGGTCCTGCCTCAGCGCGTACATTCCCGCGCGTTGGGACGCGGCGGGGGCGCTGAAGCCGCGCAAGCCGGCGTCCAGTTCCGGCGGAGTCCAGCGATACTCCCCGATTTCCGGCGCGTGCTCGACGCGGCGATAGCCCAGCCGGTCGAGACGCTCCAGCAGGCGCTCGGGCGCGGCGTACGCGCCGGCGCGCAGGACGAACGGGGCGCTCCAGACGCGCGTCGAGAAGCTCTCGCCCAGTCCGCCCAGCGCCAGCCGCGACAGCGTGCGCTCCGCGCTGAGCGCGAGCAGCCCCGCGCCGGCCGCGGCGGCCAGCAAAAGCGCCGCCCCGTACGGGGCCGCGGACCTAGCGGCGCGCCTTCGGCTTCCGCGTCGTCGCGCCATCGGCCCTCCGCGCGTCCGCGATGAGCGCCCGTTTGTTCGCGCGGCTCAGCGCCTTGATTCCGGCCTCGCGCGACAGCGCGCCGCCGCGGGTAAAGCCGTCCTCGCGGTGCACCAGGCGCACCGGTCGCCGCGGGCGCGTGTAGGCGGCGCCGCGCCCGGCGTTGTGCGCGGCCAGCCGCGCGCGCACGTCCTTGGCCACGCCGGTGTAGAGGCTGCCGTCGGCGCAGCGCGCGATATACACCGACCAGTCGTCGCGGTCCATGACAAGGATCGTAGCAGTCCGCCGCGCGCGACGTCCACGCGCGCGCCTAAAATCTATAATGGCGCATGCCCGACGCTCCCGACCAGGCCGACAGGGACGCGGCGCGCCTGCGCCTGGACGTCAACGCGGTCGTCGAGGCGGGTGCGGGCACCGGCAAGACGACGTTGCTGACCGACCGCATTTTGTTCCTGGTGCTGGGTTGGGACCGACCGCAGCCCGTCTGCGTGGAGCGCGTGGTCGCGCTGACCTTCACGGAGAAGGCGGCCGGCGAGATCAAACTGCGGCTGTCCGAGCGTCTGGTGGAGTTGGCCGCGGGGCTGTCGGGCGCGGAGCTTCCGGCCGCGGCGCAGGAGCGCGCGGAGCGCACGCTTTCGGAGTTGCGCGGGCGCTTCGGCAAGGAAGACGCGGAGCTTCTGGCGCGCGCGCGCGCGGCGCAGGCGGACCTGGACAAGGCTCCGATCGGCACCATCCATTCTTTCTGCGCCCAACTGCTGAGGCTGTACCCGGTCGAGGCGGGGGTGGACCCGGGCTTCCGCGTGGACGACGGCGAGGCGTTCGAGGAGATGTTCGTGTCCGAGTGGGCGCGCTGGCTGGACGTGGAACTGGGCGAGGCGCCGCCGCGCCGCGCCGAGTGGCTGGCCCTGCTCGCCGCGGCGGAGCTGGACGACGCCGAGGCGTTGGCGCGCGAACTGTGCTCCGAGAAGCCGGAGCTGGAGGGTCTGACCGAGCCGGACGCGGACGCCGCGCGCGGCCTGCGCGCGCTGGCGGACGCCGTCCGCGGCGTGCCGGCCGGCCGGCCCAAGCCGCGCGGCGGCATCCTGGACGCGTTGGCGGCGTCGGCGGCGCGCTTGGAGGCGGCGGCGGACGCGGCGCATGCGCTCGAACCCGATCCGGACGCCGCGCCGCTGCCCGTCGCCAAGGACGCGAAATGGCCCGCGGCGTGGGAAGAAGACGCATCGGCGTAGGCGCTGTACGCGCGCGCCCGGACGGTGGCCGCGCGCTGCTCGCCGCGCGCGGAGGCGGCGACGCGGCGCGCGGCGCGCCTGCTGGCGCCGGCGGCCGCGCGCTTCCGGCGCGAATACGCGCGGCGCGGCTGGGTGTCCTTCGACGGGCTCCTGCGGCGCGCGCGCGACCTGGCGCGCGACCATCCGCGCGTGCGCGCGCAGGTCCAGCGGCGCTTCTCG
>JAJXVH010000112.1 GCA_021782205.1 bacterium | reverse complement strand
CGGCGCGCCTCCGCTCTGCTAGAGTCTCCACGTGATTACTGCGGAAAAGACCTTCGTTCACGAGCCGATCTTCAGCCCGGCGGCGCCGCGGGCCGCCGGCGCCGCGGCCTCGGCGCAAACCCCCGAGATATGGAGCATGCGCCTGTCCTTGCTCGGCGCCGCGCTGGCCGTGCCGGCCCTGGCCCTGTTGCTTGGACCCGCGTTAGCCGCGCGCAGCGCGACGCGCACGCTGAGCTTCGCCGCCTACGGCACCGGACTGCTGTCCATGTTCCTGGCCTCGGCGCTGTTCCACGCGCAGGCCGGCCGCGAGCGCACCTTCTCCAAATGCCTGGACTACGGCGCCATCGGCCTGATGATCGCCGGCAACTTCACCCCCTATTGCACCCTCGCGCTGACGACCCCGCGCGCGCACGCGATCCTGGCCCTGGTCTGGGTCCTGGCGCTGGGCGCGCTGGCGCTGCGCGTCACGCGTACCGACATGTCGAAATGGGTCTTCGTCTCCGTGTTTATGGCGATGGGCTGGTTGGGACTGCTGATCGCCGCGGACCTGTGGCGCGCGCTGGGTCCGGCGGGCTGCCTGCTCACCGCCCTGGGCGGGCTGATCTACACCGCCGGAACGATGTTCTTCAACCGCTACGAGGGCGACGTCGAGCCTCCGGGCTTCGGCCACCACGACGTCTGGCACATCTTCATCCTCGCCGCCGCCGCCACGCACTGGCTGGTTTTATACCGCTACATGCCGCCGCGCTGAATGCCCCGATGGCCCGCGCGCGCGGCGCCGCCGCGGCCGGACCGTCCACGGACATGCTAGAATTCGGGCCTTGTCCAACGACTGGGCCCGCCTGTTCGCCGAACCGCTGCTGACCGCCGGTCAGCGCATCTCCAGCGCCCTGCCCGCGCTGGCCGCGGCTTTTCTTCTGCTCCTGGCCGGCATGCTGCTGGCGCGCTTCTTTCGCGTGGCCGTCGAGACCGTGCTGACGAAGATACGCCTCGACGATCACACCAGCCGCGCCGGCCTCAACGAACTGCTGGCGCGCCTGGGCCTAGGCCGCTCGCCCACCGCGGTCGCGGCCTTCGTCGTCTACTGGTTTCTGATCGTCGTGTTCGTGGTGTCGGCCGCCGACGCGCTCAACATGACGGCGGTGTCGGACCTGCTGGAGCGCTTCGCGGCCTTCCTGCCCGCGCTCGTCTCCGCCGTGCTGATCGTGTTCGGCGGACTGCTGTTCGCGCGCCTACTCTCCCAGGTGCTCATCAACGCCTCGGAGGCCAATACCATCCGCGGCGGACGCGCGGTGGCCGCCGCGGCGTACGCGGTCGTCGTCGGCTACTCGGCGCTGGCGGCCTTGGAGGAGATCGGCGCGCGGCCCGCGCTGGTGACCTCCACCGCGCAGATCCTGCTGGGGTCTTTGGGCCTGGCGCTGGCCCTCGCCTTCGGCCTGGGCGCCAAGGACCTGGCCGGCGAGATGCTGCGCGACGTGCTCAAGCGCCGCCGCTGAACGTCAGTTCGCCGCGGGCGCCGGAGGCGGCGGCGGCGCGGATTCGCGCCGGGAGCGCGGCGGCAGCCGCAGCTTGATCGGGGCCAAGCCTTGAACCGCCGGCACGGGCGGCGGCGTCCCAGGAACGGGCACGTCGGAAGCCATGGGCGCCGGGACGGCGCTCGCCGCGCTTCGCTCGCGCCACGCGCGCAGCAAAAAAAGCCCCAAGGCCAGGGCCGCGACGATCAGGAACGACTCCAGGACGCGTCGCACGATTAATCCATGTAGTCGCGCAGGGACTTGCTGCGCGACGGGTGGCGGAGCTTGCGCACCGCCTTGGCCTCGATCTGGCGCACGCGCTCGCGCGTGACGCGGAAGATGCGGCCCACCTCCTCCAGCGTGCGCGGGTAGCCGGAGTCGATGCCGAAGCGAAGCTTGATGATCTTCGCCTCGCGGTCGGTCAAGGTCGAGAGCACCTTCTCGATCTCGGCGCGGCGCAGGAACGTACCCGCGGAGTTGGACGGCGCCGAGGTGGTCTTGTCCTCGATGAAGTCTTCCAGATAAGAATCCTCATCTTCGCCGATGGGCGTGGCCAAGGACACCGGCTCCTGCATGATCTTCAGGACGTTCTTCACCTTGTCCATGCTGATGTGCAGGGAGCGGGTGTACTCTTCCAGGCTGGGCTCGCGGCCGAACTCCTGGCGGTAGCGCCGGGTGACCTTGGTGAGCTTGGAAATGAGCTCCTTCATGTGCACCGGGATGCGGATGGTGCGCGCTTGGTCGGCGATGGCGCGGTTGATCGACTGGCGGATCCACCAGGTCGCGTAGGTGGAGAACTTGAAGCCGCGCTTGTACTCGAACTTCTCGACGGCCTTCATCAGGCCCAGGCCGCCCTCTTGAATGAGGTCGGAGAGCTCCAGGTTGCTGTTGACGTGCTTCTTGGCGATGGAGACCACCAGGCGCAGGTTGGCCTTGATGAGCTTGAGCTTGTCTTCCAGGATCGTGTCTTCCAAGTTCACGATCTTGTCGTTGAGCTCCATGAAGCGCTCGATCGGGATCGGCAGCGTGTTCTGGATGCGCTGCAGGCGGTCGACGACGGCGTCCATGTTCTCGACGGCCGCTTCGACGGCGGTGGTCGCGTAGCCGGTCTTCGCCTTGAAGGCGGCCTCGCGCATTTTCCCTTTCTTGACCTGCGCGAAATACGTCTTGATCTCCTCGTGCGAGCAGCCATAGCGCTTCTGGTAGCGCTCCATCTCGTCCTTGCACTCCTCGATCTTGCCCGCCAGGTTCTTGATCTTGTTGGTCAGGCGCTTGATCTTGTCCTGGTTGAGGTTCAGGCTGACGATGCGCGCGATGACCAGCTTATTAATGCCCTCGATCTTCTTCTGCAGCTTGATCCGGCGCTGGGGCTTGAGCTTCGGGTTCTCCAACTTCACGCGCACGGCCTGCATGTCCTTCTCGGCCTTCGTGATGAACTGCGCGACCGACTTCATCTTGCGGCGCATGCCGGAGAGCTCCGCGGTGGTCTTGCGTCCGCGCGGCATCAGCTCCTTGGGCGTCATCTCCTGGGCTTCGATGAGCGTTTCCCAAGAACGGATCTCGCGCATGGTGACCGGAGACTCCAGCACCAGCATGCGCAATTCCTTCTCGCGCTCGCGCACGTTGCGCGCCAGCGTGACCTCCTCCTCGCGGTTGAGCAGAGGCACGCGGCCCATTTCGGACAGGTACATCCGGATCGAGTTGGAGATGTCGGAGGAGCCGCCCCAGTCCTCGGAGAAGCGCTCGCGCTCGACGATGGGGCTGGAGTTGGGCTTCTTGCGGTCGACCACCTCCACGCCTAGGTCCTCGAGAGCCGTCATCAGCTCGTCGACTTCCTCCGTCTTCATGTTCGAGACGGACACCGTCCGGCTGATCTCTTCGAGCGTCAAATAGCCGTGCTCTTTGCCCAGGTCGATGAGGTTCTTCATCGCCTGGCTCGTCTGAATGGCCATGGTTCTCCTGTTTCTTCCTGCGTCAGGCTTTCGGCTTGGACGACAAATTCATTCCGGCCACGATCTTCGCCATCTCCCGCGCGTCCCCGGACGCGGCGCTCAGCTTGCGGCGCTGAAGGTCGACGCGCCGAGACCTCAACTTCTCCCGCGCGATCCGGACGTAGTCGTCCTCGGGCAAGTCCTTGTGGATCAAAGCGTTGGCCAGGGGCTTGAGCGGGTGGTCCTCCAGCAGGCTCAAGAAGCGCGCGCCCCAGCCCTTGTCGTAGGGGATGGCCTTGCGCATGGCGCGCGACAGCTCCAAAGCGGCCGCGGAGCCGAAGTCCTCGTCGCTGATCTCATCGAGAACGCTGGGCGCCTGCGCCAGCACTTCCAATAGGCTTCTCTCGATGCTGGGCAATTCATACGACGCCGCGGCCGCGGCGCGCGGCGCGGGCACGGCGGGCGCGGACGGCGCGGCGGCGGAGCGGCGCGACTGCGGGATCAACTTGCCGCCGGCGCGGCGCAGGGAGTCCTCGTTGACGCCCAGGCGCGCGGCCAGGCGCCGCACCCACTCGTCCTTGAGCACCTCGTCGGGACAGCGCGAGATCGTGCCGAGCACGTCCTTGGCGATGCGCGACTTATCCTCGGGGGTCAACTCGCCCGTCCGGCGGATAAGCAGTTCGGTCTGAAACTCGACCAAGTCCACGGCCAAGCCCAGCGCCGCCTCGAAGGCGGCCAGGCCCTTGGCGTGCAGGAACTCGTCGGGGTCCTTGCCCTCGGGCACGCTCGCCACGCGCACGCCCAAGCCCGCCGCCAGCGCCACCTCGGCCCCGCGCACCGCGGCACTCTGCCCGGCCGCGTCCGCGTCGAAGACGATCACGGCGGCGTCGGCGTGGCGCTTGAGCAGGACGGCGTGCTCCGGGGTCAGCGCGGTGCCCAGCGCCGCGCACGCGGTCTTCAGGCCGTGCTGGTGGGAGGCGATCACGTCCATGTAGCCTTCCATCAAATGCGCGCGGCGGGACTTGCGCACGGCGCCCTCGCCCTCGAACAGGCCGTAGAGCACGCGACCCTTGGAGAACACCGGCGACTCGGGGCTGTTCAAATATTTGGGCTCGCCGTCGCCCAAGGTGCGCCCGCCGAAGCCGATCGTCGCGCCCTTGGCGTCGCGGATGGGAAACATCAGTCGGTCGAAGAAATAATCGCGCAGCGAGCCGTCGGGGCGCTTGGCCGCCAGGCCCGCCTTCAGCAGAAGCTCCTCTTCAAAGCCCTTCTTCTTGGCCGCTTCGACGAGGTGGCCCTGACGCGGCGCGTAGCCCAGCTGGAACGTCTCGACGGCGGTTTTATTCAGATGCCGCGAGGCGACGTATTTGCGCGCGGCGTCGGCCGACGGGTCCTTCAACAGCAAGTCCTTGTAATAGCCGGCCGCGAACTCCAGGGCCTCCTTCATGCGCAGGCGCTCGCGGTCCTGCGGACCCAGTTCCTTCTGCGATTCGACTTTCACGCCCACGCGTTCCGCCAGCTTCTCCGCGGCCTCCGTGAACGTCAGGCCCTCGGTCTTCATCACGAACGAGAACGCGTCGCCGCCCGCGCCGCAGCCGAAGCAGTGGAACGTCTGCCGCTCCGGGCTGACGATGAACGACGGGGTGCGCTCCTGATGAAACGGGCAGCGGCCCTTCATGTTGCGGCCCGCGCGCGTCAGTTGGACGCACTCCCCCACCAGCTCGGCGATGTCGAGCCGGGAGCGGATCAGTTCCAACGTTTCGGGCGCGATCAGGCGGCGCTCCGCGACGCCTGATTTTCTTTCATAAAAAACATCCGCATAAACCTCTCGGTAGAAATGGAAGGCCGGCGCCGCGAACAGCGCGTCGCGGCGCCGGCCCGGTGATCTTTACGGAACGCGCCGACGCTTGGCGCGACGCTGCTTGCGGCGCGCCTCGGCGGCCTTGAGCTTGCGCTTGACGGCCGGAGACGCGTAGCGCTCGCGGCGCTTGACTTCCTTCAGCACCCCGTTGCGCTCGCACTCCCGCTTGAAGCGGCGCAGGGCCTCTTCCAGCCCCTCGCCTTCTCGCAATTTAATGAAAACCATTTAAGAATTCACCACCTTTCCGTCGTCGGAACTGAACTGAACGTCAACCCGGCGGCCACGCCATCGGCCGCCCCGCCAGCAAGTGATAGTGGAGATGGTCGACCGACTGACCCGCCCCCTTTCCGTTGTTCGACACCAAACGAAAGGACGACAAACCGGACTGCGCGGCAAAACGGCTCGCCGCGCTCTGCAAATGGCCCAGCAAAGCCGCGTCCTCGTCCGACGCGTCCAGAAGGGACCCCAGGTGCTTCTTGGGGATCACCAGCACGTGCGTCGGGGCCTGGGGATGCAAGTCCTTGAAGACCAGCGCCCGTTCGTCCTCTTGGACGATCTGGGCGGGTATCTCGCGTCGGACGATGCGGCAGAACAGGCACTCGGACATCGACTCTCGATGGTCATTGTAGCCTTTTGACCCCGAGCGGACAAGGGCCCCCCGCCCCCCCGCGCGTCTGAGCCCTCCGGCCCAGACGCGGCGACTCCGTTTATTGACCCGGGCCGCTCGCCATGGTCCCCGCCGCGGTCATGATCCCACCGCTGATGCTATTAAATAGATTCGGCATGAATTTTTTGAGCGCGGCTCCGGAAATCAAAACGACGCCGACCACGACGGTCAGCATCAGCAGATACTCGAAGGTGCTCTGTCCACGGCTTACAGCGACGGCTTTTCGGCTGTTCATAGTGCCCCCTTTCCAGCATCGCCTTACAGACACGCCGGAGGCCGAAAAGTTCCCGCTATTTCTTGGGGCCGGAGCCCACCGACGACGCCGCGCCCGAGATCATCCCTTGGACTTCGCCGAAAAGCCCGGGCACGAAGCGCTTCAACGCCGCGGCCGAAGCCAGCATCAGAAGAAAGACCGCCACAGACATCGCCAGCTTCCACGCCAAAGAGGTCGGGCGCCTCGTATTGCCCATCGCCGCCGCAACCTTGACGCGCGCGGCCAATCCCGACGGCAGAGCAACCTCGCCCACGCGTCGGAAAGCCGCCGAAGCGGCACTCAGCTTCATCAAGCGCGCCGAGCACGTCGCGCAGGACTCGACATGCGCGCGCGCCGCCGCGGCGTCCGTCCGGCCGTCGATCAGCGCCGACAAAGCCTCGTCGTCAAGATGCGTCATTTTTCACCTCGGACAGAACTTCGGCCAACGTCGCGCGCGCCCGCGCCAATCGAGACTTCACCGTGCCGAGCGGGAGGTCCAACACTTCCGAGATCTCTTCGTAGGAGCGGCCGTCCAGCTCCCGCAGAACCAGAGCGGCGCGCTCCCCCGGCGACAACAAGGCCAAGGCCCGCTCGATGAGAGCTTTCTCATCCGCGGCGGACGCCGATTCCTCCGGCCCCGGCTCGCGCGCGGCCACGTCCGTCGGCTCGGACGAGACCCCCTCTCCATCGGTCGAAAAAAATCGCAGAGCGCGCCGATAGGAATTTGCTCTCAGCATATTTTTCCAGGCGTTGACCGTGATCCGGTAGACCCAAACGCTCTTATTGCCGCCGCGAAACGCCGGCAGGCCCTTGAGCGCTTTGATCAAGGACTCTTGAGCCAGGTCCGCCGCATCGGCCGCGTTGCCCGTGAGGCGTAAAGCGAGGTTGTAAACGACGGAGCCGTACCGCCGCACGAACTCGTCGGAATCGTCCGCGCGGCCTTCGTCGTTCATTGAGAAGCGATCGGAATCGGCCGCGGACTCTTGTCGCCGGACAAGACCCCGACCCCGGGGCCCGTCACGCGCACCGCCGTCAGGCCGCGGCCCAGGCCGCCGTCGACGCGCACGGTCAGGAAGTCCTCGCTGACGCCCTCGCGGCCGTCCAGCGCGGGGGCCAGCACGCGCGCGCGGCCCACGGCGCGGCGCGCATGCGCGGCACGGCGCTCGGCATCGAG
>JAJXVH010000111.1 GCA_021782205.1 bacterium | reverse complement strand
CAGGCGCTCAACTACCGCGCCATCGCGCTGTCGCGCATGGGGCGCAACGCGGAAGCCGCGCAGGACGCGAGCGCGGCGCTGGCGCTGGCGCCGGGAAGTGCCGCGGCCTTGCAGACGCGCAGCCAGGCGCTCTCGAAGCTGGGCCGCTACCGCGAGGCGCTGGCCGACGCCGAGGCCACGCTGGCGGCCGATCACGGCAATGCGTTTGCTTGGCGCAACGAAGCGTTCGCGCTGGCGGGGCTGGGCGACCGCACGGGCGCGATCGCGGCGCTGCGCCGCGCGGCCGCGGCGGACCCGCGCTTCCAGTCGCAGCTGGAGCGTGCGCTGCAGCTGCCGCAGGACGCGGATTTAAAGATGCTCTTTGAAGACGGGTCCGCGGCGGCAGGTGCGTCGCCACCCGCTTCTTCCCGGCGGGGGCGCTTCCTGCGCTTGTTCGCGCTGACGGCGATCGGCGGCCTGCTGATCGCCATGGGCACCTTGCACGTCGTGTCCTCCACCTGGCGCGACGCGGTGCGCGCGACCATGCGGCGCGTGAGCGGCGGAGGCTCGCCGGTGTCGGCGGGGGGGCCCGCTGTTGCCGCGGCGCCGCAGCCCGGCTCCGGCGCGTTCTGGACCCAGTATGAGCTGATCAAGGAAATCGGCTTGGGCGGCATGGGCGTGGTGTATGAAGCCATCGACCGCTCCCTGGAGCGCCGCGTGGCCGTCAAGCGCATGCGCGACGAGATCCGCTTTGACGCGCGCGACCGCGCCCGCTTCGTCAACGAGGCCCGCCTGGTCGCCCAGCTTCACCATCCGAACATCGTCGACATCTACGCGATCGTGGAGGACGGCCCCGACGTCTATCTGGTTTTCGAATACGTCGCCGGCCGCACCTTGAGCGACGCGCTCAAGGGCGGCGCGATGGACTTCGCCTCCGCCGCGCGCGTCCTGCGCGAGGCGGCGTCCGCGGTGGACCACGCGCACGGACGCGGCGTCATCCATCGCGACCTCAAGCCTTCCAACATCATGCTGACCCCGGAGGGCCGCGTCAAGGTCATGGACTTCGGCATCGCGCGCCAGGCCAAGGACGCCCTCACGCGCCGCTCCATGACCAACACCATCGCGGGCACGCCGCCCTACATGGCCCCGGAGCAGGAGCAGGGCACCGTGCGCCGCGAGGCGGACGTGTACGCCTTGGGCGTGTGTCTTTATGAAATGCTCTGCGGCCAACTCCCGTTCGGCGGCATGGGAGGCGCGATGCTCCTCAACAAGCTCAACGGCCGCCTGACGCCCGTCCGCGCGCGCGTGCCGTCCTTGCCCGACGGTATCGATGAGGTTCTGTCCCGCGCCTTGGCCCCCGACCCCGACAAGCGCTTCCACACCGCCACCGAGTTCGCCGACGCGGTCTGGGCCCTGGCCGCCGCGCGCGCCGCCTGAGACCCGGCCCGGATAAAGTTCGGTAATCGGGCACGGCTTATATTGACAAGGTTCCGGACAGCCCTTACACTTCTCTTATGAATGATGCGCGGCTATACCTTGTCTTAAGCGGTTGCCTCGTCACTCTCCCGATTCGGGGAGAGGCCGCGATGATGGATCAGAAAGTGAGCATGGAAGGCCAGAGGTGGGTGAAGGTCGATGACGTGCGTACTCAGTTGGACCAGATTTGGAAAAGGGCCGAACAGCAGTACCAATTCCAAGGGCCATTCAGCGACCTGATTCCGAGCACCGGCAAGAATCTCAGCGATTTTATTCAGTCCCATCCGCCGGAAAATGGGAAATACTCCTTGGACGACGTGGACGGCATGAACAAAGTGCTGGCGCAATCATTCCAGGTCTTCGACAAGGTTCAGAGTATCCGGGAGGATAAAAAACTGGACCGTGAGCAAAAAAGAACACAGGTGCAAAATACACTGAAGGATTATGTGAGCACCGTTATCTCCGCCACGGGGCGCGACATCCCACGGGATACGACATTTCCCCAATTGCGCCGCGGTGATGTTTCTGCTTTAAAAAATATACAGCCGAAGGATATCGATTTGGCCGCGCTTAACGCGTTTATTGGGGCGCTACCTCCGCTGCCGCAGCATGATGGTGGAAACGGCGGGCTTCCTTTCGGACCCGGAGGCGGCAACGGGGCCACGACGAATTCCGATCCATCCGCGCATGAAGACGCGGCGAACGCCGCTCTGAACGCGGGCGATTACCCCGCAGCGCTTTCCGAAGCGAATCAGGCCGTGCAGGCCGGGGGAGGAGTCAGCGCATTGGATCTGCGCGCGGACGCGAACTATCGGTTGAATAATTTTACCGCGGCCAATGCCGACGCGCAGGCGGCGCTGAAATTGAACCCTCAAGACCAGGACGCGAACGCGATACTCCATTTCTCCGCGGACCGCGTGGACGGCGCGGCGTCTGCGGCGGGCGTCGGACCGGCGCGCGGCGCGGGCTCGCGCGGGGCCATGAACGGATCCGGGGCCGGTTCGGGCGGGAACGCGGAGCTCGCGGCCAGCGCGGCGGCGGGGGCGGCGCGCGTGGAGGCGGAGGAGGCGGCGGGCAAGGCGCGCGCGGCGCTGGGGCTGGGCGACGGCGAGGCGGCGTCGGCGGCGATCGAAAAGGGCCTGGCGGCGGACCCAGGCAATTCCGTCCTGCTGGGATTGCGCGCGCAGATCGAGGCGCGCAAGGGGGAGTGGGCCAAGTCCCTGGCGGACGCGGAGGCCGCGCTGTCCCATGATCCGAAAAACATCGCGCTGTTGCGGGCCAAGGCGTTGGCGCAGCTGCGGACCAAGGACTACGCGGGCGCCATCGCGACGGCCAACGAGATGCTGGAGCTTGATCCCAACAACGCCGACGCTTTCGCCATCCGCGGCCAGGCCTACGGACTTTCGGGCCGATACGACATCATGACCGCCGATCTGCAGAGCGCGGCGGCGCTCGACCCGTATTACAAGGACATCGCGGCGCGCGCGAAGGCGGGAACGCTTGTGGCGCCGGCGGACTCCGACGTGCTTTTCCTTCTGCCCGGTGAAGGCGCGGCGGGTGCTGGCTCCGCGGCCGCTCCGGCGGGGCGCGCGCGGCGCTTCGGGGGGATGCTGGCCGCGGCGGCGGCGGGCGGCCTGCTGATGGCGTTGGGACTTTTGGGGACGGTGCTGGCGCCGGCGCGTCGGCGCGCGGCCGAGGCGCTGGCGCGGCTGACGCGGACGGGCCCGACATTGGGCGAACTGCCGCCGCAGCCGGAGTCCGTTTCCGCCGCGGCGGGCGAGGGTCTGATCCGCGGCCAATACGAGCTGTCGCGGGAGATCGGCGCGGGCGGCATGGGCCGGGTCTACGAGGGGACCGACCGTTCCCTGGGCCGCCGCGTGGCCATCAAGAAGATGCGCGACGAACTGCGCGCCGATCCGCGCGAGCGCGCGCGCTTCGTGGCCGAGGCCAAGACCGTCGCCGCGCTGCACCACCCGAACATCGTCGACATCTACGCGATCGCCGAGGAGGGCGCGGACGTCTATCTGGTGTTCGAATACGTGGACGGCAAGACCGTGCACGAGCTGGTCTACGAACGCGGGCGCCTGGAGCCGGCCGCGGCGGCAAGCGTCACGCGCGCCTGCGCGGACGCGCTTGAGTTCGCGCACGCGCGCGGCGTGATCCACCGCGACATGAAGCCCTCGAACGTGATGATCGACGGCGCGGGTCAGGTGAAGGTCATGGACTTCGGCATCGCGCGCGCCGCCAAGGACGCGCTCGCGCGCGGCACGATGACCAACACCGTCGTCGGCACCCCGCCCTACATGGCGCCCGAGCAGGAGCAGGGGCAGGTGCGCCGCGAGTCGGACGTGTATGCGCTGGCGATCTGCGCCTATGAGATGCTGGCCGGGGAGCTGCCGTTTTCCGGAGTCGGGATGGGCATGTCGCTCAACAAGCTGAACATGGCCTACGAGCCCGTGACGAAGCGGGTTGCCGGCCTGCCGCCGACGGTCGACGCGGCTTTCGCGCGGGCGTTTCAGCCCGATCCGGGCAAGCGCTGGCGCTCGCCCGCGGAGTTCGCGGCGGCGCTGGAGTCCGCGTTGGCGGCGCCCGCCGCCGCGCGCGCCTGACGCGCCGCGCCGGGCCGCGCCGTCGAAATTGATAGAATCGCGCGATGCCGCGGCTGAGATTCTATCTGCTGGTCGTGCTCGCCCTCGTCACGATCGGGGCGGGCTCATGGACCTTGCGCAAGCTCCTGATCGGCCTGCCGCCGCTGCAGGCCCTTGAGGACTACGCGCCGTCGCTGACCACGCGCATCTACGACTCCAAGGGCCAGGTCGTGGCCGAGTTGTCCATCGAGAAGCGCGCCCTACTGCCGCTGTCGAAGATCCCCGTGGACCTGCAGAGCGCGGTGGTCGCCGTGGAGGACGATGGCTTCTTCCACCATTGGGGCATCTCGCCCAAGGGCATGCTCCGCTCGGCGCTGCGCGACCTGCTGGCGCGGCGCGTGGTGCAGGGCGCTTCGACGATCACCCAGCAGTTGGCCAAGCAGATCTTCCTGAAGCCGGAGAAAAAATTCTCGCGCAAGATACGCGAGGTGCTTCTGGCCTTGCAGATCGAGCGCAATTTCTCCAAGCAGGAGATCCTGCAGTTCTACCTGAACCAGGTCTACTTCGGCGAGGGCGCCTACGGCGCGCAGTCGGCGGCGCGCAACTATTTCGGCAAGGACATCGCGGACCTCACGCTTGGAGATTGCGCCCTGCTGGCCGGCCTCATCCGCGCGCCGCATGCCAACTCGCCCTTCGTCAACCCCGAGAACGCCCGCCGCCGCCGGGCCGTCGTGCTCCAGCGCATGGTCGACGCCGGGATGATCACGCTTGCCCAGCGCGACGCCGCCGACGCGGAGGCGCTTCCGGCCGCCCGTCCCCAGGGGCTTTCCACCCAGGCGCCGTATTTCGTCGAGCACGTGCGCCAGCGCCTGGAGCGCACCTACGGCACCGCCGCGGTGTGGCGCGGAGGGCTTAAGGTCTACACGACGCTCGATCTGGACGTGGAGCGCGACGCCGAGGCGAAGATGGAGAAGGCTCTGTCCTCCTTCGATGCCCAGGCCCAGGCGGACCGCGACGCGAAGACCAAGGCTCTGCTGGCGGCCGGCGCGGCCCTGCCTCCGGACGTGTCCACCGGGCCGGTCGCCAAGATCCAGGGCGCGTTCGTGCTGATGGACGTCAAGACCGGCGCGGTCCGCGCGATGATCGGCGGGCGCGACTCGAAGTTCAACCGCGTGACCCAGGCGCGGCGCCAGCCCGGCTCCACGTTCAAGCCGTTCGTGTGGGCGGCGGCGCTGAACTCGGGACTTACCGCGGCAAGCCTGGTCGACGATTCGCCGCTGGCGTACTACTTCGACGGCCGCGATTGGCGTTTGTTGGAAGGCGCCACCGATCAATACTCGATCGCGCTCGCCACCCAGCCCTTCGCGGCCTCTCCGGACTTCAAGATCTGGGTGCCCAACGATTTCGAGGGGAAATTCCTGGGCCGCATCACCTTGCGCAAGGCGCTGGAGGAGTCGCGCAACATCGCCTCGATCAACCTGATCACCCAGGTGGGGCCGCCCGTGGTCGTGGAGATCGCGCGGCGCGCCGGCATCGTCTCGGCGCTGGAGCCGGCGCCGGCGCTGGGCTTGGGCGCGTCGGTGGTCACGCCGATGGAGATGACCGACGCCTTCGCGACCTTCGCCAACGGCGGCGTCGCGGTGACGCCCTACACCATCGAGCGCGTCGAGGACTCCACCGGCCGGGTTTTGGAATCGCACGCGCCGTCCGAGCGCGAGGCGATGACGCCCCAACTCGCCTATTTGGTGACCAACCTGATGAAGGGCGTCGTCGAGCACGGTACCGGTCGCAACGCGCGGCGCCTGGGACGGCCGCTGGCGGGCAAGACCGGCACGTCCAACGACAACCGCGACCTGTGGTTCATCGGATTCACGCCGGATCTGGCCGCCGCCGCGTGGATGGGCTACGACGATTTCTCATCCTTGGGCCGCAAGGACTGGACCGGCGGCTCGACCGTGGTGCCGTGGTGGACGGACATCATGGCGGACGTGCTCAAGGATGCGCCCAAGCGCGACTTCCCGGTGCCGCCGGGAATTAAATTCGCCGCGATCGACGCGCAGACCGGTTTGCGTTTCAGCCCGCAATGTCCCAAGAGAAACAAGCTGCTCGAGGCCTTCCTGGACGGTACCGTGCCGAAATACTGCACGATCGATCACGACCGGCCTCTGGCGCCTCAACTCCAGGCCTTGCCCGCGGTTGGTCCGTCCGTCTCGACGCCTCAGCCGGCCGTGTCTTCCGCCACGGCGGCGACAGTCGCGGGAGCCGCGGCCGCGGCGGCGCCTGCCGCGGGGCTGCCGTCGGTTGTTCCGGCCAAGCCCGCGGGCGACGAGCCGCCGCCCTTGCCGTCGGATGAGGAGTTGGAGAAAGGAAAGTCGCCGGACCGCAACGGCGAGCCGGACGGGTTGGAATAGCGCGGACTCATGGAAGACCCTCACGGCGTCAAGCTCGGCTTTGCGATCGGGGCCGCGTGCGGCCTTCTCGTGGTGACCTGGTTATGGCTGTCGCGCCCGGAGGATGTTGGATTGTCGTCGAGCGGCTTCGACGCGGGCGGCATCGCCGGCGGACTGGCCAGCGGCTCTCGTCCCCGGCTCTTCGACGCGCGCCGCCCGGACGTTTCGCCGCTGCTGGGCCGCGACGACGGGGCCGCGCCCGCGCCGACCGCGGCCGTTTTGTCCGGCGGCTCGCGCGCCGCCGTCTCCCAGGACGGCGCGGCGGAGCTGGCGAGCCTGGGTGCGCCGTCGGACCCGGCGGGGATACAGCGGGTGGGAACTCAGAAGGGCCTCTTGTCCCGTCTCGTCGCGGCCGCGGCCGCGCACCCGGCCGCGCTGCGCGCCCTGCTCAACAACAAGCTCCTGGTCGACGCGTATTTTTCCCGGGACCTGGTGAGCCGCAACTGCGCGAGTGGTGCGGCGCTTAAATCCTATCTGATGAACGGGTCCGACCCGCAGGGCGTTTCCGAGGAAATCTCCCTGGCGCGAAGCTATCTCGGCGACCCCGCGTCGGCGTCCTCCGCCGTGGGCGCCGCGGCGGGAACGGAATTCGCGCAACGCATGGCCTCGTGTCCGTCGTTGCGCCAATTGGCCGCGGACCCGGGCGCCGCGGTGCAGATCGCCGCGGCCAACCCCGCTCTCTTGGGGCTGGTGGCGGACCCCGCGGCGGCGGCGGCGCTCTCCTCCAGCGCGCAGGCGTCGGCGGCGCTCGCGGGCGTGCGGGCGGCTTTGTCCGCGCCGACGCCTTGACGAGTCGCTCGATTCCGTCTATCATTCGAGCGTGAACGACAAGAAAAAGCTCGCCGCGGTCGGTGCCGTTGTCGGGGTCGTCCTGCTCGCCGCCTTCTTCGTGCTGCACCGAAAATCCACGCCGCCGCCGGCTCCTGTCGCGGCCGCGCCGGTCCCCGCGCCCGCGCC
>JAJXVH010000110.1 GCA_021782205.1 bacterium | reverse complement strand
GGAGGCCGCGCGCGCCGCCGTCGGCCGCGTCTTCGACGGCGACGCCGCGCGACCCGCCGCGGCCGTGGATTTCGCCGCGCCGCCCTCACAGGAGAAGCCCCGCTTGAACCTGCCCGTCAAGACGTTCGTCCTGCCCAACGGCCTGACCGTCGTCGTGCACACCGACAGAACCAACCCCGTCGTCGCGGTGTCCGTCACCTACAAAGTGGGCTCGCAGAACGAGACGCCGGGACTCTCCGGCTTCGCCCACCTTTTCGAGCACCTGATGGCGCAGGGCACCAAGAGCATGAAGCCGCGCGAGATTTCCCGCATCATCGAGTCCAACGGCGGCGTGCGCAACGCCTACACCATGCGCACCAACACGACCTACCATTCCGTCGTGCCCAAAAGCGCTCTCAAGACCGTGCTCTGGGCCGAGGCGGAGCGCATGTCCACGCTGAACGTCGACGCGCGCGCGCTGGCCCTGGAGCAGCAGGTCGTCTTGGAAGAGATGCGCCTGCGCTATCTCAACGCGCCCTACGCCATGGCGCGCGACGCGGGCATGGCGCAGGCCGCGTTCTCCAAGTGGGAGAACCAGCACACCACCATCGGCGAGGCCGCGGACGTGCGCCAGGCGCGCTTAGAAGACGTGCGCGCGTTCTACCGCGCGCACTACGCGCCCAACAACGCCGTCCTGTCCCTGGCCGGCGACGTGACCGAGGACGAGGCCCGCGCGCTGGCCCAGCGTTTTTTCGGGCCGCTCGAAGCGCGCGCGGTCGCGCCCGCGCCCGACCTCTCCGAAGCGCCGCTGACGGGCGAGACGCGCCGCGTGGTCCAGGACAAGTTCGCGCAGGTTCCCCTGCTGATGGCGGGCTGGCGCGCGCCCGCGCGAGGCACGCGCGACTACTGGGCGCTGACCGTGCTGGCCGAAGCGCTGGGCGCCGAGGACGAGAGCCCGCTCTACCAAGCGCTGGTCAAGGAAGAGCGCCTGGCCCTGGGCGTCACCCCCAATTACCCGTGGTGGACCTCGCACTCCAACCCCGGCGGCCCGGACCTGTTCGGCCTGATGATGCCGCTCAAGACCGGCGCGTCGGCCGACGCGGCCCTGGCCGTCGTCGACCGCGTGCTGGCGCGCGTCGCGGCCGAGGGCTTGGACGACGCCGCGCTGTCCGCCGCCAAGGCGCGCCTGGAGCGCTCCTGGCTGACCGGCGCCGAGGAAACCATCGACAAGGCCAAGCTGCTGGGCTCCTACGCGGCCTTGGTCGGCGATCCGAAAAATCTCCCGCGCGACTTCGAGGACCTGCTGTCCGTCTCCGCGGCCGACGTGCGCGCCGCCGTCGCGCGCTGGATTTCGGGACGCGGGCGCGCGGTCGTGGAGGCGCGCCCGGCACCCGGCCTGCCGCCCGCGCCCAAGGAGCCGGAGGCCGTCATCCCGGAGGAAAGCCCGCGCGCCCCCGGCGACCCGCGCCCGGAGATCGACCCCCAGCCCGCCGCCCCCGCGCCGCGCCTGGAGCGCTTCACGTTGTCCAACGGGCTCAACGTGGTCTTCGTGCGCGACCCGCGCCTGCCTCTCCTAGAAACGCGCCTCAGCATCCCCGGCGGACGCGCCGCCGAGCGGCCGGGCGAGGAAGGACTCTCCGCCGCCGTCGCCGAGCTGATGGCCAAGGGCGCGGGCGCGCTCGACGCGCGCGCCGTGTCCTCGCGCCTCTCCGCGCTGGGCTGGACGCTGTCGACGTCGCGGCTGATGGAGCACGAGACCGTCGAGGCCTCGGGGCTGTCGCGCCACTCCGCGGAATTTTTCCGCGCGCTGGGCGAGCTGCTGACCGGCGCGTCGTATCCCGAGGGCGAGGTCGCGCTGTGGAAGGAGAACAAGGCCGACGAGCTCAAGATCCAGCGCGCCAAGCCGGACTTCCTCTCCGGCGAGCGCGTGAAGGCCGAATTGTTCGCGGGGCACCCCTACGGCCGTCCGGCGCTCTCCGACGCGGAGCTCTCCGCCATCGACCGCGAGAAGATCCTGGCCTTCCACCGCCGCGCGCTGTCGCCGCGCGGCGCGACCTTGGTGATCGCCGGCGACGCCGACCCCGCGGACCTGCGCGCCCAACTGGAATCCGCGCTGGCCGGCTGGACGGCTCCCGCCGCCGACGCCGGGGTCCCCCCGGTCCCCGGGCGCGCGCCCGCTCCGCTCTCGATCGTCGACCGCCCCGGCTCCAAGCAGGCCTCCCTGACCATCGCGCAGTCCGTGGCCGTCGGCCCCGGCCATCCGGATTGGCCCGCGTTCCAGGTGATGAACCAGATCCTCGGCGGCTCGGCGACGTCGCGCCTGTTCGTCAACCTGCGCGTCCAGCGCGGCTACACCTACGGCGCGTACTCGCGCGCGCAGGCGCTGGACCGCGCCACGCTGTGGACCGCCTCCGCCGAGGTGCGCAACGAGGTCGCCGCTCCCGCGCTCGCGGAGTTGCGCGCCGAGATCGCGCGCCTGCGCGACGAGGACGTTTCCGCGGAAACGCTGGCCGACGTCAAGCGCTACCTGGCCGGCGTCTTCCTGCTCAAGAACGAGTCCATCGGCTACCAGGCCGACCAGATCGCCGGCTACGAACGCGCCGGCCTGCCCGCCCAGGACGAGATCGCGGCCTACCTGCGCCGCCTCGACGCGCTGACCCCCGCCGACATCCGCCGCGCCGCGCGCCTCTACCTGGACCCGTCGAGGATGGCGACGGTCGTGGTGGGCGACGAACGGGCGCTGCGGCCGGTTCTCGCTCCGTAGTTACGTCGAACGGCGGCATGAAGTCTCTGACACGGGAGCAGGCGGCTTTGTGGGCCCGCTATCTCAAGACGCTCCCTCCGGCGCGGCGCCCTCGACGCGCGCACGTGGCGGCGGATTTCGCCGGCGACAGGAAAGTCTCCGATGGCCTGATCCATCTTTATCTCGATGGACGCAAGACCGCCGGCAGCAGCCTGACCGCGGATTTTGCGTCCGCCCGACAGCCTCTGCCGAAGCCCGGAAACTATTGGATCATCCTGGACGGCCGCCGACGCCCGCGCCTCATCGTCCGGACGGACAAGATCGTTTTTTTCGTCTTCAAGAATATCCCAGGACATGTCGCGCACGCGGAAGGCGAAGGCGATCTTTCGGTCGCGCACTGGAAGCACGTTCATCGTAAGATGTATTCGCCTTTTCTCGCGCGCTGGGGGATCGAACGACTGGACGACGCAAGAGTCGTGACGGAATTCTTCACGCTCGTATTTTCCGCGACAGCAGAAGAACCTGCGCGGCGGAAATTGAACGGTTTTTCTCGTTCGTCTGCCGCATCAATCCCGACTAAAAAAGTCCACTGACGCTGGCGTCACCATTTTTCAATCGGGGCGTCGACGAACTATCACCGGTGCCACTTTCGCGCGCTTGACGGCCCGCGCCGGTTGTTGTCCAATGCGCCCATGAGCCGATTTCCCGCCGACGCGCCTCTGCCGCCGCTGCGCACGAAGCTGGAGGCGGTGCCGTCCGAAGAAGACGGGCAGGAAATCTTCCTGCTGCGCGATCTAGAGGAGCTGACGGATAAAACTATCGCGCTGTCGGCCGGCGGGATGCTGCTGGCCTCGCTGCTGGACGGACGGCGCACGGCGGCGCAGGCCCTGGCGCTCTTCAACAAGAGCGCGGACGCCGCGGTGGAGGACGGCGTCCTGCTGGAGCTGGTCGACGCGCTCGACGAGGCCGGCTATCTGGAGACGCCCGCGGTGGCCAAGAAGCGCGCGGCCGCGCTGGAGATGTTTCGCGCCTCGCCCAAGCGCGCGGCGGCGTTTTCCGGCACCGCATACGCGGCCGCGCCGGAGGAACTGACGCGGGAGCTCGACGCGTTCACGGCCGCCGCCTTTGCCGGGGCCGCGCCGGCGGCGCCCGTCAAGGCCGCGCCGCGAGGCCTGATCGCGCCGCACATCGACTTCACGCGCGGCGGGCCCGCCTACGCGCGCGCCTATCGCGCGCTGGCCGATCGGCGGCCGCCGGACGTGGTGGTGGCCTTGGGCGTGGCGCACGTTTCGCCGGAATCGCCGTGGACGTTCACGCCGAAGGACTACGAGACGCCGCTGGGCGCGTTGCGCGTGGACGGGGAACTCTACGACGCGCTGTCGAAAAAAGTCTGGTATGAGCCGCGCGCCGACGAGTGGGTGCATAAGAACGAGCACTCGCTGGAGTTCCAGGCGGTGTGGCTGCGGCGGCTGTGGGGCGACCAGGCGCCGCCGTGGGTGCCGATCCTCGTCTCCAGCTTCGCGCGCTACGCCGGCGAGGACGCCCCGTCGAAGGCGCCGGAGATCGAGAAGGCGCTCAACGACTTCGGCGCGGTCCTGCGCGAGCAGGCCGCGCGCGGCCGCCGCGTGCTGGTGCTGTGCGGCGTGGATTTCGCCCACGTGGGCCCGCGCTTCGGCGACGAATTGGAAATCACGCCGGAGTTGGAAAAAAAGATCGAGGACACGGACCGCAAATCCTTGGTCGACGCGCTGACGCTCGACGCCGACGGCTTCTACCGCGCCGGCGTCGGCGAAGGGGCGTGGCGCAAGGTCTGCGGCTTGTCGGCGCTCTACACCGGCCTGCGCCTGATCAAGTCCCTGGACGACGCCCAGCCGGGACGCCTGCTGGACTACGGCCAGGCCCCGGACCCCGCCGGCGGCGTGGTCTCCTTCGCCTCGGCGGTGTTCGACGCGCCATGATAAAACCCTCCCGCCTCGGCTGGGTTTTGTCGGCCCTGCTTCTGCTCGGCGCGCGGGCCGCGGCGGGGGCGGGTCCGAAGATTTACGGCTTCAACTATCCGTGCTGGGGCCAGGACTGCTATCGAACGCCGTCGGCCGAGAAAAATCTGGACGCCCTGGCCCAAACCGGCGCGCGCTGGGTGGCCGTGGTTCCCACGTGGTACATGACGTCCGCCTCGGAGTCCGTGATGAAGCCCACGAACTCCAGCCCTTCGGACGACGCCTTGCGCGCCGCGATTCGCCGGGCCAAAGGTCTGGGCTTGTCCGTCGAACTGAAGCCGCACGTGGACCGCCTGGACGGCGGATCGCGCACGGAACTTCTGCCGCCGGACCCGGCCGCTTGGTTTTCCGCCTACAAGGACATGGTGACGCACTACGCGGAGATAGCGGCGCGGGAACGCGTCGATCTTTTCGTGATCGGCACGGAGTTCTCGCGCCTGGACGGGCCGGGTCATCGCGCCGATTGGCTCGACGTGATCGCCGCCGTGCGAAAAATCTACGCGGGCCCGCTCACCTATGCCGCCAATTGGGATTCATTTTCCAAAGTCGGCTTTTGGGACCAGCTTGATTACGTGGGCATCGACGCCTACTTCCCCATCCCCGGCCCGGAGAGCGAGGACAACCTACGGCGCGGCTGGCGGGCCCGCAAGAGCGCGCTGGCCGCCGCCGCGGCGGGTTACGGAAAACCGGTGATCTTCACCGAAGTGGGCATCGCCAGCCAGCCGGGCGCCAACGCCCATCCTTGGGAAGACGATCAAGACGCGGCCGTCGATTTAACCGTTCAGAAAAATTATCTTCAAGCCTTTCTGGACACGTTCGGCGACGTCCCGTGGTTCGACGGGTTCATGCTGTGGTCCTGGGAAGTCGATCCGCATTTGAGCGGGCCAGAAAACGCACATTACACCGTTCAGGGAAAACCCTCCCTGGACGTTTTGGAAACCTCGTTCGCGCTCTGGAACGGACAGGCCCAGTAGGCGCGACTCGCTACGGCTCGCCGCGCGCCGGGCCCGCGTGCCAGAGTCCGCGATCCGGTCCCAGGGACACGAAGGTCGGCGCGCCGCCGTCGGCCGAACCGCCCACGCGGTAGGAGAGCGGACGAGCCAAGCGGTCGTCGCGCGCGTCTTCTTCATCGACGAACAGGCCGCCGGTCTGCGTCAGAGAGAAGGCGCGCAGCGCGCGCTTGGTCAACTCTCCGGCCAGCGTCCCCCACTGGCCGGGCGCGTTGAGCAGGCGCCCCGGAATCATGTCCAGTCCGTCGACGTGCGCCTGCCCCACCAGCACCACGGCCTTGCCGCCGTTCTTGAGCGCGTCGGAGACGAAATCCGCCATGGCCTGGTTGCGGCGCGTCAAATAGACTTCAGCGACCGCCTCGTTGAATCCCGCCTCATAGCCGGACTGCGCGCGGCGAAACTGAACGGCGGCGGAGCCCGAAAACTCCCGCGCCGGCTGGCCGGTGTTGGTCGCGGCGGCCCGCGCGGCTTCCTCCGCCCAATATTCCAGCGGCAGGCCCAGAGCGACCACGCGCACCCCTTGCGCCCGCGCCGCGGCCAGCAGGTCGCTCAAGGCCGCCACGCGGCGCGGCGAGAACGCCAGAGCTTCGTTCGGCACGCGCGCGGAACGCCCGGACACGTAGGCGTCCACCGCGGCCTGATGCGGGCGCTTGAGCCCCTCGATGCCGATGGCCGTCACGCCCGCCGCGGCCAGGCGCGGCAACTCGCGCGTCAAGGTCTCCACGGATTCCAGCGAGCCGTGGTTCTCGCCGAAGAGCAGGACGTCGTGGCCGCCCAGGATGGACTCGACCGGCGCGCCCCAGGCGCGCGCGGCCCCCGCCACCCGCGCGGCGACGCCTTCCGAGGTGCGCGCCGAGGGCAACGCCGCCGGCGCCGCGGGCCGCGCGGGCGCGATCATCGCCGCCGCGGCGAACGGGGCCGACGGAGGAACGTCCGCGATCGCCGCGGCCGCGAGGGCGGGGGTCGCCGGAACGGCGATCGCCGGAACGGCGATTGCCGGAGCGGCGTCCACGCGCGCGGCCTCCAGGGGCGCGCCGAAAGACGGCGCGACGGCCAGCGCGGCCAGAAGCACGGCAAGCAGGCGACGGCTCATCTCAGAAATGATGCGCGAAAGGGCGGGCGGCGTCGAAGGGCCGAAGACCTACCGCGGCTTGGGCCCGCCGGCCCGCGCGTGCAACGCGGCGGGCCGAAAGCGCGAATTAAAAGTGCAAGGTAAGGCCGCCCACCAAGCCCGCCCCGGACTGGGCCGTGACGCGGCGGCCTTGGCCGCCGTAAAATTCACCGACGCTCACGGCCGCCCACGTCGAGACCTCGCCCGGCATCATGCCCGGGTGCTCGGCCGAGCCCAGGCCCAGACTGAGACCGCGCTGATGATGGCGGCGCCGGTCGGCGTCGTCCAGCCCCAGCACCAGCCGCGCGTCGCCCACGGTCGCGCCCGCCTGGACGTGAGCGGACCGCCCGTTGACATTCCCGCCCGCCCCGTCCGACGCGCCGGGTTGAAACGCGGCGGCGGTTTTCTTCAGAGACCAATTCGGCTCCGAGACCGCGCCGGGCAAGGGCTTCAGCAGGGGATTGCTCGCGGCGGACGCGGCCGGCGGCGCCGCCGGAACCGTCAGCGCTTTCGTCCATCGGCCCGCCAGGTCGGAGGCGAATCCGGGGCCCGCGGGGATGTTGTCGGCGACCGCGCGAGAGATCGTTTTCAAGAATCCCGGCGGCAGAGTGGCGGCGGGCTTGGCCGTCGGCGCGGCGGGAGCCGCGGGCAGCGGCACCGCGGCGCCGTCAAGGTGCGCCGAGCCGCCGGACAAGAGGCCGTGCGCGGCG
>JAJXVH010000002.1 GCA_021782205.1 bacterium | reverse complement strand
CGGCTGCGGGGACTGGTCGCGTCCGGCGACATGGTCGGAATGATCCCTTTCGACGCGCTGGTCAAGGACGGCCTGGGCGCGCATCTGCTTGGCTACGTCGCGTCGTCCTTGTCGGCGCAGGCCGTCACTTTGGCCGTGTTCGACGCGGCGGGCGGCCTGGCGCGAAAATGGGGCGCGGGACGAGCCGCGGCGTGGCTGGGAGGCGCGGCCGCGCTGGCGGCGAGCGCGGCTTTGATTCTGACGGTCACGACCACGCCGTCGGTGGTGGGTCCGTTGTTGGGCATCGAGGCGGCCCTGCTCTGGCTGAGGGCGCGCTCGGGCTCCTGGCTGGCGCCGCTGGCCCTGCGCGGCTTGCTGTCGCTGATCACTTTGGAAGCGGGACGTTTGGGCGTGGGTCTGGCCATGGGCGGTGCCGCGGGCGTTCTCGCCGGCTTGCCCGCGTACGCGGGGCTGGTGGTGACGGGATTGCTCGCGTCGGCGCTGGCGTTTTCGGCGCGCGGCCTGCGTCCGGCCGCGCTCAAGTCCGCGCTCGCGGCCCAACTGCGGCGCGTGCGGGAGTTCGGACTTTCCTGGCGCGCGCCGCGCGCGGACGGCGCGCCGCACTCGCCGTGGCCGCTTTTTAAGCTGGCCGCGCTGTGGGGCGCGATCCTCTACGCGGCCGGCGACCTGGTGTTCGGAGGCGTGCATCTGCTGGCCGGCGGCACGGAGCCGACGCCCCCCATCCTCGCGCAGATGTTGAGCTCGCCGGTGGACCTGGTGCTCTACAACTTCCTGCTGGTCGGATTTTTAGAGGAGTTCGTGTTCCGCCGCGGGCTGTTCAAATCACTGTATAACCGCTTGAAATCCTGGGGACTGCTCGGCGGCCGCCTGTTCTGGACCGCGGCCGTCGCGTCGGGCCTGCTCTTTTCCGGCGCGCACTACGTGGACTACGGCGCCTTGCTCGCCCATTTCGGCTTGGGCGACGCGACGACGGCCAGCGGCCTGGGCGGCATGTATGCCTTCACTCTCGCGGGTTTTGCCGCGCGCGCGGCGCTGGGCGTGGTCCTGGCCTGGCTGTATGCGGAGTCCGGCACGTTGCTTCTGCCCATCCTCGCGCACTTCTGCGCCGACTCGCTTGAAGGCCTGGGCCTGCACTGGGGCTTCCTGCCGTGCTTGGCGATGGTCTCGACCGTGCTTCTGTTTCAGCGCTTCTCCGGCAAGACCGGCAAGCCGTAACGTCCGCCGCTGGGACGCAAACCGCGACTATCACCGATGCCGCCGATCAGCGAGGGCTGTCGGCTTGAAAATTTGCGGCCAGACGACAACGTCAACACGCTGTTTCTGAACTTCCGCGCCCGGTTCGAATGACCGCGGTTAGGAGTAGTGGCTCAGGAACCGGCGGACTTCGCTGCGTTTGCCGAGAAATAAGAGCGTGTTGTCGATGGCTGCTCGGACCAGCATGGAATAGCTTTTGCCGGTCATGCGTGCCGCCGCGGCGCGTTATATTTTTTGAATCTGTCTGCCCCGCGGTTTGCGGCGGTCATTTTCCTATAATTAGCGTCCGATGACTCGTCGCGACCTCCGCTCCGCCGTCCGCTCCGCCTTGTCCCGCCGGGACGTGCGGACTATGGTCCGTGCCGTGCGCGAAGCCGGGCCGAAGGCATTGGCCCAGGCCTGGCCGGGGCTTCCGGCGCTGGGCCGCGCGGCGGCGTTTCGCGCGCTGGACGCGGAAGGACGCGCGCGCGCTTTCGCGGCGCTCGACCGGGACGGGCGCTGGCTGGCGTATCTGGCCTGCACCTCGGAGGGTGCCGCGCCCCTGCTGGAAGGCGCGTCGGCCGCGGCGCGGCGACTCCTGCGCCGGCCGGACGCGCGCGAGACCGCGGCGATGCGCCGCACCTTGGCCGGGAGTCGGCCGTGATCCTCAACGCGCAGTCCATCACGCTGGCGCGGCGGTCGACGGGCGAGTATGACCGCCTGGTGACCTTGTTTACCGAGGACCTGGGCAAGGTGACAACGCGCTTCGTGGGCGTGGCGCGGGCGGCGGGCAAGCTCAAGGCGCTGTCGGAGCCGGTGGTGTGGGGCGAGTACCGCCTGCACCTCTCCCCCCGCTCCGAGATGGCCAAATGCGTGGGCGGGCGCATCATCGCGAGCTTCCCGGCGGTGCGCGGCGATCTGGCGCGTCTGACGGCGGCGCTCTATTGCGCCGAGTTTCTGGATCGTCTGACCGTGGAGCGCGCGCCCAGCCCCGAGAAATTCCGCCTGCTGGCGTCCACCTTGGCCGCGCTGGAGAATTATCCCAGCCGCTGGCTGTCGCTGGCCTTCGGCCTGCGCGTGCTGGACCTGGCGGGCTTCGGCCTGCGCGAACGCGCGCCGGGCTCGTGCGCGAAGATATGGGCGGCGCTGCATGAACTGGAGCCCGCGGCGCTCGCCGGCCTGGACTTCGACCGCGGCGCCGCCGCCGACGCGCGCCAGGCGCTGGAGGCGCATTTCGAGACGCAGACCGGTCGTCCCCTGCTCGTCGCCCGTTTTCGCGAGGCGCTGCGCGCGCCGCGCCAAGGAGTCCCCGCGTGAAAAGCTTCCAAGAAATCATCATGACCTTGCAGGAATTCTGGTCGCGCGAGGGCTGCGCCGTCGTCCAGCCCTACGACCTGGAGAAGGGCGCGGGCACCTTCAACCCGGCCACGTTCTTCGGCGCGCTGACGACCGTGCCCATCCGCGCGGCCTACGTGGAGCCCTCGCGCCGCCCGGCCGACGGCCGCTACGGCGACAACCCCAATCGCCTGGGCAAGTATTTCCAGTTCCAAGTCATCTTAAAGCCCGCCCCGGCCGGGATCACCGACCTCTATCAGAAGTCGCTCAAGGCGCTGGGCCTGAACCTGAAGGAGCACGACCTGCGCTGGATCGAGGACGATTGGGAATCGCCGACGCTGGGAGCCTCCGGCGTGGGCTGGGAGGTGTGGCTCGACGGTATGGAAGTGACCCAGTTCACCTATTTCCAGCAGATGGGTTCCATGGCGCTGTCGCCGATCTCGGTGGAGATCACGTACGGTTTGGAGCGCTTGGCGATGTTCCTCCAGAAAAAGGACAACGTCTACGACCTGGACTACGGCGGGGGCCTGCGCTACGGCGACCTGCACAAGGCGCAGGAGCGCCAGTTCAGCCGCTACAATTTCGAGACCGCGGACACCGCTCTGCTTTCGCGTCACTTCAACGAGTGGGAGGCCGAGGGCGAGCGTCTGGTGGGCTTGGGCGATCCCCTGCCCGCCTACGACTGCGTGGTGCGCATTTCGCACCTGTTTAACACTCTGGAGGCGCGCGGCGCGATCTCGGTCACCGAGCGCGCGCACTACATCGGCCGCGTGCGAACTCTGGCGCGCAAGGTCATGCAGCTCTACATCGCGAAGGCTCAGCCCGAGGCCCACCATGTCTAAGAACGCTCCCGCCAAGACGGCGGATTTCCTGTTGGACGTGCACACCGAGCCTCTGCCCGCGCGCTTCGTCGCACCGGCGCTGGAGCAGTTGAAGGCGAACGCGGCGAGTTTGCTGGCGGGTCGCGTGGCGCACGGGGAGATATCCACCTACGGCACCCTGCGTCATCTTGTGCTCTTCATCGCGGGCGTGGCCGCCAAGGGCGAAGACAAGACCGAGCGCTTCAAGGGCCCCAAGGAGGCGGCGTGGAAAACACCCGACGGCGCGTTCACGCCGGCGGCGGAGGGCTTCGCGCGCAAATACGGCGTGTCCGCCGCGGACCTCAAGCCCGAGGGCGGCGTGCTCTACGCGGAGGTCTTTTCCAAGGGCGAGCCGGCGGCGGCGCTCCTGCGCGGCTTCGTACCGGAACTGCTCAAGTCCCTGCAATTTCCTAAGTTCATGACCTGGGAGGAGACCGGCTTCAAGTTCGGCCGCCCCATCCGCGCGATCACGGCCCTGCACGGCGACAAAGTTATCGGCGTGGAGCTGGCCGGCGTGAAGTCCGGGCGGGCCGTCTACGGCCATCCGACCTACTCCAATAAGCCTCTGACGCTGAAAGACCCGGCCAAGCACCGCAAGCTCCTGCGCGACAACCTGGTCATCGCGGGCCCGGCGGACCGGCACGCGTACCTGATCAAGCAGTTGGAGGCCGCGGCCAAAAGCGCGGGCGGCTTCGCGGACCTGGACGAGGACCTGATCGCCGAGACGGTGGACATGACCGAGCACCCCTCCGCCGTGGTCGTGCACCTGAAAGACAAGCACCTGCTCCTGCCCGCGGACCTGCTCAAGCTGGTGATGAAGAAGCAGTTGAAGTTCTTCCCGGTGCTGGACGCGAAGGGCGGGCTGCTGCCCGCGTTCATCGGCGTGCGCGACGGCCGTTCCGAGGGCAATATATTGGTGGCCGAAGGCTACCACCGCGTCTTGGAAGCGCGCTTCAACGACGCGGCCTTCTTCTACGACCGCGACTGCAAGGTGACGCTCGCAGGCCGCCTGCCCAGTCTTGAACGGGTGACTTACCAAAAGCAGTTGGGCTCGATGAAGGACAAAGCGGAACGCGTTTTGAAGATCGCCCAGCATCTTCTCACCGAGAACCTGTCTACCGACGGTGAGATCGTCCTTTCCGCGGTGGAGTACGCCTACGCGGACCTGGTCACCGAAGTCGTCAAGGAGTTCCCCGAGCTTCAAGGAACGATGGGTGCCATATATGCGTCGCAAATGCCGGGGAGTATGAAGTTCGCCGGCGCGATCAAGGAGTTTTATTTTCCCGTCTCCGCGAAAGCCTCCCTGCCCACCACCCCCGGAGCGGCGCTCGCGTCCTTGGCGGGCAAGCTCGACAGCCTGGCGGGCTGTTTTGCCGCCGGCTTGATTCCCACCGGCTCGGCCGATCCCTACGCTCTGCGCCGCCAGGCGCTGGGCGCGGTGCGCATCCTGATCGAGGTGGAAGGTCTGGCCGTCGATCTGGAGGCGGCCTTGAGTTTCGCCCTCGAGCAGCAGCCGGAGGGCACGACGCGCGACGAAAAAGTCCGCGCCCAGCTCGCCGACTTCGTCTGGGGACGCGCGACGTCCTATTTCGAGGAGCGGGGCTTCGCGGTCGATGAGATCCGCGCGGTCCGCGCCGGCGCCCTGCGCGATCTTCCCGCGGCGCTTCGGCGCCTCGAAGCCGTGAAGAACGCGCGCCGCGATCCGTCGTTCGAGGCGCTGGCCGCGGCTTTCAAGCGCGCGTCGAACATCCTCAAGCAGTCGAAGGGCTTGGAGCGGGAGGTCGCCGGCGACCGCGCCCGCCTCGTCGACAAGGCCGAACTCGCCCTTTACGACGCCGTTCAGGACGCGGAGGCTCAGGTCGCCGCGCGCGTGAAGGACGGCGATTACGCGGGCGCGCTCGGCGGCCTGGTCTCGATCAAGCCGCACCTCGACGGTTTCTTCGAGCACGTCATGGTCATGGTCGACGACGAGCCGTTGAAACTGCAGCGCCTGGCCCTGCTGGCGCGTCTGGTGAACGCCTTCAAACGCGTCGCGGATCTATCGGAAATCCAGACGCCGGCCGCTTAACGGCGCCGCGCGCGGGCGCGCTCAGCTCTTGGCGTCGACGACGAACCGGCGCGGGGTGGAGTTCAGCGTGCGGCCGTCCCGCCCCACGGCGCGCGCGGACACCGCGTGGTCGCCGGACGCGTAGCCGGTCCAATCGAACCACCAGAAGCCGCAGGCTTGGCGGCACGGCTGCCAGGGGCCGCGGTCGATAGAGACCTCGGCGAAGGCCAGAGCCTGATCGGCGCCGACGCGGAACGTATAGCCGGAGAGGTCGAGGTGTTCCCCCTCGCTCGGGTAGTCGATCTCCAGGCGTTCTTGGTAGGCGGCGTCGCTCATGACGTTCTCCGTGGGCCGGCTGGGCATGTCATAGCAAAAATGGAAGCTTCGTATTTATGACGCGGCGGCGCGTCATTTCCAGTCGCGCGCGTCCAGCGCAGGCCAGGCGTCATGCGCGCGGGAGTTCCTTGGTCATCGTGACGTGCGCCAGGCCGATCTCGACGTACGGCTCGCCCACGGCCTGGTAGCCGAGACGCGCGTAGAAAGCCTCCGCGTCGCGGCGCGCGTGAAGGACCAGCCGCGTCCAGCCTTCGCGCCGCGCGCGGGCTTCCGATTCCCCCACGAGCAGGCGTCCGACTCCCCGCCGGCGCGCGTCGACCGCGACGGCGACCTGCCGCATCTGCGCCATCGCCGCGCCGCGCGGCGCCAAAAGCAGCGCGCCGACGGCGCGGACGCCGTCCCACGCGCCCAAGTGCAGTTGGTCCGATTCGGCTGCGAGCTGCTCGGCCGTGAAATCCAGCCCCAACGGCCGGCGCAGCACCTCGCGACGCAGTTCGACGAGCGCGGCCCGCTCCGGGGAATCGAAGGCGATCCAGCGCAGCGCAGGAGGACACATGCGGATATTTTTAGCATTCCTGCGACAAGTCCGCGGCGACATCGTTGATCGTGAATTTGACTTTTGGCGACAGTGGGGTTATACTGCCCCCATGCAGCTGTTGCGGCGCATGACGGTGCTGACGGCGATGGTCGCCAGTCTCTGTGCGGGGCTGTGCCGTCAGGCGTGCGCCCTGGACGCGGGCGCGGCGCCTGAGCGATCCCCCGCCTCGGCGTGCACGCACTGCCGCGGGCGCGCCGAGCGCGCGCCCGCACGGCCCTCCCGGGCACCCTGCTGCGCTCGCGGCGTGAATGCCTCGTCCGCCTTGATTCCCTCCCGGGCGGCGTTGCCCGCGGTGGCGAGAGTCTTTGCCGCCGTTCTCGTGGACCGCGCGGTGGACGCCTACTCGGCTTCGGCGCCGGTCGCGCTCGCCTCGCGCGCGCCTCCCGGCGCCGCGCCGTTGGTCCTTGGCGGCGCTCCGCGCGCGCCGCGTCCCCCGCCGTCCCTCCTCGCCGTCCTCTAAGCCCGGCTTGACGGGCTCTCGCGCCGTACCACCGGATGCTTCGCGTCCGAAAGGCGTTTGATCGAAGGTTCACGAAGGAGGCCGCGCAATGAAGAAGTCACTGTTCGTCGCCGCGCTGTCGGTCGCCGTTCTCGGCGGATATGCCTGGTCGCACTCCGGTCATGACGCGGAGCACGGCGCGGGCGGAAAGGAAGTTTCCGTCACAGGCGAGCTCGTCGATATGTTCTGCTACATGCCCCACGAGGGCAAGGGCAAGAAGCACGCCGAGTGCGCCCGGATGTGCGTCAAGAACGGCGCGCCGCTGGGCCTCCTGACTCAGGATGGAAAGGTCTACCTGCTCATCGAGGACCACTCCTCGCCCAAGGCCCGCAAGCCATACGAAGAAGCCCGTGCGATGGTCGGCGACGTCATGACGGTCAAGGGCGACGCCTACGAACGCGGTGGAGTCCAGGCCATCGCCGTCGAAAGCGCCGTCATGGAGTAATGTTCATGCCCAAGCTCTACGTCCTGCACGCGGCTTTCGTCCATTTCCCGATCGCCCTGCTCGTGACGGGCCTCGCGGGAGAGTGGGTCGATCGCGCCGGCGTCTGGAAGCGGAGCTGGCTTGCCGACGCCGTCTCATGGCTCTTGTGGCTGGGGACGGCGTCGGCGTGGGCGGCGGCGGGCTTGGGCTTGCTCGCCGAGAAGACCGCGCCGCACGTGCCGCCGGCCTGGGAGACGCTCGCCGATCATAAGTCGATGGCGATCGCGACCGCGGGTTTATTCTTGGCGCTATCGCTGTGGCGGCGATTTTTCAAAACGTCCCGCCCGAGGCTTTTCGCCGTCGCGTGGCTGGCCTGCGCCGGCGCGCTGATCGTCGCGGCCTCCCTGGGCGGCGAGCTTGTCTTCACATACAACATGGGAACCGTCGCGAGCGAGCCATGAACAAAAACCAGTTCAAGACGGAGCGCGCCGGAGCGCGGGGGCTGCCGCTCATAATCGCGATCGCGGCCGTGTCCTGGGCCGCGCCGCGTCCGGCCGCGGCTCAGGCCGCGGTCTCCACCGGCACGATCACCTTGGCGCAGGTGTTGGCCGCCGTCGAGAACGACAACCCGGAGATCGCGGCGGCCCGCGCCCGCTGGGAGGCGGCCAAAGAGAGCGCCGTTCAGGCCGGAACGCCCGGCAAGCCGCGCGTCGATATCGAGCGGATGTACGCCCCCCTCGGCGGCAACATCATCAATAACGCGATGGAGAAGAACATCGCCGTCACTCAGGAGTCGCCGTTCCCCACCACGCTGTTTCTGCAGCATCGCCGCGCCGTGCAGGAAACCGACATCGCCGAACAGGCCTACCGGGCGAAAATGCGCGAGGTCTCCGCGCGGGCCGAGCAGGTTTACGCGCTGCTGTTTCTGGCGCGCCGCGCCCTCGACATCTTCAACGAGAACGTCGAGATCATGCGGAGATTCTCGAAGGTGGCGGAAGCGAAGTACGCCGCCGGACACTCCAGCCAACTGGACGTGCTCAAGGCGCAGACGGAGCTCACGCGGATGCTCAACATGGTCGTCACCGTCGATCAGGAGCGGCAATCCGACGAAGCCATGCTCAACGCGCTTCTCAACCGCGAAGCTCGCGCGCCGTTGGGCGCTCCCGCCGACCCCAACCCCGGCGCCCTCGATCTCCAGTTGGAGCAACTGGAAGCCGACGCGTTCTCCGGGCGGCCCGAACTGAGGCAGGCCTTGCTCGAGACCGGCAAAGCCGCCACCGAGCTGTCGCTGGCCAAGTCGGAATTCCTACCCGATCTGATGCTGCAGTTCCGCTATCGCGACGCGCCCACGGAGCCGGAAGGCAGCTCGCGCGACGCCGTCGTCGGCTTCTCGGTGCCGCTCTGGTTTTGGAAGCCTATGGCCAAGGTCGCCGAGGCGCGCGCGGCGAAGGCGAGTTCCGAGTCCGATCTCCAAACGATGCGTCTGGCGACGGATGCCGACCTCAAGACGGCGTGGATTCGCGCGCGGACCGCCGAACGGCTGGCCGATATTTACAAAACGACTTTGCTGCCCCAAGCGCAGGAGTCCTTGAGCGTGGCCGAGTCCGGCTACCAGGCCGGCGACAATGGATTCCTCGATCTTCTAGACGCCCAGCGATCGCTGCTGAACTATCGCCTGGAGTATTTCCAGGATTTGGCCGAATACGAGCAGCGGTTCTCAGAATTGGAGCGCGTCGTCGGCAAGGAGCTGCGCAAGCCATGATGAAAAATAGGAAGGTCCCCGCCGCGCTCGCCCTCCTCCTGGCGGCCGGCGGCTACGGCCTGTATTCGTTCTTCTCCGCACGCGCGGGCGCCGGACGCCCGGCGGCGGACGATTCCAGGGGCGCGATCCTCTACTACCGCAGCCCCATGGACCCGCAGAGGACGTCGCCGACGCCGCGCAAAGACGAGATGGGCATGGACTACGTCCCGGTCTACGCCCTGGAGGCCGCTCCCATCGTGGTCCCCGGCCAGGCGACGGTGACGCTGTCCGAGGAGCAGCGGCGGCAGATCGGCATGACCACGGCGGCGATCAAGCGCCGCGAGCTTTCCGTCGTGGTCCGCGCCGAGGGCCAGGTCGCCTACGATCCGGACCTTTACCACGCGATCAACGAATACGCGCAGGCGGCCAAGGCCCGCGACGCCGTCAAAGAAAGCCCCTATCCGGACGCACACCAGCGCGCCGACGCGCTTGTGGACGCCTCGGATCTGCGCTTGCGCCAATTGGGGTTGTCGCAGGACCAGATCGCGGCGATCGCCGGCAGCACCCTGCCCCCGACGAACCTCCTCTTCAGCGGACCGGGCGGGTCGGTCTGGGTCTACGCGCAGATTTATGAGTATGAAATCGCGCTGGTCAAGCCGGGGCAAAGCGTCGAATTGACGACGCTGGCCTATCCGGGGCGCCGGTTTCACGGGGTGGTCAAGTCCCTCGACCCCATTTTATCGTCCGAGACGCGCTCCCTGCGCGTTCGGATATCGGTGCCCAACGAGTCGGGACTGCTCACGCTTCAGATGTACGTGGACGCACGGATCCACGCGGATATCGGCCGGCAGCTCGCCCTGCCGACGAGCGCTTTGGTGGACACGGGGACGCGTCAGCTCGCCTTCATCGACCTGGGCGACGGACGCATCGAGCCGCGCGAGATCGCGGTCGGACGTCAGGCCGAGGGCTACTATGAGGTGCTCTCCGGTCTCAAGGAGGGCGAGCGGGTCGTGACCTCGGCGGACTTCCTGATCGATTCGGAGTCCAAGCTCAAGGCGATCACGCCCGCCGCCGCGCAGAAGCCGCGGCATGAGAGCCCGCGCTAGCCATGGTCGAGAAACTCATCGCCTGGTCGGCGCGCAACAAGTTCGCGGTCCTCGTTCTGGTCGGCGCGGCCGTGGCCGGCGCGTGGTACTGCCTCAAGAACGCGCGCCTCGACGCGATCCCGGACCTCTCGGACACGCAGGTCATCATCTACTCGCGCTGGGACCGCTCCCCCGACGTGATCGAGGACCAGGTGACCTATCCGATCGTCACCGCCCTGCTGGGCGCGCCGAAGGTGAAGGCCGTGCGCGGCTTCTCGGACTTCGGCTTCTCCTACGTCTACGTGATCTTCGAGGACGGCACGGACATCTATTGGGCCCGCTCGCGCGTGCTCGAGTACATGAGCAAGATCCTTCCGCAACTGCCCGAAGGCGTCAAGACGGAGCTCGGCCCCGACGCCACGGGCGTCGGCTGGGTCTATCAGTACGCGCTGGTCGATCATAGCGGCAAGCACGATCTTGCCGAGCTGCGCGGCTACCAGGACTGGTCTCTGCGCTACGACCTGCAAGCGGTGCCCGGCGTGGCCGAGGTCGCCTCGATCGGCGGATTCCAGAAGCAGTATCAGGTCAACGTCAACCCGACCGCCCTGCTCGCCTACAACATTCCCATCGGCAAGGTCGTCGACGCGATCCGCGCCGGCAACAACGACGTCGGCGGGCGCGTCGTCGAGTTCTCCGGCAAGGAGTACATGGTGCGCGGTCGCGGCTACGCGAAGTCCATCGCGGACATCGAGAGCATCGTCGTCGGCCGCGACAAGGCCGGCACGCCCATCCTCGTCAAGTCGCTGGGCAAGGTCGAACTGGGGCCGGACATCCGGCGCGGCGTCGCCGACTTCGACGGAGAGGGCGACGTGGTGGGCGGCATCGTCGTCATGCGCTACGGCGAGAACGCGCTGAACGTCATACGCCGGGTCAAGGCCAAGCTCAAGGAGATCGAGCCGTCCCTGCCCGCGGGCGTCGAGGTCGTGCCGGTCTATGATCGCTCCAAGCTCATCAACAGGGCGATCGGCACGCTCAAGGAGGAACTGGTCCTGGAGCTGGCCATCGTCAGTCTCGTGATCCTGGTCTTCCTCTGGCACATACCGACGGCGATCATCCCGATCGTGACCATCCCGGTCTCGGTGTTCCTGACCTTCATCCCCATGTATTTGCTCGGCATGACCTCGAACATCATGTCGATCTCGGGCATCGCCATCTCGATCGGCATCCTCGTCGACGGCGCGATCGTGGAGGTCGAGAACGCGTACAAGAAGCTCCAGCTCTGGATCGAGGGCGGTCGCAAGGGCGACTTCCATGAAGTGCGTCTCCAGGCGCTGCAGGAAGTCGGTCCGGCCGTGTTTTTTTCACTGCTCGTCATCGCCGCGGCCTTCATGCCGATCTTCGCCCTGACCGATCAGGAAGGGCGGCTCTTCAAGCCGCTGGCCTACACCAAGAACATGGCCATGGCCATCGCCGCGATTCTTGCCGTGACCTTCGACCCCGCCGTGCGCATGATGTTCAGCCGCATGGATGACTTCGAGTTCCGACCGAAGTGGCTGGCGTGGATCGTGAACCAAGCGGTTGTCGGTAAATACTACGCGGAGGAGAAGCACCCGGTCAGCCGCCTGCTCCATCGCCTATATGAAGCGCCCTGCCGTTGGGTGCTTCGCCATCCCTGGAAAGTGGTCGGGGCGGCCGTACTCCTCGTGCTCTCGGCGGTTCCGGTCTATCTGAAGCTGGGCTCGGAGTTCATGCCGCCGCTCAACGAAGGGACGATCCTTTACATGCCGACGACTCTTCCCGGCATCTCGGTGACGGTGGCGCAGCAGCTCTTGCAGGCGCAGGACGCCATTCTCAAGTCCTTCCCCGAGGTCGTGACCGTCTTCGGCAAGGCGGGGCGCGCGACGACGTCCACGGATCCGGCGCCGTTCTCCATGATGGAGACGACCGTCGTGCTCAAGCCGCACGATCAGTGGCGCAAGAAGGAGCGCTGGTATTCGTGGATGCCGGACTTGCTGCAAAGGCCCTTGCGGCACGTCTGGAACGACCGCCTGAGCTGGGAGGATCTGACGGCGGAGATGGACCGCAAGCTGCGGCTGCCGGGAACGAGCAACGCCTGGACCATGCCCATCAAGGCGCGCATCGACATGCTGACGACGGGCGTGCGCACGCCCATCGGCATCAAGGTCCTGGGCGCCGACCTTCAGGAGATCGAACGCATCGGTACGGACCTGGAAGGCATCCTCGGCCCCGTGCCCGGCACGCGCAGCGTCTTCGCCGAGCGCGCGGCGGACGGCTACTTCGTCGATTTCGACCTCAAGCGCGACCAGTTGGCGCGTTACGGCCTGACGATCAAGGACGCCGAGGACGTCATCATGTCGGCCATCGGCGGAGAACCCGTCACGACCACGATCGAGGGCCGCGAGCGCTACACCGTCAACGTCCGCTACGCGCGCGAGCTGCGCGACGACCTGCCGACTCTTCGGCGCGTGCTCGTCCCCACCGAGAGCGGAGCGCAAATCCCGCTGGCGCAGTTGGCCGACATACGCCTGCGCCTGGGGCCGTCCATGATCCGCGAGGAGAACGGCCGTCTTGCCGGCTACGTCTACGTGGACGTCGCTGGACGCGACATCGGCGGCTACGTGGAGGAGGCCAAGGCGCGCGTCGCGCGGGAGCTCAAGCTGCCGACGGGCTATGAGCTTCAGTGGAGCGGCCAATACGAGAACATGGTCCGCGTGCGCGAGCGCATGAAGGTCGTCATGCCGCTGACTTTGTTCCTGATCCTGTTCCTTCTGCACCTCAACACGAAGTCCTGGATCAAGACGGGGATCGTCATGCTCGCGGTGCCTTTCTCCCTGGTCGGGGCGGTCTGGTTTATGTACCTGCTGGGCTACAACATCTCGATCGCCGTCTGGGTGGGGATGATCGCGCTGATGGGCCTGGACGCGGAGACGGGCGTCTTCATGCTGCTCTATCTCGACCTCGCCTACGACGAGGCGGCGCGCGCGGGACGGATGCGGACGCGGACCGACCTGGAGGAGGCGATCATCCACGGCGCGGTCAAGCGCGTGCGCCCGAAGATGATGACGGTGGCCTGCGCGTTCTTGGGGCTGGTACCGATCATGTGGTCGCTGGGCACCGGCGCGGACCTCATGAAGCGCATCGCCGCACCCATGATCGGCGGCCTGGGCACAAGCTTCGTCATGGAGCTTCTCGTCTATCCCGCGATCTTCCTGATCTGGAAGTGGGATCACGAGATGAAGCGCGGCGCCGTGGACGTGAGCCGGCTGCATATTGCGCAACGGCGATAGGGTCAACCTTCCGGCGCCGTCTGCAGCCCCAATAGCGCCGCCGCCGTCATGAGCAAGGCGACGAGGCAAAGTCGCGCAGAGACGGGTTCGTGCAAGAACAATACTCCGGCCGTCGCGCCGATGAGCGGAGCAAGAGCGAAGTAGAGGCTCGTCCGGGCGCTTCCCAAGCGGCGCAGCGAAAGAATGAAGAAAACCAAGCTCGCGCCGTAGCACAGGAATCCGACGAGGGCCGCCTTTGCAAGCAAAGGAGGCTCGGGCAGGCGCGCGGCGAAGGCGAGCGCGAGCGCGACGTTCACGCCTCCAGCGACGAGGCCTTTGATCGCGGCGATCGAGACGGCGTTTTTATTCGAAATTCTCCGCGACAAGTTGTTGTCGAGTCCCCACGAAAGGCAGGCGGCGGCGACCAGCAGGTCGCCGCGCCAGCGCGCGGTCGCGGCGGAGTCCGCGGCGGGCCAGGCGAGGACGGCGCCGCCGACGAGCACGAGAACGACTCCCAGCGCGAGCCGCGGCGTCGCGCGCTCCGCGAAAATCGACCAGGCCAGGCAAGCGGTGAACGCCGTCTCAAGATTCAGCAGCAGGGCTGCGGCGGACGCCGAAGTTCCGGAGAGTCCAAGCAGGAACAGGGCGGGGCCGACCACGCCGCCGCAGAGCGTCGCCGCGGACAGCCAGGGCAGATCGGCGCGTTCCAGGGGAGAGCCCGCCATCGCCGACGCGCGCGGACACAGGAGCCGAACCGCGCCCAGACCGAGGCCCGATCCCAGATAAAGAATCCCGGCCAGAAGAACCGGGGAAATCCCGGATAACAGCAGCTTGGACGCGATCGTCCCCAGGCCGAAAAGAAAGGGCGCGGCGAGCGCGAAAACCAACGCCATGATCGGCGAACTACAGCCCGGCGCGCTCGCGCCAGCCGGCTTTCGCGATGGGCATGCGCCGCCCCAGGCCGAAGGCTTTGGAGGAAATCTTGAGGCCGGGCGGGGCTTGGCGGCGCTTGAACTCCGACCAGTCCATGCGGTCAAGCAAGGTCTCGGCGACCGCGCGGGAGCCCACGGCGCGCGTCACGCGCGCGGGCGACAGGCGCTCCTGCACCCAGGCCTCCAGCGCGTCGTCGATCTGGTCGTAGGGCGGCAGGTCGTCCTGGTCCTTCTGGCCGGGCTTGAGCTCGGCCGACGGGGCCTTTTCAATGGTCGCGCGCGGGATCAGTTCGCGCTCGGCGTTGAGCCAGGCGGCCAGCTGATAGACCAGGCGCTTGGGCGCGTCGGCCAGCGGCGCCAGCGCTCCGCACATGTCGCCGTATAGCGTGCAGTAGCCCACGGCCAGCTCGGATTTGTTGCCGGTGGTCAGCACGAAGCCGCGATGGGATTTGTTGGACAGGCTCATCAGTATCGCGCCGCGCGCGCGCGCCTGCAGGTTCTGCTCGGCCAGGTCCGGCGTGCCCTGTCCCCATTCCGGGCCGCAGGCCTGCAGGAAGGCTTGATAGACGCCGGCGATGGGCGCGGTCTTCAGCTCGATGCCCAGGTTTCGCGCCAGCGCCTTCGCGTCGGAAACACTGCCCTGCGACGAATAAGCCGAGGGCATGGACACGCCGATCACGCGCTGCGGGCCCAGCGCGCGCGCGGCGAGTGCCGCGACCACGGCGGAGTCGATGCCGCCGGAGAGTCCCACGAACGCGGTCTGCAGTCCGCACTTGGCCGCGAAGTCCTTGATGCCCAAGGTCAGCACCTCGCCGCATTGGCCGACCTCGTCTGGTTCGGGGGCCAGCGTCGCCCCCTCCCAGGTGTCCGTGTCCAGCACCAGCAGGTCCTGGGCGGCGAACGCGGCGCGCGCGCGCAGAACGCCCCTGGCGTCGTAGGCCAGGCTGCCGCCGTCGAAGACGATCTCGTCGTTGCCGCCCACGGCGTTGCAGTAGAGCAGGGGTTTTTTGAGCCGTCGCGCGTGCGCGTTCAGCAGCTTGCGGCGCACCGCGGTCTTGCCGCGCAGGAACGGTGACGCCGAGAGATTCAGCAATATGTCGGCGCCGGCCTTCGCCTGCGCGGCCACGGGGTCCTTTTTATAAAGACGGCGCGAGGAGGACGGATCGACGGCCCAGGCGTCCTCGCAGATGGTCACGCCCAGCTTGAGCCCTTTCCATTTGATGGGCGTATTCTCGCGCGCGGGCTCGAAGTAGCGCGCCTCGTCGAACACGTCGTAGGTGGGCAGGAGCGTCTTGTGGCGCACGGCCGCGATCCGGCCTTCGTGCAGGAGAGCGACCGAGTTGCGCGCGGCCTTGCCCACGCGGTCGCGGTTGCGCGAGACGAAGCCGACCAACGCGGCGGTGCCGCGCACCTTGCGCGCCAGTGCCGCCAGCGCGCGCTCGTTGGCCGCGTCGAAGCCGGGCTCCTCCCAAAGGTCCAGGGCCGGATAGCCGCCGAGGGTCTGCTCGGGAAACACGGCCAACGCGGCGCCGCGCCGCGCGGCCTCGTCGAGAGCCCGCAAGATGCGCTCCGAGTTGCCCCGCAGGTCGCCCACCCGCGCGTCGATCTGCGCGAGGGCGATTTTCACGCTACGGCTCGGGCGCCGACTCGATGAGACGCTGGAAAACTTCGCCGGCGCCCATGAAGTGCTCTTCAATGGCGCGGCTGACGCTGTCCCTGACCTGCGCGTCCGCCACGCGGCAAACAGGCGCCATGCCTTCCATCGCCCACGTCATGCATTCGGCCGGGTCCAGGTCGGCCTCTTGTGAGATCGCCGCCATTTGATTGAGCAGCGATACCGCCGTCTCGCCGAGGTCTTTTTCAAGAAGCAGCATGCCTTTCATCACGCCGCGGCAGGTGGCGCTGACGGTGAGCCGGGGGTCCTGGCGCAGGCGCGTGCTGGTCACGGCCGGCACGGCGATTTTCAGCGCGATCTCCCCCGCCGCGGCCGGCGGGTTGGGCAGGTCGCGCAGACGCTCCAGGACGATTTCCTGGGCCAGCTTCTCAAAATCGTATTCCTGCTCCATCGCCGGATTATAGAAAAATCATAGAATATTCTCGCATCACATAATGACTCCATGAACGACGACCGCCGCGGCGCCGCCCGCATACTGACCGAATGCTCCCTCGTCCTGCTGGACGACAAAGGCGTCGTCATCGACGAACACGCCGTCGCGCACGACCTTTCGACCAAGGGCTTCCGCGCCGAGATGCACGGAGACATCGCCGAAAAGCAGCCCGTCCGCTACCGTCTCTCGCTGGACGAAGGGCGTGAGCTCAAGGGACGGGCGCGTGTCGTTTGGATTCAGCGCACCGATTTCGCCTTGTGGGTCGGCGTGGAATTCAGCGGCCTCTCCTGGGCGGACCGTCGCCTGCTCAAGAAGTCGACCGCCGCGGCGACCGCGAACTGGATGCTGATTTTGACGAAGCTGCTGCTGGCCGTCGTCTGGATCGGCGGCCTACTGGGCTTCTGGGTCGGCATCCGCTCCAACTTCTGGCGCCCGCAGATGTTCCAGCTGCTTCCAAAGGCCATCGCCGCCGCGGCGCTTGGCTGGGCCTTGCTGGAACTCCTGTCCCCCGACCGCCACGGCCGCTGAAGCCGACGGTAAAAATTTGGTGCGCCTCCCAGGCGAAGGTTGACATCTAGGAGTGCGCCCCCTACACTAATCGTGGTGAGCCTAATACAGTTCCGTCGTGGAGCGTTTGTTTGTGTTGCCATGCTCGCTCTAGGGCCGGCCTTCGCGGACGCAGGCAGGGTATGCCCGGGGGAAGGGTGCGCGACTTCAGCGGCCGGCGCGGTGGACGCGGCCAAACCGAACGGGCAAGGGAGTGGCAAAGCAGCATTGGTTGGCGGGGCAGCCGGTGCCTCATTGAACAACGCCGCTTCTGAAGGTACAAGCTCAGTAGAAGAAAACCGGACGGGTTCTGCATCTGTGCCGGTGAACGTCCCCTCGGTTGCGGACCCAGCGGCAACGCTGACCCAAAACGCTCAGGCGCGCGCGGCCCAGGGCGACGCGCGGGGAGCCGTCGCGGACGCGCGTCAGGCGCTGGCGATCAATCCGAATGATCCGGCGGCGCGGGCCATCGTCGCGCAATACGCGGACCAGGCGCAGGCCCAGGAGCGCGTCGGCGCGGGGCTCAAGCAGTTGGATTTCGGCGCGGCGCGGGACGTGGGGGCGCCTCCTCCCGGTGGATCCGCCGCCGCAGGTGCCGGGCCCGTCGGCGGCACGTCCAATAGTCGAGCCTACGCCAACGACGCCGCCTCCCCCGTTCAGCCCGCGACGACGGCCGCCGGGGCCGCGACGGCGGTCGCCGCGGGCGCGGGACCGGCGGTGAGGCCGCTTTTGCAGAAAGCCGCCACGCAGCTCAGCTTGGGCGATTACTCCGGCGCCTTGCTGACCCTCCAGCGCGCGCGCAATTTGGAGCCGCGCAACGCCCGGATACTGGTCTTGATCGCGCGGGCCTCCAACGAGGCGCGAAACCCGCAGGGCGCCATCGCCGCGGCCGTGCAGGCCCTGGCGCTGAAGCCCGACGATGCGTCGGCGTTGCGCGAAAAAGCCTACGCGGAATTTTCTCTCGGGCAATACGACCAGGCGCTGGCCGACGCCGCGCGCGCAGTCGCCTTGGAGCCGGGCAACGGCCTGGGCTACCTCTATCGCGCGATGATCGAGGAGAAGCTGGGACGGGCGGCGGACGCGCGGCGCGACTACGCCGCGGCGCAGGCGCTCGACGCCACGTTGACGCCGTTGACGGCGCAGGGCTTGAAGCGCCTCGGCGGCGGTGAGGCCGCGGCGCTGGGAGCGGCGACGTCGAAGCGAATGCTGTTTCGCGGTGGCGCCATCGCGCTGTCGACCCTGTTAATCGGGCTGGGCCTGCTGGGGACGTCCGCCGGGCGCAGGCTGACCACGAAGGCGCGCGGTCTCCTCGGCGGGCCCGTCGTGCCTGCGGGCGAAGCGGAGCCCGCGAGCGCAGCCGCGACGGTGCAGGCCGGCGCGTTCATCGGCGGGCACTACAGGATTCTGCGCGAGCTGGGCCGCGGCGGGATGGGGGTGGTCTTTCAGGCGTTCGACGAGACTTTGCGCCGGCCCGTGGCGATCAAGCAGCTTCAGCGCGAGGGCCGCGGGGACGCGCTGGAGCTGGAAAGGTTTCTCAACGAAGCCCGGATGGTCGCCCAGCTCAAGCATCCTCACATCGCGGAGATCTACTCCGTGGTGGGCGGAGGAGATCTTCTGCTGGTCTTCGAGTTCATTGAGGGGCAGTCCCTCGATCGTCTGATTGAGGGCGGCCGCCGGCTACCCACGGCGCAGGCGCTTCCATTGGTGGCGCAGATCGCCGACGCGCTGGATTACGCGCACGCGCGCAAGATCGTCCACCGGGATTTGAAGCCAGCCAACGTCATGATCGCCAAGAGCGGCTCAGCGAAGGTGATGGACTTCGGCATCGCGCACCAATCGCGCAGCGGCGCCGCGGCGACGAGCACGAGCTACGTCTCCGGCACGCCGCCCTACATGTCGCCGGAGCAGATGCTGGGCTCGGTGTCGCCAGCGGCGGACGTGTACGCCTTGGGCGTGATGACCTACGAACTGCTTACCGGACGACTGCCCTTCGCGGGCCCCGACTACATGGAGCAGAAGCTCTCCCGCCGCTACCCACCGGCGACCAGCCTGGACCCTTCCTTGCCCCCGGCCGTCGACGCGCTTTTAGCTCGGGCGCTGGAGCCGGATGCGGCGAAGCGCCTGACCGATGCGGGTGCGTTCGCCCGCGATTTGGTGACGGCTTTCGTGGGCGTACCGGGCCGCGCCTAGGCGTCTACTGAGGCGTCGGCAGGGACTCCGGCGCCCTCGGGCGGCGCGGCGCGGGCATGCGGTCCTCCGGGATGGAACCGATCAGCGCGCCAGTGCGCGCATCGAAGACCTCCGCCCCCTGGCCGGGAGTGATCACCGCGGCGCGCGTGTAGTCGGAGCTGTAGACGATCTGCGTTCCGGTCGCGGGATGAAACAGACCCTGCGCGCCCCAATCAGCGAAATTTCTCAGGGCCCAGGGCTCTCCCTGGTGGACCACGAACCACATCCCTTCGTGCTTCATCCACCACACCCCGCCGCGCCGCAAAAGGGGCTCGGCAGGTTGCCCAGCCAAGGCCCACAGTCGCGCGCCGTCGCGGTAGGTCCACAGCCAGGAGCCGCCCTGATCCAATCCGCGCGCGGGCCCGTCATGCCATTGGTCCTTGTCCCAGTGCGGGCCCGCGTGACGATCGTGGGAGAGTTCGGCGGGATTGAGAGACTCCACCGAGGCCAGATCGGCGAAGGTCGAGGGTGTTGGGCGGCCGGCGTTATCGCTTTCGGGACGGCGACCCGGAAGCGCCAGCAATGCCGGCGGTGGTTCCAATTTTCCCTCCGGCGGGCGCAGAGTCTTCGATCCCAGGGCAGAGCCCAGCAGTAGCGGTTTGAAGCGGTGCGTGGAGGCTTGTCCGCGGGCAGGGCCTTTGCGGCGGGCGCGTCGAGGAAAGTCATGACGCCCTAATTCGCGGCGGCGACGGCGTCGTTCCCGTGAGTCCGCGCGTCCCCGCCCATCGGAGCCGGACGGCTCGAACAAGGAGGCCGCGCGCCCTCCCCCCGAGCGACTGCGCCCGGAACGGCCGTAGCCTCCACCCAGGTCCCCCGCGCGCGAGCGGCCGCGCTGCGAAGCGGCCGTCCGCTCGCGCGCGGCTCCGGGCGGTCTGGTTCGTTCGGCGTGAGAGGCCAGCCGGTGATCTTGCCTGGTCGCTTCGGACGAAAGCGAGCGCCGCGTCGAGGCGACGCGAAAAGGAGCGCGCGCCGATGGTCCCGCCGGTGGATACATTCCGCGTGAGCGTCGCTCAGACACTGCGGCCTTGCGGGCCTCACTCCCGCGAAGAGCGGTGCTCCGCGATGAAGATGCGCGCGAACCTCGCGACTCCCCGGCGAAGTCGCCGGCCATCCGCGGCCCGCTGCGAAAACCGTTTCTCGCCGGTGCCTCGGCCGGAGCGTCGCGAAACTCGTCGGGATTCTCACCGTCGTCGCCCGCGGGCGGCGCGGACGCGGAGCTCTTCGCGGCACCGTGCGTTTGGAGCGCCGCGAAGCCGGGACCTCCGGGCCCAGGGCGTTCGAAGTCGGGCCCGCCCAGGCCCGGTTCCAGGTCATGCTCGATTCCGGGCGGGAACAGGAGCAGCGCGGAGAGGCCGGCCATGAGCAACGTCGCCGTTCCCAACGCCGCGGTGCGCGCCGAGTCCATGCTCATGGCGCCAGCATGACGCACGCAGGCCCACGCTTAGCAGGGCCGATAGTCCTAGGCGGATGTGGGACCATCGGATCGTTTCGACTTGCGGCTGTAACATCCGGGCGTTATACTTCGGAAGCAACATGGATTCGTTTCAGCCCTGGAAGGACGACTATCGCCGCGAGGTGGATGAGGTTCTTGCCTCGCGCCGCCGCGCGCGCGAGCGCGGTGAGCCGCCCGAATCGACGCCCGCCGATGCGCTGACCGGACGACTCTCGGACCTGGTCATTCCCCCCGCCGGCGTTTACGCGGAAGCCGCCGCACTGAAAAGCCGCCTGGAGGACGCGCAGGCGCGCGCGCAGGACGCGCGCCGCAGCCTGGCGGAAGCCGAGGCCGCCATCACGCGCGAACGCGAGCGCCGTGACGCGGCCGCCGCGGAACTGACGTCGGCGGCCGAGCGTGAGAGAGCCTCCGCCGAAGCTCTGAGCGCAGCCAAGGAATCGGCGGCGCGCGCCGAGGAGCGGGCCGCCGAACTCGAGCGCCTGGTCGCTGATCGCGCGGCGGCGGCGCAGGCGCGCATTGAGGAAGCCCGCGAGCAAGAAAAACACGCGTTGAATTTGGCGGAGAGTCGCGCGGCCGAGGCGGAAGAAGCGCGCCGCCACGCCGCGGCGGCGCAGGCACGGGCGGCGGATGCGGAGCTTGAATCCGCGTCGCATCGCCAGTCGGCGAAGCTGCTGCAGGCTCGCCTGGAGGAATTGCGTTTCACGTTGGAGGCGAAGGAAGGCGAGGCGGCCGTCCTGCGCGAGCGCGCGCTGGCCGCGGAGCGCCGTCCCGAACTATCCCCCACTCAGATCGAATCCCGCATCAAAGCCCTTCAGAGCGAGTTGGAAGCGACTCTAGTTCAAGCTCGCGTCGAGGGAGAGAAGCGTCGGGAGGCCGAAGAGGCCATCCTGGTCTCGCGCGCGGCGGCCGAGGCGGCAGAGAGAGCGGCCGAGAAACTGCGCCGGATGACGGAGGAACAGGCGAAGGCGTTGGCGGAGGCGCGCCGCCGCGCGGCCGACCGCGAAGCCCTGGCCGCCGCGTTGGAACAGGCGCGTGCCAGCGTCAACTCGACGCGAACGGAGTTCGAGAATCGGTTGGCGGAGGCGGAGCGTCTGCGCGCGCGGGATCTCGTTGAAAGCGAGCGGCGCGGCGCCGAGGCATTGGCCGAGTCCGAGCGGATTTCCGCGCAGCGTCACGCCGAGATCGAACGGTGGGCCGAGCGGCACCGTGTCGAGACAGCCGAACTGCAACTGCGCGCGGCGGGTTCCCGCGAGGAAGCCGAGCGCCTGCGCGGACTTGCGGGGAAGCTGGAGTCCGAGCTGGCCGCGGCGCGCGTCGAGGCAGGTCGTCGGCAGATCGCTGAAGAAGAGCGAAGAAGGCAGTCCGCGCGCGCCGACGCGGCGGTCGAGGAGCTTTCCGCCCTGCGCGAGCGCGCCGCGGAAATGGAACGGGAGTTGATCGCGCGCAGGCGCTCCGCAGCGGAAATGGAGGCGCGCGGCGCGGAAGCCCAGCGGCTCGTGGATTCGGCCCAAGAACGCCTGCAGCGCGCTCTCGCGCTGGAGGCGCAGATTCCGGCCGCCATCGAAGACGGAATCCGCGCCGAACGTGAGGCGCTTCTCACGCAAAGAAAGGAGTTGGAGAGAGCGTTGGAGGCCGACCGCGCGCGCGCGGAACAGGCGGAACTGAATCTCGAATTAGGCCGCCTCGCCGAAGGGGAGACGCGCGCAAGAGCCGAGACGCTGGCGCGGGACTTGGCGCGCGCGCAGGAGAGGCTCAAGCGCTTCACGGCCGCCACGTCGCGCATGCTTCGCGCGGCGCGCGCACGCGCGCGCCAGGCGGCTCAGGATGGAGCGCGATTGGTCGCGGAGGCGGCGCTCCAGCGTGAGATCGCGGCGGCGTCCCTGGAGCAGGCGCGCGCAATCGAAGGGCAGACGCAGGTGCGCGTCGAGGCGGCGTTCGCGGATCGTCTGGCGGCGCTGTCCGCCCGGGTCGAGCGCGCCGAGATGGATTTGACCGCGGCCCGCGAAGCCCAGGAGATTGCGCAGCGGCGCGCCGAAGAATTGGAGCGAGGAATCTCCGATGAGCGTGATTTGCTGAAGGAGACCTCGAATCGCCTCTTCGAGCGTCTGACGCGCGCTCGCGCCCAGGTTAAAGCGGCCATTGAAGAGACCGAACGGCTGAAGGCCGAGGCGGCGCTCGAGCGCGAACTGGCGGCACGGGCGCTCGAGCAGGCTCGGGATGTGGAGATCCGGACCCGGGAACAATTGGAAACGGGACACGCGCGAGCCCTCGCCGAGGAACGTGCCCGGGCGGAGCGCGCGGAGCAGGATTTCGAGCGCTCGCGCGCGGCCCACGCGCAGGCCGCCGCGCATTCCGGCGAAATGGAACGGACATTGGCGGACTACCGCGACCGCATGCGCGCCGTTGCGCGGCAATTGACCGAAAAACTGGAGCAAACGCGGTCTCAGGTTAAGGCATCGTCCGAGGAAACCAAGCGCCTCAAGGCGGAGGCCGCGCTGGAGCGAGAAATCGCGGCGCAGGCGTTGGAGCAGGCCCGCGGCGTCGAAAAGAAGACTCGAGCGGAACTGGAGAGCGAATTTGCCCAGTCCTTGGCGGCGGAGCGCGCGCGCGCCGAGGACATGGAACGGACTTTGGCCGAATACCGCGACCGCATGCGCGCCGTGTCCCGCCAGTTGACCGATCGCCTGACCCAAACGCGCGAGCAGGTCAAGGAAGCCGTCGCGGAAACTCAGCGCTTGAAGGCGGAGGCCGAGGCGGAACGAATGCTGGCGGCTGGTTCACTGGAGCGGGCGCGTGAACTCGAACGCGAGGGTCTGGAGCGAGCCCAATTGGCGGAGCGCGAGGCCGCGCGGGCGTCGGAGAGATTAAAGGCTGTCACCGCGCGCTGCGCGGAGCTGGAAAGGAAAATCAATGGAACTTAATGCGGACGAAGGCGCGGGACGCGCCGCAGCATCGGAAAATGAAAGAACGTCGTTTTTGTCGGACGCCGCCGCAACGTCGGCGGCGCTGCGGCGCGACGCGGACATCGCGCGTCAGGAGCATCGGGCCGACGAGTTGGACCGGCGCTTAAAGTCGCGCACGTTGGAGTTAGAGGCGGAGATCCGCGCCAAGGAGCGGCTGCGCGCGCGCGCGGAGGAATTGGGACGTCGCGTCGCGGAGCTCGAACAGACGTCGTCGGCGCTACACCGCGAGGCGGTGTCCGCCACGGCCTTGGCTCGAGAGCTTGATGAGACGCTGCGGGTGGCTGCCGAAGCGCGTCGCCAATTGGGCACGGCGCTGGAGGCGGAACGCGCCCGGCGAGAAAATTTGGAGCGGGAAATCGGCGAGCTGGTGCCCGACGCCGCGCGCCGACGCGAGAGCGAGGAGAAGGCAAACGAGGAAATGGCGGCGCTGCGCGTGCAGAGTCAGGCGGCGGTCGCGCGCGCGGAACGCGCGGAACAGGCGGCGTCGGCGGCCGGCGAGCAAACGCGAGCCCACGAGGCGGAGTTGCGCGAGGCGCGCACCCAGCACCACGCCCTGCGCGGCAAAGTGGAAGGCCACGAGGCGCACTTGGAGTCCCTGCGCGCGGAGCTGGCCCAACTGCGCGCCGAGGCGGAGCGGCTGAAGGCGGAAAGGGACGCGGCGGCGGCGCAATTGGACGGCGCGCGGAGCGAAACGGAGAAATTACGCGGCGAGGCCGAGGCCGTTCGCGCGGCGGCCGACGCCGCGCTGAAAGGCGCCGAGGAGGACGCCGAGCAAAAGCGCGCTTTCGAGCAGGAACGCGGCCGGCTGCAGGCGGAGTTGGCCGCCGCACGACAAAAAGCCGACGAAGCGATCGAGAACGCCGAGCAAATTCGTCGCGAGGGAGTGGAGGCGTTCGAGAGCGCGCGCGAGGCGAAATTGCGCGCGGAGTTGGAAGAGCGCAAGCGGGTGGAGGAGCGGGACAAGGCGCGGCAGGCGCTTGCCGAGCAGGAGCGCGGCGCGCGGGCGGAGCTAGAAGCCTTGAAGTCGGATCTGCGTGAAAGTTCGGAACGCGAGCTGGCGCGGATGCGCGAGACGCTGGAAGCGGAGCGCCGCCGCCTTTACGATGACGTGGCCGCCGAGCGTTCGGCGGTTCGCGCCGCCTCTCCGGAGCCGGACTCCTTGAACGTGGAATTGGAGCGCCTGAAGGAAGAGTCCGCGCAGAGACGGCGGCTCATTTCCCAGGAAGTCGAAGGCTATGTCGGGACGGCTGCGACCGCGCCTACGCGGACGGAGCGTCCCGGGGCGGTTCTGCCCTCGGTCGCGCAGCCCCCCGTGCCACCGGCGGCGATGCCCCCGGCGCCCTCGGCGATTCTGCCGGAGCAGGCGCCGCCGCAGGGCCGCGACGAGATCAAGTTCCTGCTGTGGGTCCTGATTGGCGTGGGGATCGTCGCGACGATCGTCAGCGTGGCGCTGTTTTTTCAGCAGGGCTGACGGCTAATATAAGTGCCAGACGGCTTTCGGAGCGCGGGGCAGAGGCCAGTGCGTGGCGGGAGGAACGATCGCGAACGGCTGGCCGGGGCTTTGGGCGACGACGACGGAGCCCGAGGAGACGTACAGCTCCGGGACGGGCTGCGACTCGGTGGAAACCTCGATGTGGAAATCGGCGCCGGCGCTGACGCGCACCAGCGCGGCGTTATTGACGAACTCCAGGTTTCCCGCCAGGACCTGCACCTCGACATCGGAGGGCACCGGCAAGGGCGGCGTCTGAGGAGAAACGACGACATCGCCCTTCCAGCCATGAAGGCGGTAGGTCCCGTCCACGCGCGTCGGGCACAGCGCGCGCGTGCACGGCTCGGGTACCGCGCAGGCCGCGGCGGCGGCCGCGGCCGCCAGTAGGAGGGCCCGTCGCATCAGTACAAAGTCCCGCTCGACGCCATGGTTTCCGTGAACGCGGGCAGGGCGCGGGCGGCGGCCAGCGGTCGGCGTAGGTCGGTGACGTTCGAGTCGTAGTAAAGAACGACTTTGCGCACGTAGGCGCGCGTCGACGCATACCAACGGCGGCTCTTCAGGGCCTTCGGCCCGGAATGGTAGGCGGCGATCACGCGCTGGACCAGCCACGGAGGCGCATCCGTGTAGCGCACTCCCTTCAGATGGTATTCCTTCGACGCCGTGCGGAAGAGTTCGCGCACGTATCCGGCACCGGCGCGGATGCCCCCCTCGGGGTCGCGCAGATGCGACGGCGGCACGCCGAAATGAGCGGCGGTGCGCGGCATAACCTGCATGAGACCTCGCGCGCCCGCGGGAGAAACGGCGGACGGATCGAATTCGGATTCGGCGGCCATGATGGACTTGAGCAAGCGCGCGTCCAAGCCGTTGCGGCGGGCGTATTTGAAGATCAAATCGTCGTAGCGGTCGGTTTTGCCCGGATCGGCGAGCAGCGCGCGGAAGGTGCGGCGGTAGGCGGCGGTTTGGACGGGAACGGGCACGACGAGTTGCTGGTGCAGCAATTTGGCGGCGGAGCCGGGGGCGAGAACGGGGTGCGCCCCCGCATAGAGGTCCGAGAGGCGCGGGGCGGCCACCATGAGACCGCGCGTCCCTTGCGCGGAGGCGGCCACCGACACCGCGAGGAACACCGGGGCGAGACGTCGACGGATGAAGTAATCGATGAGTGTATGATACCACGGAGTGCCGTTCCGGCGCCTGGGCCTTTGGACCCCCCCGACGGGGCTTTGCTAGACTTTCCGGAATGGCTTCCCGGATCATGGTCGTCGGCGGCACCGGCCTGGTCGGAGGCGCTCTCGTCCGCGCTTGGCGCGAGCGCGGCGCGCAGGTCGCGGCGACCTCTCGGCGGGGCCCCGCGGCTGGGGATTTCCTTTCCATGGACATGACGGACTCCGATTCTATCCGCCGGGCGATGGCGGCGTGGCGTCCGGATGTGGTCGCCGTGCCCGCGGCCGACCCTTACGTCGATGGCTGCGAACGGGATCCCGTCAATACCCGCCGGGTCAACGTCCTCGGCACCTTGGCCGTCGCGCGCGCCGGCCGGGAGTCGGGCGCGCGGGTGATTTTCTTCTCTTCCGACTATGTGTTCGACGGCGTTCAAGGGGTCTACACGGAAGAAGATATCCCCTCCCCCATCAACGAATACGGTCGGCAGAAGGCGGAAACCGAACGGGGCGTGCTGGCGGACAACGCGCGCAACCTTGTGATCCGCACGTCGGGGGTCTACGGGTGGCAGAGCGAGCCGAAGAATTTCGCGCTCCAAGTGCGCTCGCGTTTATCGGCGGGCCAGGAAATGCGCGTGGCCGGCGACGTCCGCTATAATCCGACCTTTGCCGACGATTTGGCGGAGATCACGGCCGCCCTGGCTTCCACGGGCGCGGCGGGAATTTATCACGTCGTCGGCGCCGACCGGCTCTCCCGCGCCGCGTTCGCCGCACGCGTCGCGCGCGCGTTCGGCCTGGATGAGAGTTTGATCCGGCCCGTCTCCTCCGCCGAGTTCGGCACGATCGCGCCGAGGCCTAAGGAAAGCTCATTGCGTACGGACAAGGTTCTCGCGGCCGTAGGCGCCGCGCCGGTCGGGGTCGACGCGGGGTTGGTTCGGATGCGGGCGACGATGCCTGCTCGCTGAGGCGGCCTGGCTGCCCCCGGCTTGCCGCCGTTCCTTAGTTCTGCTATCGTCTGGATTCTGACCGATCGTGGGACCGATGGACAATAAAGAAAAAGCACTCGAGCATTTTAGGGAGCGGAGCCAGTCATACAACCGATCGTCGCGCTGGGTCGCCGACGAGGAACTGCTCGGGCTTATTAGTGCGCTGACCGCGATCTCCAGCGACGAAACTTTGCTCGATTTGGCGACGGGCACCGGTTTGGTGGCTCGCTGTTTTCGCGGCAAAGCCAAGGAAGTGATCGGCCTCGACATCTCGAGGGACATGACCCGGTCCGCTTCGGCTCATGTGGACCGGATGATTATTGCTCCGATGGAAGCCGTTCCTTTGGCGTCGGCTTCCGTCGACGCGTGCGTTTGCCGCCAGGGATTGCAATTTTCGAACCTTCCCAAAGCACTGGAGGAGGTCGCGCGCGTGCTGAAGCCCGGAGGACGCGCGGTTTTCTGCCACCTGAACGCGTACGGACCGGAGGACCGCTCCGACGCGTTCAAGATCCAGGCGCTGCGCAACCCGGCCCGGATCAATTTTTTCATGCCCGGCGATCTGGAGGCGGCGCTGGAGGCGGCCGGGCTGACGGTGACCCGGAACGTGCGCCACCTTTCGCGGGAATCGGTCAACACCTGGATCGGACACGGAGCCAATCGCCCGGAAGAGCGCGAGGCCATTCGAGACGCTTATCGGTCATCGTCTCTGGAGTTCAAGCGTCTGCACCGCGTAGAGATGACCGAAGACGACATCTTCGATACGATGCTTTTTCTGCTGATACGCGCCGAGAAGAAGGGCTGACCCGGGGTTCGATGGCCGACGACAGCGAGTTCGTCAAGTCCCGCACGTTCGAAAATCTCCGGGCCGCGTTCGCCGAAGAAGCGGCGCTGGCCTATCGGTATCTTTATTTTTCCGTGCTGGCGGATTTCGAAGGCCTGGACCGGCATTCGGCGCTGTTCAAAGAAATCGCCGAAGGCGGCGAGGACTTCGTGCAGGGCTGCTTCGATTTTCTCAAACTGGCGCGAGATCCCGATTCCGGCCTGGCGGTCGGCGGCACGCTCAAAAATATGGAGTCGCTGCTGCAAATCGAAGCCCGTCAGCAGGGCCGGACCTATCCCGAGATGGCGCAGGCGGCGCGCATGGAGGGGTTTCCGGATATCGCCAGTTGGTTCGACACGCTGGAAAAGGCGAAGCGCGCGCACGTCCAAAAATTGAGGAAGCTTTCCGGTGCCTGACGGCCTGTCGGCGGGCGACGTCGTCGTCCTCTCCGGGCTGGAGGCGGTCCGCCGCAATCCCTGGATGTATATCGGGGCGGTCTCTTCCGAGGGCGCGCATCAGCTTCTGCGGGAGCTGGTGCACAACGCGGTTGACGAAGCCCTGGCCGGCGCCTGTTCGCGGATCGTCGTCACTCTCGGAGCGGACCACTGCCGCGTGGAGGACGACGGTCGCGGCATCCCCGTGGAGCTCCATCCCACGGAAGGCGTTTCCGCCTGCGAAGTGGTCCTGACGCGCCTCCACTCGGGCACGAAGTTCGAGCGCGGGACGGGACGCTACAGCGCGGGACTGCATGGCGTCGGGCTGTCCTGCGTCAACGCGCTTTCCTCCTGGTTGAAAATCGAGATCGTGCGCGACGGGCATCGCCATGTCCAGGAATTTCGACGCGGCGAGCCCGTCTCTCCGTTGAAAGCGGTCGGTGCGGAGGCGGGTAGCGGCACTCGGATCTCTTTCTGGCCGGACCCGGAGATTTTCCGCGGCTTCCAGGGCTTCAACGAAGACGAATCCCGGATGCTCCTGGAAGAACTGGCTTTTCTGAATCCGGGCGTCGAGTTCGTGCTGACGTCTCAGCCCAGCGGGTCTTCCTGGGTCTACCGGTCCGATGCGGGAATCGCGGGGCTTCTGGCGCGGCTGAACCCCCAAGCGCGCGCTCTGACCCCGGAGATGATCGCGGTGCGGACGGAAGCGGACGGCCTGATGTTCGAGGCCGTACTCCAGTGGACCACCGGCCGCGGTCCCGCGATCTGGTCGTACGTGAACTGCGTCAATACCCGGCACGGAGGCACTCACGTCGCCGCCTTCAAGCTCGGCCTGACGCGCGCGATCAACCGCATCATGTCGGAGATGGGTAAGACCAGCGGCGAGGATCCCACGGAAATCGAGGAGGCGACGGAGGGCCTGTCGGCCGTCGTCAATTTGAAGCTGGCGCGTCCCAATTTCGAAAGTCAAACCAAATCCCGCCTCACGAACCCGGACGTCGCCGACGTCCTTGAAGACGCGGTCAGCGGTCAGGTTCTTGAGTATCTGCGCCGGCATCCGCAAGCCGCCGGCATCGTGTCGGACCGCATCCTCCAGGTGCGACGCGACCGCCTCGCGGCCCGCCGCGCCGCCGATAAGATTTATTTCCAGCAGGTCTACCGAGACGTCGATGAGCGGATATACAGAGAGCAGTTCGGCGCCCGCTCCAAAAATTGGCACGACTCCGCCGTTTGGATCACGCACGGAGAATTGTTGCAGGCGCACGCGGATTTCTGCCGGCAAGGCCCGGAGGCGACGGTGCTGGATGTGTGTTGCGGCAGCGGCGTGGTGGGCGCTTCGTTCAAGGGCCGGGTCAAGAAAGTCGTGGGTCTTGATCTGACGCCGGAAATGGTGGACCTTGCGCGCACGCGGCTGGACGAGGTGCGGCAGGGCAACGTCTACAAAATGCCGTTCGAGGCCGATCGCTTCGATCTGGTCTGCACGCGCGAGGTCCTGCACCTGCTTCCGTTTCCGGAGAAGCCCGTTTCGGAGATCCGACGCGTCTTGAAGCCGGGCGGGCAGTTCGTCGTCGGCCAAATACTGCCGTTCAGCGCGGCGGACGCGGCGTGGATGTATCGTATTTTTAAGAAGAAACAGCCGCTGATCTACAACATGTTCCAAGAAGAGGATTTCCGGCGTCTTCTGACGGAGGCGGGATTCGTCGATCTGGAAATGAAGGAGATGAACGTCTGGGAGTCCATCGACGTCTGGATCGACAGCTACGAGACGACCCCGCTCCATCGCCACGAGATCCGCCGCTTGTACCGCGAGGCCCCGGCCGAGGCCAAGGCCGTTCATCCCTTCACGATCTCACCCTCCGGCGAAATCCGCGATCTGTGGAGATGGTGCGTGTTCTCCGCCCGCAAGCCGGCCTGAGAGGCGGCGCGAAGCGATGAGCCCCGACCATTTTCGCGAAGAGGCGCGGCGCTTCGCCCGGCGGGACCGCTGGACGGCCGGCCGGATTTATTTCGAAGAGGCCGTTCGCCTGCGTCCGACCTTCGCCGACGCCCGCGCATATTTAGGATTCTTCTGCGTCAAGGAGAGCCGCTTCGACACCGCGCGGGGGCTTGCCGAGTTCTCCGCGGCGCTGGAGTTGGACCCGACCTGCGCGGCAGCCTATGTCTACCGGGCGATCACGCTCGGGTCCCTGCTTCGGCGCGCCGAGGCGGACGCCGCGCTGGCCGCGGCGGAAAAATTCGGCGCGCCCCCCGCAGATCTTGCGTTGGCGCGTGGTTCGGTCGAGTTGGAAGCGGGCTCCGTCGAAAAAGCGGTCGTTCACTTTCAAGCGCTCGTCGAGTTGGAGAAGGATGCGACGAGCCTGCTCCTGCTGGCGCAGGCGCATCTCCAGGCGGGGCGCCGCGAGGAAGCTCTGTCGTGCGCGCGGCAAGCCTTCGCCGCGGAGCCGGACGATTTTCGCGCCCCGGTCTACGGGGCGATCGCGCTCGCCTATCTCGAGCGGTTCGAGGAGGCCCGTGCAGAACTGAACCGGGCGTCGGAGCTAGACGCGGACTACGCGCTTCTGCACCACACGCGTGCCTATGTGGCTTTGAAAACATGCTCCCTGAAGGAAGCGGAGGAGCATGCGCGCGCGTGCCTGCGCTGCGATCCGCATTACGTGACTTCGCGCAAGCTTCTGGCCGATCTGTGCGCGGCGTCGGGCCGTGTCGAAGAAGCCCGCGCGCATTATCAAACCGCGCTGCTCCTGTTCCCGGATTATACCGAAGCCCGCGAGGCGCTCCAGCGCCTTTCCTGACGTACCGGTTCGTTCAGAGCTTGTGCTGCAGACGCAGTTTGAGAAGGAACAGACTTTTTCTGAGACGCAGAAACGCATTGCGGTCGCGCAGAAGCGCCTGCGCGCCTATGCGGACGCTCATCGCCTGCTCGGCCGTCCAATAGCGCAGCCGTGTCCCGGCGCCGAGCGGGGTTCGGGACTCTTTTCTCAACTGAGCCGGATCGTTTTCCAGCGCATAACCGAAGTGCGCCAGAGGCGCGAAGGCCTGAAGCTCGAAGGCGTGAATTTCAGCGGCGCTCAGTTCCCGTTTGTATTTGTCGCGGTTGCCCTGCAGCACCGACTTGGACACGTTCTCCCATGAACGGCTCTGCGCGGCGAGCCGTTTGGCTTCGGCGCTCTTGAAATAATCGAGCAGGGAATCGGAATAGTCCTCGCCCAGGAATCCGCACACGCGGCGCGTCTCCCGAGCGGGATCGTCCAGAAGGTCCTCGTAGCGAACGCAGAGCATCTGCGCGGCGGAAAGCCGGCGTGAAAGGGCGATCGCCGTGTTCTGCTGTTCGGCCCAGAGGCGGGCGACGTAGTGCGGATGGAAATGATTGAAGACCGAGGCCTTGGCCGACACGGCGACGTCCCGTCCGTCGCGCACCAGGTGAATGAATCGCGCGTCGGAGTGGATCGAGCGGACCTGGTCGACGTAATGGATGACAAAGGTGCTCTTACAACCCCAGCGGCGGCGTCCTTTGGCGCGGCGGTATTGGTCGTAGATCGCAGCCTTGACGCCATAGACGCTGCGGCCGGGCGCGCGGGCGAAGACGTCTTCGCGATCGACACGGACATCCCAAGGAGAGAAATGGAGGTCCACCAGAGTGACGGCGTCGTTGACGAGGCGGCGGAAATGCGCGTCCGCGCCCAAATCTCCGTAGCGAGGCGCCAACGGCATCAAGTCCTTGAGCAGGTGCGGGGGATGCGGGATGGTGATCGACGGGTGCTCGTTGAGGATCAGGCGGAGCAGATTCGACCCAGAGCGCTCCGTGCCGACGATGAAGATCGGAGAGTCGTTCGTCATCTCAGGCTCGACGCGAAACGATCCCGACCGCGCAGGCCAGCCCGCCCGCACCGCGTCGGATCTGCCGGATGTCCAGTTCGGCCGCGACGATCAAGCCCGAGCGCTGATAATAGCTCTTCAGGTCGGGACAGTCGTAGGGCATCAGGATCGTCCGGGGCGCGACGACGACCAGATTCATTCCCTGCCGGATGATCGTCTCCTCCGATTCCGGCACGGGCCGGATCGAGAATCCACGCGTCAGTAGCAGGCGTGACAGTTCCCGGGGAGCGCGTTCGTGTCTTAAAAAGGCCAAGCGCTTGTCGACAATTTGGAGGAGTCCCAGCAGATGCTGAAACCCTTGAGGCAACGCGACCGGGAGAACTTCGACGCCTTGCGGGCTCAGGGCTTCCCGCAATTGCCTCAACCCCTCCGTGTTCGTGCGTCCGCCGACCGCGCAGACCACCGTGCGCTCATCGAGCCAGAGCGCATCCGCCCCCTCGAACGTCCCGACGCCGGAAATGGTCCGGTTGATGGGAACCGCCAAGGAGGCCAGCGCCAGCGCGGCGTGCTTTTCCTCCCCCGCTCTCACTTGGCTGGCCATGCGCGAGACGACGGCGCCTTCCCTCGTGTTGAAGAAGAGATCGCGCACGAACATGAGATTTGGCATCGTCGCCCAAGGCGCGCCGGCCGGGCCGAGAGGCAGGCGCCGCACCTCGACGCCCCGTTTCCGCAATGCGGCGGCAAGGGCGAGGAACTCCCGACGTATCGCCGCCGGATCGACGCGCGCGAGGTGCTGAACGGCGTTGGGAGCCTGGACGCGAGACAACTCGTCGCCAGGACAATGGAGAATGACTTCCTGCAGACGTTTGTATTCCGAATCGACACGGCGGCGCGACCATAGTCCCCGACCGCGCGCCACGTCGTCGCCCAGGCTTGCCCGGCGCGGGCGCCAGCCGGGGCCTTGATAGGCGGCCGGCCGCGTCGCGCGCCTCACGTCCAGGACTCCCAGCGGCTGGGATCGTAGCCGAGTTCCCGCGCCAACGCGGCGACTTCTCCACCTTGAACGACGCCGGCCAAAAGGTCGCGGCGCCTGCGCCACTTTTGCGGCGCCGGCGGGGTCACGGACATGACCGGAGGGATGTTCCCGGCGCTCACGGTCGGATTACCCGGCAGGCCGGCGAAAGCGCCGATCGCGCTTAGCGTCGCCGCCAGCGAACGCGGCTCCAGGAAAGACTCATAGCGGACGTCCAGTCGTTCCTCGATCAGGCCGCTGCGTATGCCGCCGAGCATATGCTGATTGGCCGCGACCCATTGCCGCGCGCACACTTCTTCGAGCGGCCGGTCGCGGGCCTGTGCCCAACCGGGAAACAGGTCAAAATTCCACCACTTGCGCGTCCATGGCCGGTCGTCGCGGCTGTAGCCCGAGACATCCAGAGCGGCTATGTGGCCGAGATTCTGGGAGTAGAAGCCGTCCGACAGCCACCCATCGATCAAGCCGTTGATCGCGGCGGCCGGGTTGCGGGCCAAGAACACGAACTTGAAGCGCGCGTTCGGGAAGAGGCGGCGGATCAGCCATAGGCGGTAGCAGTCCGAGGAGGATTTCAACAAAAGAGTCTTATGTTTCCATTCCATTGGTTCCGGCGGACGCCGCGGCTGAGGGACGACGAACGGAGGCTCTTCCAGGCACACGTCGGAAAACGGCGGCGGCAGGGCGTTGCCTCGGTCCGGAAAGTCGGCTGCGGGGTCGCTTCCGCGCAGGTCATAATAGCCGAGCCGCGCGTTGAGCCCCGCGGCGAGAAGATATTCGAGCGTGGCGCGCCAATACTCGGCGGCGGAAAAGGTCCGCGCGCTCGGGTCGCGTGCGCCGAGAGCCGTCGTGCACGCGCGCAGGAGTTCTTCGGGGGCGACGTCCGCTTCCGGAAACTGCAGGAGCAGGCGCTGTACGCTGTCGGCCAAATAATTCTCGCGCAGGTTCGTGTCCGCGCCAGCGGGCGCGTGAAACGCCAGTTCCCCGGAGTCCGCCAGGATGTCTTCGGCGATGAGGGGTGCGGCGCGAAGGGCGGCGGAGTCTCCGGGCGCGATGAAATCCGAATCGTCCGTCGATTTCGCCCAGCCCAGGCCGTGCAGGCGGGCGAAGACACTGTCTTCTCCGTTCAGCGAAACGACGCCGGGCAGGCGCGCCAGCAAATAGTGGAGTACGCTGGAGCCGCTGCGCGAGGCGGAGACGATCATCAGCACGTTGCGCACATCCTCCGGGTGGACGCCGTTGCCCCGACCCGGCGCAAAGCGCCGTGCGACGTCGGCCCGCTTGCGGCGAACGGCCTCCAGAAGTGCTTCGGTTTGGCCGGGCGTCGCGGGAGGAGTCGAAGGGGCGTTCAGTTCGGCCATAGCGCTCCCGTATGAAGCATCAGCATCGTGGGAGTGCGTCCATGCAAAAAGATTGCATCTCTTGACTTTACCTCTTGAACGGCGCATTGGCAACGCGGCGTCAACGGCTTCAATGGCGCGCACCATAGAGACGTTCGGCCGTGCCGTGTGCGATTCGACGCGCCGAGCGCAGGCTGAGTTGTGCGAGCAAACCGCGCATGTCTTCGGCGCGCACGGCCAGGTGCCGGTATTCGGCCGGAGTGCGGCAGTCCGCCCCGAACATCAATCGGTCGGCGTACGTCTCGAAGAGCTCTCGCCAGACGCGCAGGAGGCGGCCGTCGGGGCCGGCCACCGGCGGGAACGTGCGCAGCATCGGGACGCGCTCGGCGTAGGTGTTGCGCGTGAGAGGCTGAATTTCCGCGTGAAGGTTCGCGTGTCGTGCGAGCATCCGCTTCAGCGTCTCGGGCGGGCAGGGCCCGGCGTGCGCCCACACGACGCGGGTCTGGGCGCTGGACGCGAGCGCGCGGGAGAACGCGGCGAGGCGGCCGGTCGCGTCCTCGTCCACCTCCAGATGGAGCACGACGGGCGCGCGCCACCGTGCGGCGACATCCAGCAGACGCAGGATCACGGGATGATCGGGCTCGAAATCGTAGTCGCACTTCATTTCGGGCACGCAGCGGCCGCAGCCGCGGTGCTTGAGGCGTATCTCGCCGATGCCGCGGAAGCGTCCCGACTCCAGGGCCGCGTCGAGCGTGGCGAAGACACGGCCTTCGTGGCGCCGCCACCAGTCCTGACGAAAGCCCCGGTAATGCCGTATGCCTCTCGGACTTGATTTCTGCGAGCCGTCCTGAAGCGCGCGCTGAAAGACGCGGCCGCCGAACATCGGCCAGATGAGGCGCGGGTGGCTTCCGGCGAACTCGAGGATGCGGTCTTCGCGTACTTCGCGGGCCATCACGACGGCGGCGGCGATCCCCGCGGCGCGCATGCGCGCGGCGACGGCGTCCAGGTCGGTGAGGCGGGTGATGTGCGCGTGCGCGTCGATCAATTCCATCCCGCTAGGCTCCCAGCGCGTTCAGGCACTCGGCGCGCAGAGCGGCGGTTTCGGGGGCCAGGCGCGCGGCCGGGTCCCGCGGCCGCGGCACCTCGCGCGCGAAGAGAATCTTCCCGGGGCTTGACGACAGCACGGCGACGCGGTCGCCCAGCGTCAGCGCCTCGTCGACGTCGTGCGTGACGAAAAGCACGCTCGGCCGACCTTGAGTCCAGACGGCGACAAGCAGTTCCTGCATCTGTCGGCGCGTCAGCGCGTCGAGCGAAGCAAAAGGTTCGTCCATCAGGAGGAGATCCGGTTCGCCGGCGAGAGCCCGCGCCAGCGCGACGCGCTGGCGCTGGCCTTCGCTGAGGGCCGAGGGATAGCGGTCGGCGCATTCCGGCAGCCCGACGGCGGCCAGGAGTTTCTCGGCGCGACGCCGTCGCTCGGGCGCCGACATTCCTTTCAGGCGCGGACCGAACTCGACGTTGCCGCGCGCGGTCCGCCACGGGAACAGCGCGTGCTTCTGCAGCACGAGCCCCCGTTCGACTCCTGGACCCCGGACGGGCCGGCCGTGGTCGAACACCTGTCCCGCGGTCGGCGCCAGCAAGCCCGCGGCCAGCGCCAGCAAGGTGGATTTCCCTCCGCCGGACGGGCCCAGCAGGCAGACGAACTCGCTGGGGGCGAGCGCCAGATTGACGCCCTCCAGAGCCGACACGGGCCCGCCTCGCGAAGGGTAGGTGAAGCCGACCCCGCTCAGTTCCAGCGCCGCTCTCACGCGGGCTCCTGCCAAGGCAACAGGCGGCGGACGACGGCCGCGAATATTCGATCGGCCGCATAGCCGCAGACGCCGACGGCCGCGATGCAGGCCATCATTTTTTCGCTCTGAAATAACTGGTAGCAGTAGAACGCGCGGTAGGCGATGCCGTCGAAAGAGCCGACCATTTCGGCGGCGGCCAGCGCGAACATCGACGTGGACACGGCCAGCCGCACGCCAGTCGCCGTGCCGGGGAGACTGCGCGGTACGTAGACCTCCCACCAGAGCCGCAGGCCGTCGGCGCCGAGCGTGCGCGCGGCCCAGACGTATTCCCGTTCCACGGAGAGCACCGCCGTCTCCATCGACAGCCAGACCGGAAAGAAAGCCCCCCATGCCGCGAAAAGGATTTTCGACTCCTCGCCGATGCCGAACCAGAGCAGCGTCAACGGCATCAGCATCATGAAGGGAACGACGCGCAGGAAATGGAGCGGCGGCGAGGCCGCCAGCCGGGCCGGACGCCAGGCTCCGGTCAGGAGCCCCGCGGCAGCGCCGGACAGCGAACCGAGCGCGAGTCCCGCGCTCCAGCGCCGTCCGCTGGCGGCCAGGTCCGAGGCGAGTTCTCCGGAGCGCGCGTCCAAGACCAGCGCGCGCAGAACGGCGCTGGGCGGCGGAAATAAATGCGGCGGGTAGACACCGGAGCGGGCGGCCGCTTCCCACAGGAGAAGAGCGGCCGCCGTCGCGCCGAGGGAGATGAGAGCGCGCGTTGGCTCAAAGGGAGACGGACGCAGGTCGTTCGCGGCGAAGCGGCTCGGCATAGATGAATTGTCTGAAATTCGGAAGCGGTTTGTCCGACTTGGACAGTTGAAGGGACCAGCGTCCGATTTCCGACATCTCACCAACCAAGGAGGCGTCGAGTTCCACGCGGTATTGATTCTGATCCCAGACCTTGCGCAGCATGCCGTCGTCCATCCGCAGGCGTTGCGCGACCAGCCGGAGGCTTTGCCTCTTATGGGCGCGCACGAAACCTTCCGCTTTGATCAGCGCGCGTACGATCTTGCGCACGATGTCCGGGTGGGCCCGCGCATAGGTCGGGTCCATGTTGACCGTCATCCAGCCGCGGTACAGCGCGCCGGGATAGAACACGCGGGATTGCGGCACGGCGGCTAGGCCGAACTGGATGTGCGGCTCCCACGCGAAGTAGCCGTCGATATCTCCATTGGCGTACGCGGCGACCATCTCGGGAGGAGACATGTTCGTGACCTTTAGATCCGCGGGCGTCAGCCCGTGCGCCGCCAGGAACTTGTACATGAAGTAGTCGGAGTTCGTGCCCGGCAAAGTGGCGATGCGCTTGCCGCGCAGATCCTCGGGTTTGAGGATGCCGCGATCCTTGCGTACGATGAGCTTGGCTTCTTGGTGCCGGGCGACGGTCGCCACGACGGCGACGGCGTTGCCTTGGACGATGGCGTGCACGACCGGCGTCTCGGAGACCGATTGGATCTGCGCTTGTCCCGCCAGCAGGGCTTGAAGGGCCTCTCGCCCCGAAGAAAACATTGCCACACGTACGTCGAGCCCTTCCTCGCGGAAGAAGCCGCGATCAGCAGCGACCAGCGGCAGTGCCGCCGGCACCGCCGCGGGCACGGCGTAGACCAGCGGGATTTCCTCTCCGGCGAGCGCGCGAACGACGGACAGGAAGAGCGCGGCGGCGAGCGCGAATTTTCGCGGCCGACGCGCAGAAAACGTTAGAATTCCCACATGCAGGTCCGCGCCGAAGTCCAGGGACGGACGATCGTCCTCCAGCTTCATCGAACGGATGTTTTTGTGCCGAACCTGATGTCGTGGTTTTCCGCGGCGCAGATGCGCGTGCGCCCGGGAGACGTCTTTCTGGACGTCGGCACCGGCTCCGGCCTTCACGCGATCCTGGCCGCCAAGCTGGGCGCCCGCCGCGTCTACGGAACCGACATCAACCCGGCGGCCTTGCGTTTGGCGCGCGCCAACGCGCGCCGCAATGGAGTTGCGCGCGTCTGCCGGTTCCTGCAAGGCTCGCTGACCCAGCCGCTCGTTTCCCGCGCCGTGAAAGTCGACGCGATGGTCTACAACGCGCCGCATTTCCCCGGCAGTCTTGTTGATCCCGCGCTCCCCCGGCGCTTGATCTCCTCGGTCGATGGCGGCGCGGCGGGTGGAGACCTGAACGCACGCTTTCTTTGCGAGGCGCCGCGTGCTCTGGCGCCGCGCGGGCGCGTCTATAATCCCGTTGTGGCCTGGTCGGATCCCGCGACGTCTCGCCGCGCGATCAGGCGGGTCGGCTATCGGGCCGCGGTCTTGGCGCGAGTGCATATCCCGGTTTGGGGCCGCGGCAACCACACGCGCGATTGGCTGTTGGCCCGCCCCGGCCGTCATGTCTTCGCCTACGGCTACAGCGCCAGCAGCGACAGCGCCGCGCGCATTGAAGAACTGACGCTGGGCGACGACGGTCCCCGCCCCGTGCCGCTTGTGTCCCGCGTCGAGCTGGACTTCCGAGTCGGCGCCTAGCGCCGCAGAGGTCAGTGGCACTGGTCCGGGTAGACCGGGCTGCAGCCCACCTGCCAGTGATCGAGGATGGAGCCGATGCTCTTGTAGTGCGCCAGAAGACGCGCGTCGAGATCGGCGGTTTTCGCGGGTTCGGCGGCGGACAGATCCTTGAGCTCGTGGGGGTCATTTTTGAGATCGTAGAGCTCGATCTTGCCCGTCTCCAAAGTGTGGACCAGCTTCCAGCCGTCGCGCGTGCGCAGGCCGCGCTTGTGCGTGTAGAGGCGGTAGTCTGTTTCCATGAAGACGTCCTCGCCCTGGGAGTCTTTCCCCGTCATCAACGGCACGAGATTGCGGCCTTTCATCTGCTTTTGCAGCTCCGGACCCGGGGCGACTCCGACCAGCGCCAGGATCGTGGGCATGATGTCCAGCGTTCCGACCTGGACGTGAATTTCCTGCCCCCCCTTGATGCCGGGCGCGGCGATCACGAACAGGACGCGTTCCAATTCATCGTAGAGATCGTAGCCGTGGTCGAAGCGCTTGTGCTCGTATTCCTCTGTGCCGTGGTCCGAGGCCAGGACGAAGACCGTGCGCTGGTCCAGCTTCATCGCGTGCAGCGCGGAGAGGAAGCCGGCGAAGACCGCGTCGGCACGGACGATCTTCTCATCGTAGACCTCGCGCCAGAAATCGACGTCTTCGGGATCGAGATCGATCGACTGGCGTAGGCCGAGTTCGCGCAAAACGCGCTGCTGGGACGGGGTGCCGTCGTAAGGACCTTCATAGGGCGGCTGAACGAAGCGCTTGTCGTAGCCGCCCGGCGGGAGATACTGGCCGTGCATGTCGTAGCCGTGGAGAAACAGGAAAAAACGCTTGCCCTTGAGGCTTTGCAGCCAGGTCACCGCCTTCGGCGCGGTGGTCGCCAGGCCGGTGAACGGGGGCACGTCGTCGGAGTAGACGTCGAAGCCGCTTTTGAAGCCGAAGACGCCGCTCACGCCCGCGCCGCCGGTAAAACCTCCGGTCGCGTAGCCGTGATCGTGCAGGACGTCGGTGAGAGTTCGTATGCCCGGGGACAGCGTCTGCAGGTTGGAAACCACCAGCCGGTCCGGGTAGACCACGTATTTGTTGACGACCTTATGAATCGAAGGATCGACGCCGGTGAACCAAGACATATGCGCCGGCAAGGTCCACGGCGCGGGCGAAACGGCTTGGGTGAAGAGCGCTCCCTTCGCGGCAAGCCGATCGATGGTCGGCGTGGTCAGGCGCGGGTCGCCGAGCGCGTGCACATGGGCCGCCTGGAGAGCGTCGAACGAAACCAGCACCACGTTGCATCCCGGACAGGGCGCGGACTCCGCGTATGGTTGCGCGGCGCGGGCCGCAGGCGCCGCCGCGAGGAGTAGCACGAGACCTAGTATTCGATGCACGGAAACCTCCGGAGCGTTTTCATGGGAGCGGGACGATCACGGAACCTGGCGACGGATGTGATCGGCGAGCGCTTGAGTCAAGCGCGCGAGCTGTTTAGGATGCCCGCCTGAGACGTCGACATTCTCCTGCGGGTCCGCCGCCAGATCGAAAAGCCGACGCGAGCGCGTGATGGAATCGTAAATCAATTTCCAGCGTTCGTCCTGGACGGAGAACATGGGCGGATCGCGGCGCGCGTCGCCGATCAGCGAGCTGGAGCTGAACGCCAGGCGCGGCGGCTCGCTTTTTCCGCGCGCCAGTCCAGCCAGGCTATGGCCCTGGTAGGATGACTGCGGCGGGAGGCCCAGCAATTCCAGCAAGGTCGGCGCGACGTCTAGAAGCTCGACGGGTTGACTGACGCGCCGCGCGGGCAGGCCGGGGACCCAGAAAATCAGCGGGACATGGACGACCGACTGGTACTGCGTGAGATGGAAGGCGGTGGCCAGGCGCCCCTTTTCTCCCATCTCCAGCCCATGGTCGGCCAGAAGAACGACGATGGTGTCCGCGTCGTGGCCCGTCCGAGCCAGGGCGCCGAACACCTGCACCAAAGTGTCGTCCACGTGGCGGATTTGCGCGTCGTAGTGGGCGGAGATATGGCGCACCGAGCGCGGGTCGGCGCGTATTTGATCGACGCGCCGGACGTAGTCCGGCGGCGGCGTCAAACCCTGGCTTTCCTCCGACACCTTGTTATATTCGGCGACGAACTGGTAGTCGATCAGTGTGTCGTCGACCGGGCCCCGGTAGTCCGCGTCGAACAGGTGCCGGACTTTCGCGCCCTGGTTCGTCAAGTCGAAAGGCGGATGCACGTCGTTGCCGTGGATGAAGAGGAAATGGCGCCCGCTTTTCCAGCCGCGGATCCAGTCGGCTCCTTGCGCGGCGGTCTGCGGCAGAAAGCGGTAGTTGCCTTCTCCGTCGGCGCGGTAGAGATCGAAGCCGCGCGCGAAGCCGAAGACGGGATCGAGGAAGTGGCCGCCGACGAAGCCCGCGGTTTCAAAGCCCGCGTCCTTGAGCACTTCCGCCAGCAGTCGCAGGCCCGGGGAAAGCGTGACGTGGCTTGTATTGACGCCGTGATCGATCGGGTCGACCGACGTGAAAAGCGTGGTGAAGCTGGGCAGGGTCCAGCTGGCCTGGGAAATCGCGCGGTCGAACACCACGGCGCTTTTGGCGCGGGCGTCGAGTTTCGGGGAAGTCTCCCGGGTGTAGCCGTAGAGTCCCAGGTGATCGGCGCGCAGGCCGTCGACGGCGATGATCACGAGGTTGCGCGCGGCCGCGGGCTCGGCATGCGTGGGACGGGTCAACAAGAAAAACGCCGCCGCTAAAATAAATCGCATGGCCGGATTATAGCGCTAAGAGGACCCTCTTTGGGCGGCCGTGAAAATGATTGTCTTTTGAGTCGAGGAGCTAGGCCGTCCTTCCGGCGATTTCTTGACCGTCCGGGCGCTCGACATAGTCGAGATCGACGTCGTGGGTCTCGCGCAGTCCGCGCAGCGCCGTGAAGGCGGCGGAAAACAGGACCAGACCGATGAGAGCCGCGGCGTTGGAATCACCCGTGTAACCGCGCAGCGCGACGAACGCCGCGACCATGGGCACGGTGAAGCCGCGCACGATGTTGGCCGTCAAAATCGAGGCGGTGGCCCGGATGTTCGTGCCGAAATGTTCTGCGGCCACGGCGGTGAACAAGACCCAGCCGCCGCCCGCCGTGCCCAGCGCGAAATACAGCGCGTAGACGGCGGCCGCGGGGAGGGCCAGCCGAGGCCCCGCGAGCAGAAAGACGGCGGAAGTCGTCGCGCCCGCGAACAGGAAAACGCCCAGGCTGAGGCGGCGGTTGCCCCAGAGCTGGGTCAGCGCTCCGCTCAGGATTCCGCCCAGACACGTGCCTCCATAGAACAGCAGAAGGCAGCTCTTTTGGCGGAACTCGGTGCCGGGAGGCAGTACGGCGCGGCTGAGTTCCAATGAAAAAAAGTTCAGCAGGCTCCAGAGATAGATCAACGGCAGGCCGACGAGCACGCAGCGCGCGAAAGCCGCGGCCTGGCGGGGCTGCGCAAGAAGGCGTAGGGAGCCGGGGCGCAGTTCCGCTCGTCGGGCGCGGAGGAGCAGTTCCGGTTCGGTCAATTTTAAACGTAAAACAAGCACCAGTAGTCCGGTGGCGCCGAGCGCCGCATACGTCAGGCGCCAAGGCATGAGCGTGGAAACGCCCGCGACGAACAACGGCCCGAAAAAACCGATTGTGGAGACGGCTGCGATCCCCCAGCCGCGCCGCCCCACGGGCAAGAGTTCCGCGATGAGCGTGACCGCCACGCCGGTCTCTCCCGCCAAGCCGAACCCGGTCGTCAGGCGTAGCCATTCATAGGCGATCGGGCTGCGTACGAGGCCGCAGGCGAGCGTGCCCAGCGAGTAGATCAGAATGGAGCCATAAAGCGCCTTCAGTCGGCCGAAGCGGTCGGCCAGGTAGCCCCACAAGAATGCCCCCAGGAGCATGCCGAACATTTGAAAATTCAGCAAAGCTCCCGAAACGGCGGCAAGCCGCGCGGTCGGCACACCCAGGTCCTGGAGGCTGGCCACGCGCAAAACGGCGAGCAGATGCACGTCCGCCGCGTCGATGAAGTAGCCCAGCGCGCAGACAAAGAGTGCTCGGAGGAGGGCCGAAGAGTCGGACGAGGCAGGGGCTTTGTTCACGTTGTTGCCTAAGAACGGGCGCATTATAGCGCATCGCGGGTCGTTCAACTTCCCTTGATCGTCGTGAATTCTGTAGCCTAATGGAAGCCGTTTTGGAGCTTGACAACGGTAAATCAAGACCGCATACTTCTTTACATGGGACATAAGTATTCATTGGACCCGGTTCTTTACGAGCAGGCGGGTTCCGCGAAGGATCGCCATTACATGGAGATCATGCGCGGTCAAGGGCTGTCCCCGGTTCCCACCGAACGAAGCAAGCCGCGGATCGCGCTCGTCGTGGGTCCGTCGCCGTTCACCATGCCGCGCGGCTGGGAGTTCTTCCTGACCTCGCCTTACGAAGGCGTCAGTTATATCGCCTCCGTTCTTCACAACGCTGGCTATCCGGTCCGCATCGTCGACGTCCGCTACGCCGTCAACCCGCTGGGAGAGGCTTACCAGCAAATCGTCGACGGCGCGGACGTCCTCGGGATCGCGACCTACGAGGACTGTTATCCGTTCGTCGAAGAGTTGATCGCGATGGTCAAGGAGTCCCATCCGAAGATTCCCGTGGTCTTGGGTGGTTCTCTGGTGACCTCGGTCCCGCGTGTTTTTATGGAGTCCACGAAGGCCGACGTCGCGGTCATCAGCGAAGGCGAGCTGACGGTCCTGGAGCTGTTCGAGGCCTACACCGCAGGTCATTGGCCGAAGAAGCTTTCGGAGATTCGCGGAATCTGGTACCGCGACGCCAACGGCGAAATCAAATCCAATCCGCCGCGCGGTCAGATGATGGATTTGGATTGTCTGCCCAACATGAACCTTTCCTTGTGGCCGCAGTCTCAGGCGGCCGCGGGGCTTCAGCCGCAGATCATCTCTTCGCACAGCCGCGGTTGCAAGATGGACTGTTCTTTCTGCTACCGCACGACGCCGCAGCTGCGAGAGAAATCCCCCCAAAAGTTGCGCGCCGAACTCAAGTATTTGACTGAGACCTATCACACGAAGTTCATCTTTTTCGTAGACCTGACCTTCACCTCGAACAAGAGGCGCAGCCTGGAGATTTGCGAGGTCATTAAGGAGTTCGACCTGGGCTGGACCTGCCTGACGCGCTGCACCGACGTCGACCCAGAGATTCTCGCCGCGATGAAATCGTCTGGTTGCGACATCATTCTTTACGGCGTCGAATCTCTCTCTCCCGAGGTGCTGAGGTCCGCGCGCAAGGGCTCCGCGGAGCACATCGTGCTGCGCGCGATGAAGGCCACCCAGGAAGCCGGCCTCCGCTTCGGCGGCCTGACGATCGTCGGCCTGCCCGGCGAGAACGAGGAGTCCTTGGACCATATGTGCCGTTGGGCCGAGGAGAACAACCACATCACGCGCGTGAAGTACCTGTCGGCCATGCCGGGCACCAGCATCTACACCGACGGCCTGAAGCAGAACATCATCCGCGGCGAGGTCGAGCACCTGCGCTGGCTGTCGACCGAGCAAGCGCTTGTTCACGACGAATATCTGAACTATAACGGCCTGCCCGAATCGGTGATGCGGCGCGCCTACCAGCGGCTCTACGACGCGTATCAGCCCGGGCCCGTGATGGACTTCAAGCACTGGCCGAAGAATTTCGAGAAATTCTATCCCGATTCCGCGCGCGCCTGGCGGCAGAAGTTCAGTTCCGCCGCGGCGCCCCTGGCTCCCGGCTCGGAGCGCTTCCGTTTGCCGCACCTGGCCAACGCCCGCGTGCGTCCGATGGGAAACCCGGGAGCGGTCTCGGTCCAGGTCTAGCGTCTCGAATCACGCCTTCTCGGCGCGAGACTTCAGCCCGGCCGCAACCCGCGCTCTTTGAGCAGGAGGAGAAGCGCCTCCACGCACGCGTCTTCGGCGTCGTCGGCCAGCACGATGTCGCAACCGACGCCGGTCGTCGGACCCGCACCGATCCAAGCGACGGCCACGCGCGAGGAATCCACGGCTTCCATTACTAGGTCAAGGTCCTCGGGCAAAAGTCGAGCGGCGGTCACGATGAGGACCAAGCCGGCGTCGATCAGGATGTGGGCGAGTTCGGCCAGGCGCCGCACGTCCTCGGCATGGTCTCCCGCGCTTTCCCGGATGTCGGCGGCCAGCCCGTAGAGCACGCTGCCGATGCCCAAGAAGTAGACGTAGCGGCCTTCGGCGAACAGTCGCTCCTCAAGCGTTTTGGCGACGGTGCGCCGGCGCTCGCCGTCCGAGCCGGTCACGATCAGCAGGCCCGCGCGCTGGCCGAGGCGCTCTTCCCGGCGCGCAAGATCGATGCGGCCGGCGCGCCAATGGGCATTGCGCCGGTCCACGCGCCTTTGGGCCAGCGCCGCCGGCGCCTCCAACGCCTCGCGCACCAGGCCGCCGCCGCTGATCTCGTAGCCGTCGACCAGCACGAAGCGCGCCAATGACGGGTTGTCGGACGCCAGATCAAAGGCGAGCGGCGCGTCGAGGAGGAAGACGCATTCCGCGGCCTCGTTGCGGCGGACCTCGGAGCGATTCGTCTCGGTCGCCAGGCTGGAGGCGTCGACGCTCAGCGCAATCTGCTCCAGGCGCGCGCGCGCGCGCGCCGTCCCCAACTTCAGCGTATACTCGCGGCCCAGGCGCAGAGGCTCGCGTCCCAGCCAGAAAACGCTGGTGCGAAGTCGCCGCGAGACGCAGGGACGAGGCTGGCCGCTAAGGGCCGCGATTTCGCCGCGGCGGACGTAGATCTGTTCGGTGAGCGTAAAGCCGGCGGCTTCGCCCGCTTGGGCCGTCGGCGCGCCGGAATCGGGGAAGCTTTCCAGGCGCTTGACCGCGGAAGCCTTTCCCGACGGATAAAAGACGACCGAGTCGCCGGACTTCAGCTGGCCCGACTCCACGGTCCCCGCGACGATGCGGCGATCATCGCCCCCGGAGGCGAACTTGTAGACATCCTGAACCGGCATGCGAAAAGGCCGGTCGACGGCCGGAGGAGCGACGCGGAACGCCTCGAGCGCCTCCAGGGCGGTCGGTCCCGTGTACCAGGCCATCTCGGGGGCGCGGGAGGCCAGATTCTCGCCGTGCAGAGCCGACGTCGGAACGAAGCACGAGGCCTCCACCCCGACCTGGCGCAGGAACGCGCGGCAGTCGTCGGCGACGACGCGAAACGCCGCCTCACTTCGTCCGACGCAGTCCATCTTATTGACCAGCACGGCCACTTGGCGGACGGCGAGCAAAGACAAGAGGTAGCTGTGGCGCTTCGTGTTCTCCTTTATTCCTTCGGCCGCGTCAACGACCAGCAGGGCGGCCTCGGCGTGAGAAGCCCCGCTGACCATGTTCTTGAGGAACTCCACGTGGCCGGGAGCGTCGATGACCATGTAATCGCGGCGCGGCGTCTTGAAGAAGATGCGGGCGGCGTCGATCGTGATGCCCTGGCTCTGTTCGTCGCGCAGGGCGTCGAGCAGAAACGCGTATTCAAACGGCTTGGAGTTGCGCGCGCAGTAGTCGCGGATGCGCTCCAGACGTCCTTGGGGCAGCGATCCGGTGTCGGCGAGCAGTCTCCCGACAAGCGTGCTTTTGCCGTGGTCGACGTGTCCGACCACGACGATGTTCAGGCGCTCGCGGTCGGAATCGGAGCCGGTCACATGTAGCCTTCGCGGCGCAGGGATTCGAGCGTGCCGCGGTCTTCCTGGTCCTGGGCGCGTCCGGAGCGTTCGGCGACGTCGTGGAATTTGCCGGTCTTCAGTTCCGCGACGATCTCCGCCGGCGTCTTGGCCGTCGATTCGACGGGGAACGTGCACGGCCAACAACCGAGTGAACGGTAGCGCTTTCCGTCGCCCCGGTCGTAGTATAACCCCACTGTCGCGATGCTCTCGCGATCGATGTATTCCCAGACGTCCAACTCGCGCCAGTCCAGAAGCGGATGAACGCGCACATGCGTGCCGGGAGCGAAATCGGTCTTATACTGATTCCAGAACTCGGGCGGCTGGTCGCCCAGGTCCCAGTTGTTGCCGACGCCCCGCGGCGAGAAGTAACGCTCCTTGGACCTGGTGCCCTCTTCGTCGGCGCGGATGCCCGCGATCACGCCGGTGAAAGGCTCGCCGTCGGACTGCGGATCGAGCGTGCCTGTTGCCAGATTGAGGAGGCGGCGTCCGCGCCCGTTCAGCGTTTCGGTCAGTGCTTGAGTCTTGAGCAGGCCGCAGCACGTCAATCGGTCGACCGCGCCGTCCGGATAGGTTCGCTTTTCCTGCAGGGCGGCGGCATTGCTTCCCACGATCAGCCGCAGTCCCCACTCCTTGGCGACGCGGTCGCGGTGCGCGATCATTTCCGGGATCTTGAAGGAAGTGTCGATGTGGACGAGAGGAAAAGGGACGCGGCCGAAAAAAGCTTTGCGTGCCAGATGGAGCATCACGGTGCTGTCCTTGCCGATCGACCAGAGCATCGCGAGGTTGGGCAGGCAGGCATAGGCTTCGCGCAGAAGGTGGATGCTGCGGTTTTCCAAGCGGCGGAGTTGATCGGCGCTCATGGGGTTTTCGCGTTAAAATTTTCATTGACATAGTCCATCAGCCGTCTAAAGGAGTCGTCCGCGCTGAGGCGTGACGTGTCGATCACGAGGTCGGCTTTCAGGGGCGGCTCGTAGGGATCGTCGACGCCGGTCAAGCCTCGGATTTCCCCCCGCCGCGCCTGCGCGTAGAGGCCTTTGACGTCGCGTCCTTCGCAGACCGCCAGGGGCGCCGCCACGTAAACTTCGGCGAAGCGCCGGCATTGGGCGCGCGCGAAGTCCCGCGCGGACGCATAGGGAGACACGAATGACGCGATGACGAAGACGCCGTGTTTTTCGAGCAATCCTGCCAAGTGTCCGGCGCGGCGCACGTTCATGTCGCGTTCTTCTTTCGTGTAGCCCATGCCCGGGAACAATCGGCGCATCTCGTCTCCGTCCAGGTGTTCGACGCGGCAGCCTCGTCCATCGAGCGCCGCGAACGCGCGCCGCGCCAAGGTCGTCTTGCCCGAGCCCGATAGTCCTGTAAGCCAGAGCACGCCGGGCGAGATGTTCACGCGGGGATATATTATCAAACGGGAAGGAGTCTATGGCTTTCGCGGGCGCCGATGTGATAGAATCACCGGGTTGCACCACCCTCGGAGGATAGACATCCGCTCATGATCAACGTCTCGATGAAAGCCATGCTGGAAGCCGGCGTGCATTTCGGTCACCAGACCCGCCGCTGGAACCCCAAGATGTCCCGATTCATCTTCGGTGAGCGCAACGCCATTCACATCATCGATCTGCAGAAGACCGTCAAGGAGCTCAAGAAGGTCGGCCAGTGGGTCGAGGACCAGGCCGCGACCGGCAAGAAGTTCCTGTTCGTCGGCACCAAGAAGCAGGCCGTCGACATCGTCCGCGCCGAGGCCGAGCGTTGCGGCGCCTCCTACGTCTGCGAGAAGTGGCTGGGCGGCACGCTCACGAACTTCGCGACTCTGCGCAAGTCCGTCAAGCGCCTGGAGGAGCTGGAGAAGTGGCAGAACGACGGCATCTTCGCCGTCCTCCCCAAGAAGGAGGTCTCCCGCCTCAACAAGGAGATGGCCAAGCTCAATAAGAATCTTTCGGGACTGCGCGGGCTGGACCGCCTGCCGGACGTGATGTTCATCGTCGATCCCGTCGAAGAGGACCTGGCGGTGCAGGAAGCGCGCAAGCTCTCCATCCCCATCGTGGCGGTCTGCGACACCGACTGCGATCCGGATCTCATCGATCACCCGATCCCGGGCAACGACGACGCGGCCCGCTCCATCAAGCTGTTCTGCGGCCTGATCGCCGACGCCGTGTTCGCGGGCAAGACCACGTATGAAGCGGCTCAGCAGGCCAAGTCCGTGGAAGGCGCGGCCGCCGAGATGTTGGCCGAGCAGCAGGCGACGGAGGCCGAGGTCCAGCAGACCGCCGACGTGGTCTACGCCGTCGAGGGCGCCGAAGAGACGACCCAGCAGGAGGCCTGACCCGTGCCGACCATGGACGCCACCCAGCTGATCAAGGACCTGCGCGAGAAAACGGGCGCGGGCATGATGGATTGCAAGCGCGCGCTCGACGAAGCCAAGGGCGACTTCAACGAGGCGATGACGATCCTGCGCAAGAAAGGCCTTTCCGACGCCGCCAAGAAGGCCGCCCGCGCCACCAAGGAAGGCGCCGTCGCGTTCAAGATCGAGGGCAAGTTCGGCGCGATCGTCGAGATCAACTCCGAGACCGACTTCGTCGCGAAGGGCTCCGATTTCCAGGCGATGGTCAAGACCGTCGTCGACAAGGCCGTGGCCGGCACGCTGAAGGACGTGGCGTCGGCCGACGCCGAGTTCGTCAAGCCGCTGATTGGCAAGCTCGGCGAGAACCTGGGCCTGCGCCGCTACGACCGTTTCGAGCTCAAGGGACCCGGCTTGATCGCCGGCTACGCTCACCAGACCGACCCCGCCGTGCCGGCCAAGGCTGGGGCGCTGGTCGAACTCTCCCTCCCCAACGAAGCCGCCGCCTCCAACCCCGAGATCGCTCAGCTGGCCAAGGACATCCTCTTCCAGATCGTCGGCAACGTCCCCGCCGCGAAATACCTTTCGCGCTCCGAGGTTCCCGCCGCCGACGTCGAGAAGGAAAAGGAAATCCAGACCGAGATGCTGAAGAAGGAAGGCAAGCCCGAGGCGCAGATTCCCAAGATCCTTGAGGGCAAGATCAACAAGCTTTTCTATCAGGCGCTCTGCCTGCTGGAGCAGCCCTTCTTGCGCGAGCCGAAGACCACGGTGGCCGACCTGATCAAGGCGGCCGGCGCGAAGGTCGGCGGCGAGGTCAAGATCGTGCGCTTCGTGCGCTACACGCTCGGCGGCTGATTTTTCGAGGATGCCCTCGACAAAGAAGTACAAGCGGGTCCTCCTCAAGCTCTCGGGCGAGTCGCTGTGCGGCGAGAGCGAGCACGGCATTAAGCCGGAAGCTCTGTCGTCCATCGTCGCCGAAATCAAGCAGGCCTTCGACCTGGGCGTTCAGCTGGGCATCGTCGTGGGCGGCGGCAACATCTGGCGCGGCGAGCAGCACCGCGGCGAGGCCATCGGCCGCGTGACGGCCGACTACATGGGCATGCTCGCGACGATCATGAACGCGCTGGCCCTGCAGGACGCGCTGGAGCAGTTGGGCGTGCCCACGCGCGTGCAGACCGCCGTGGAGATCAACAAGCTGGCGGAATCCTATATCCGCCGCCGCTCGATTCGTCATTTGGAAAAGGGACGCGTCGTGATTTTCGCGGGCGGCACCGGCAACCCCTACTTCACCACGGACACCGCCGCGGCGCTGCGCGCCGTCGAGATCGAGGCCGAGGTCCTGCTCAAGGCCACGAAGGTGGACGGCGTCTACTCCGCGGATCCGAAGAAAGACAAGGCCGCGCAAAAATTCGAGACGCTGACGTTCATGGACAGCATTCAAAAGCGCCTCAAGGTCATGGACGCCACCGCCCTGACCCTGTGCATGGAAAACCAGCTTCCCGTCGTCGTCTTCGACCTGGCCGTGAAGGGCAACATCGCCCGAGCGGTCGCCGGACAGAAAGTCGGCACTTTGATCGTCACGGAGTGAACTGATGCCCGTCAACGAAGCCGTCAACGCCGTCGTCTCCAAGATGGAAGACGCGATGAAGGACCGCATGGCCAAGATGGCCAAGGACCTCTCCGTCATGCGCACCGGCCGCGCCAACCCGATGATGCTGGAGAGCGTCAAGGTGGAGGCCTACGGCTCCTTGGTTCCGCTCAAGCAGGTCGCCGCGGTGTCCGTTCCCGAGGCGCGCACTTTGGAAATCCGCCCCTGGGACCCCTCGACTCTTCAGGACATCGAGAAGGCCCTGCAGAAGGCCGACGTGGGCGCCATGCCGCAGAACGACGGCAAGATGATCCGCATCAGCCTGCCGATGATGACCGAGGACCGCCGCAAGGACCTGGTCAAGGTCCTCAAGAAGCTGGGCGAGGAGTTCAAGGTCGGCGTGCGCTCCGAGCGCCAGGACGCGGCGAACAAGGTCAAGAAGTCCTTCCAAGCCAAGGAGATCACCGAGGACGATCTGCGCGGCTTGGAAGCGCGCATCCAAAAGATCACCGACGCCTTCACCAAGCAGGTCGACGACACCGTCGCCGCCAAAGAGAAGGAAATCCTTACCGTCTAGATGCGCTCCGGCCTGCCGTGACGTTGGACCCGGCGCGCCTGCCCCGCCACGTCGCCATCATCATGGACGGCAACGGCCGCTGGGCCAAGGCGCGCGGCCTGCCCCGGGTGGCGGGCCACAAGGCCGGCGTCGACACGGTGCGCGAGATCGTGCGCGCCGCCACCGACCTGGGCGTGCGGGCGCTGACGCTCTATTCCTTCTCGACGGAGAATTGGCTGCGCCCCGTCGAGGAGGTCGGCGAGCTGATGAAGCTCCTGTCCTGGGCGCTCAACAAGGAGACGCTGGAGCTCGACAAGAGCCGGGTGCGCCTGGGCGCGATCGGGCGTCTGGAGGCGTTGCCCAAGGCCGTCCAGACGGAGTTGGCCAAGGCGATCGACCGCCTCAAAGACAACGGCGGTCTGCGCCTGACCTTGGCCCTGAACTACGGCGGACGCCAGGAAATCATCGACGCCGCCAACCGCGCGCTTGCCGCCGGGGCCGCGGCGCTCGACGAGGAAGCCATCGCGCGTCATCTCTACACCGCCGACCTTCCGGAGCTGGATCTGATGATCCGCACTTCGGGCGAAATGCGCCTGTCCAATTTCCTGCTCTGGCAGACGGCCTACGCGGAGCTCTACGTCACGCCGACTCTGTGGCCCGATTTCCGAAAGGAACACCTGGTCGCCGCTTTGGAAGACTTTCAGGGCCGCGATCGCCGCTTCGGCGGTCTGTCGACGAAGGGGTAGCCGCTCGACGGGTTGCCGCATTTGGTAAAATAACCCGATGCTTTTGCCGCGCGTGCTGACGGCCGCCGTCGGAATCCCCCTCCTGCTGTGGCTGGCGCACGCGGGCGGGCTGACGTTTTCCATCTTCGTGACGGGCATTTGCGCGCTGTGCTGTTATGAGTACGCGCTGGCGTTGAGGCTGGGCGGGCGGCCGGTGCAGTTTTTGAGCACGGTTCTGGTCGGGACGGCGCTGGCGGCGTGCGCGGCGCTGTCGGGGCCGCTGGGACCGACGCTGGCGGCGGGCGTCGCTCTCGTGGCGCTGACGGAGATGGCCGCGAAGGTTCACTCCCTGGACCGCGCGGCGCTGACTCTGTTCGGGGCTCTGTTCGCGGGCTGGATGCCCGCGCACCTGGCGCTGATCCGTGACCTGCGGCCGCATGGAGAAGCTTTCCTGGCGATGACCTTCGTCTCCGTCTGGTGCATGGACACCGCGGCGTATTTCGTCGGGCACGCGTTCGGGACGCACGCGCTGGCGCCGGTGCTCTCGCCCAAGAAGACCTGGGAGGGCGCTTGCGGAGGCTTTGCCGCGGCGTTGGCGGTGTGCGCGGCCTTCTCGCACTTCGTCCTGCGCGACGCGCTGCCGCTGCCGTGGGCGCTGGGCTTGGGCGCGCTCATCGGCGTGACGGGGCAGGCCTCCGATCTGGCCGAGTCGATGATCAAACGTGACGCGGGCGTCAAGGATTCCGGCGCGCTCCTGCCCGGCCACGGCGGCGTGTTCGACCGCTTCGATTCCTTCATTCTCTGCGCGCCCGCCGTCTACTACGCGCTTTGTTTCAAGCCATGAGAAAAATCGCCATCCTGGGCTCGACGGGCTCCATCGGCGTCAACGCGCTCAACGTGATCCGCGAGATGCCCGACGAGCTTCAAGTCATCGGCCTGGCCGCGCATTCCAACTCCGCGCTGGTGGCCGAGCAGGCGCGCGAGTTCGGCGCGAAGGCCGTCTCCATGTTCGACGCGCGGGCCTCGGCGGACCTCAAGACGCGGCTCAACGGTGCCGCCCGCCACTTCGCCCCCGGCGTGGAGGGCTTGTGCGAGTTGGCCGCGCACCCGGACGTGGACGTGGTGCTGACCTCGGTGGTGGGCGGCGTGGGCTTTGCCCCCCTGCTGGCCGCCATCCGCGCGGGCAAGACCGTGGCCCTGGCCAACAAGGAGCCCATGGTCATGGCCGGCGCGCAGTTCATGCGCGAGGCCGAGCGCTGGGGCGCGCGCATCGTGCCCGTGGACTCGGAGCCTTCGGCGATCTTCCAGTGCGTGCAGGGCTTGAACCCCGACGCGAAGGCCGCCGCCCCGCTCAAGACCATCCGGCGCGTGATCCTGACCGCCTCCGGCGGCGCCTTCGGCAAATACGCGGGAGACCTCTCCGCCGTCACGCCGGAGCAGGCGCTCAAGCATCCCACGTGGAAGATGGGCAAGAAGATCACCATCGACTGCGCGACCTTGATGAACAAGGGCTTCGAGCTCATCGAGATCATGAATCTCTTCAGCCTCAAGCGCGAGCAGGTGGAGATCGTCATCCACCCGCAGTCGATCTTCCACTCCGGCGTGGAGTTCTCCGACGGCTCCGTGCTGGCGCAGATGGGCCTGCCGGACATGAAGCTGCCCATTCAATACGGGATGACGTTTCCCGCGCGCGGCGCGCGCGTCGTCGAGCCGCTGGATCTTTTCGCGGTGGGCGCGCTTGAATTTCGCAAGCCGGACTTCGGCCGTTTCCCCTGCCTGGAGATCGCGCGCGAAGCGGCGCGCGTCGGCGGCGGCATGCCGGCGGTGCTGTCGGCCGCCGACGAGGTGGCCGTCGACGCCTTCCTGGCCGGGCGCGTGAAATTCACCGACATACCGCGTGTCGTCGAGAACACGATGGCGGGCTACCAAGTCAGCGGCGGACTGCCGGGCTTCCAGGAAGTCGTCGAGATCGACGCCTGGGCGCGGCGCAAGGCCGAGGAGAATATTCGATGACGACCGCGCTGCATTTCCTGTCCACCGGGGCCTTCACGCTGCTGGCCAACGCCTTCGCGCTGGGCCTGGTGATCTTTCTCCACGAGTCCGGCCACTACGTCGCCTGCCTGCGCCTGGGCGTGCGCGTGGAGAAGTTCGCCTTCGGCTTCGGCCCGGAGCTGCTGGGCGTGACCAGCAAGAGCGGCACGCGCTTCTCGCTGTGCGCGATTCCGTTCGGCGGCTTCGTCAAGCCCGCCGGCGAAGATCCCGCGACCGACGCCGCGATCACGCCGAAGGCCGACGAGTATTTCGGCCAGGCGTGGTATCGCCGCCTGATCATCGTCTACGCCGGACCCACGATGAACTACGTGCTGGCCTTCCTGCTCTACACCGGCTTGATCTGGGCCCAGGGCCTGCCCCAGCCTTCGTCGGACCCGGTCATCGGCAACATGATGACGGGCATGCCGGCCGACGCGGCGGGCCTGAAGATCGGCGACCGCGTGACGGCCTTCGACGGCCGCGCCCTGGCGGGCTGGGACGACCTGGCGAGCTCCATCCACCGCTCTCCGGGGCGTCCCGTCACCTTGACCGTCAGCCGCGCGGGTGCCGCCTTGGACGTGACCGTGACCCCGCGCAAGGACGACGCGGAGGACCGCGGCGTCATCGGCATCATGCCGGAGATGACCTACAAGCCCGCAAGCCTGCCGGCCGCCATGAACGAGGCCGCGAGCATGTGCTGGCTGCAGAGCAAGCAGACCGTCACCACCATCGCGGGCAAGCTTTGGCGTCACGAGCGCCCCGACTTGGCCGGACCGGTGGGGATATTCCAGATGGTCACACGCGCGGCGCGCGCGGGCTGGGAGGAGTATCTGTTCTTCATCGGCTTCATCTCGGTGGCGATCGGCTTCTTCAATTTCCTGCCCATGCCCCTGCTCGACGGCGGCCACGGCGCGGTCTACATTTGGGAAGGCCTGCGCGGCAAGCGCCCGACCCCGCAGACACTCGAGAAGATCCAGACCGTCGGCTTCGCCTTCCTGATGTCCCTGCTGGCCTTCGCGACCTACAACGACGTCGTGCGCATCCGCGCCGAGCGGGCCGCGAAAGCGGAACGCCAGGCGAAAGCCGCGGCAACTCCCACCGCGGGCGCGGCGGATTCTTCGCCGAAGGGAAAGAAGTAAAAGAAGTAAAGGACTGACCCTCCAATGAAATACTCCAAGACCTTGATCCCCACCCTGCGCGAGGCGCCCAGCGACGCCGACAACGTCTCCGCCCAGCTCATGCAGCGCGCGGGGATGATCCGCAAGGTCGCCAGCGGCATCTACGACTGGCTGCCGCTGGGGCTGCGCGTCCTGCGCAAGGTCGAGAAGATCGTGCGCGAGGAGATGAACGCGGCCGACGGCCAGGAAGTGTGGCTGCCGGTGATCCAGCCCAAGCAGTTGTGGGAGGAGACGGGCCGCTGGCCGGTCTACGGAAAAGAACTGCTGCGCCTGAAAGACCGCAAGGACGCGGAGTTCTGCTTCGCGCCGACCGCCGAGGAAGTGATCACCGACCTGGCGCGCCGCGAGATCCGCTCCTGGCGCCAGTTGCCGGCGATGTTCTACCAGTTCGGCCTCAAGTTCCGCGACGAGATCCGCCCGCGCTTCGGCGTGATGCGCGCGCGCGAGTTCCTGATGAAGGACGCCTATTCGTTCCACGCCGACGAGGCCGACGCGAGCGCCTACTACAAGCGCATGTATGACGCCTATAAAAACGTCTTCAAGCGCTGCGGGCTCAAGTTCAAGCCTGTGGAGGCCCAGTCGGGAGCCATCGGCGGCTCCTTCTCCCACGAGTTCATGGTGCTGGCCGAGACCGGCGAGGAGACCATCGTCTCCTGCACGAAATGCGAGTATGCGGCCAATATCGAGCGCGCCGAGGTCAAGGATCAGTACGCGGCGCCAAGCGCCGCGTCTTTTAAGCCGCTGACTGAATTCAACACGCAGAACAAGACCACCGTGGCCGACGTGGCCGCGCTGGTGGGACGGCCGACGACCGATTTCCTCAAGACCCAGCTGTACATGATCGACGGCAAGGTCCCGGTGATCGCGCTCATGCGCGGCGACCACGAACTGCACGAGGCCAAGCTGGCCGCCGCCGTCGGCTCGCCCGCGCTGTACCGCGCGTCCGAGGCGCAGTATCAGCAGGTCATGGGCTGCAAGGTCGGCTTCGGCGGCCCCCAGGGCCACGACGGCGTCGCCGTCTACTGCGACTTCGCGACGCGCGCGGTGCTCAACGGCGTGACCGGCGCCAACAAGGATGGACTGCACGCCGACGGCTTCAACATCGCCCGCGACCTGCCCGGCCTCAAGGGCTTCGCCGACCTCCGGTCGGCGACCAGCGAGGACCCCTGCCCTCGGTGCGCTTCGCGCACCGAATTCTATAAAGGCATCGAGGTCGGACACACGTTCAAGCTCGGCACGAAATATTCCAAGTCCATGAAGGCGGAATACTTGGACAAGGCGCAAAAGCCCCAGACGATGGTCATGGGCTGCTACGGCATCGGCGTCAGCCGCGTGGTGGCCGCCGCCATCGAGCAGGGACACGACAAGGACGGCATCGTCTGGCCCGCGGAGATTTCCCCGTTCGACTGCGCGGTCGTGGTGCTCGACGAGGCCGACGACGCGCGCGTGCGCCCCGCCGTCGACGCCCTGCTCAAGGCTCTGGCCGCCGCGGGCCTGGACGCGCTCGAAGACGACCGTGACGGCAAGCCCGGCGTGAAGTTCAAGGACATCGACCTGCTGGGCATCCCGCACCGCCTGGTGGTCTCCAAGCGCACGCTCGACGAAGGCTCGGTCGAGCACAAGCGCCGGGGCGCCGCCGACGCGACGCGGTGGAAGCTAGAGGAAGCGGCAAGCCGCCTGAAGCAGGCGCTGTCAGGCGCGTGACTTTCGCGTCGGAATCCGTGCTATAATGTAGCCGTTCGCCTCCGATCGGGGACGCGCATTGAAAGTGGCTTCCGTTTTGAGCCACTTTTTTTATTGAAAAAACATGGACGCCAAAGAAATCGAGACGCTGATCACGCCCGTCATCGAGCAGGAGGGCGGGGAGCTGGTGGACCTGCAATGGCGGCGCGAGGGCCATCAGTGGGTCTTGCGCCTGTTCCTGGACAAGCCCAAGGGCATCAGCTTGGACGACTGCGCCTATTTTTCGGACCGTGTCGGCGCGCTGCTGGACGACACGAACGCGATCGAGCAATCCTACGTGTTGGAAATTTCTTCCCCGGGACTCGACCGCGTCGTCAAGAAGGAAAAGGATTTCGAGCGCTTCGCGGGCAAGCCCGTGAAGGTTCGCATCAAGATCGCGGAGAACGGCCAGCGCCGTTTCGCGGGGATACTCAAGGGTTTGAGGGACGGAGCCGTCGCCGTGCAGGTCGGTCCGGACCTCAAGCTGTTTTCGCGCGCGAACGTCGATGAGGTGCGTCTCGACGACGCCGCGCAAGCCGATTTCGGGGAGGACTAGGTCATGGCGAAGTCCGAGTTGATGGCGGCTTTGGAACAGATCGCCCGGGAGAAAAACATCCCGGTCGAGGAAATTCTGACGATGATCGAAGGCGCGGTCGTGTCGTCCTTGCGCAAGCACGTGGGCAAGGACGCGGACATCCGCGCGTCGATCGACCGTGAAAGCGGCGCGTTCTCCGCGAATGTGGCCAAGAAGGTCGTGGAGAAGGTCACGGAGCCGGAGTTGGAGCTCAGCGTCGAGGCCGCGCAGAAGTACAAGAAGGGCGCGCAGATCGGCGACGAGATCATCTACGCCGCCCCCGCCGCCGACTTCGCGCGCATCGCCGCGCAGACCGCCAAGCAGTTGCTGACCCAGCGCGTGCGCGAGGTCGAGCGCGACAAGCTCTACGAGGAGTACAAGCCCAAGGAAGGCGAGATCGTCAGCGGCGCGGTGCACCGCTTCCTGGACCGCAACATCATCGTCGACCTGGGCAAGACCGAGGCGATCCTCCCCCTGCGCGAGCAGATCCGCCGCGAACGCTACGGCATCGGCGGCAACGTGCGCGCGGTGATCCTGCGCGTCGACCGCGCCCAGCGCGGCCCGGCCGTGGTCCTCTCGCGCGCCTCGGAAAGTTTTCTGCAGCGCCTGATGGAACTGGAGGTCCCGGAGATCGGAGACCGGACCGTGGAGATCGTCCACCTGGTGCGCGATCCCGGCTTCCGCGCGAAGGTCATCGTGAAATCGAACGACCCGAAGGTCGACGCCATCGGCGCGTGCGTGGGCCTGCGCGGCTCGCGCATCCGCTCGATCATGAACGAAGTCGCCGGCGAGCGCATCGACCTGATCCCTTACGCCGACGAGGCGGAAGCCGCTTTGGCCAACGCGCTGAACCCGGCGAAGGTCGCGTCGGTGCGCATTACCGACGCCGAGAACCGCGTCGCGGAGGTGCTGGTCGCCGAGGAGCAGTTGGCGCTGGCCATCGGCAAGGACGGCCAGAACGTGCGCCTGGCGCAGAAGCTCACGGGCTGGACGATGGAGGTCAAGTCCCTGGGCCGCAAGGCCGCGGAACCGGCGGCCGAAGCCCCCGGCGCGAACACGGGCCTTTCCAATCTGGAAGGCGTCGGCCCGAAGACCGTCGAGGCTTTGGTCAAGGCGGGCATCATCGACGCGGCGGCTCTCGCGTCGAGCGCGCCCGAGGACCTCAGCGCTCGCGCCGGAATCGGGGAGAAAACCGCGCTGAAGATCATCGCGTCCGCGAAGGCCGCGGTCGCGGCGGCGGCGGGAACGCTCCCGGAGCAGGCGTGAACGCGAAAATGCTATCATGACCTCCGAAGGCCCCGAGAGCATGGAAAAAAAGATCACGACAAAGAAGCCGGCCGCGAAAAATGACGAGGGCGAGGACGCCAAGTCTTCGGCCAAGAAGACGGGCGCGCCCAAGAAGGCGGCGGTGAAGAAGGACGCCAAAGGCGTGGTCACCGCTGCGGCGGAAGTGCGCTCGGCGCAGGAAGAAGGCTCCATCGCGCCGCCGAGTTCGAACCTGGTTTCCGCGTTCTCTCTTTTTAAGAAGAGCCGTCCGGCCGCCGGTCCGGCCGTCACGCGACTGGCCGCGGGCGCGGCCTTGCCCAAGCCGCCCGCGCCGAAGCTGCCGCCGGCTCCGGTGACGCCCGTGACGCCCGCCCCTGTTGCGCCTCCCGCCGCTTCCGCCCCGGCGCCTGTCGCCGCGCCGCGGCCTGCGGTTTCGGCCGGCATGCCCGCGCCGCGTCCGGTCATTCCCGGCGCTCCGGCTCTGCCGGTGCGCGCGCCCGTGCCTCCCGGCATGCCGGCGCCTCGCCCCGCGTCGCCAGCCGGCGCGGCCCCGGCGGCAACACCCCGTCCGGCCGTTCCCGGCGCGCCTTCACCGGTCAAGCCGCCGGTCTCCGGCACCCCGGCGCCGAGCGCTCCGGCCAAGCCCACGATTCTGCGTCCGAACGCGATCACCACCAAGTCGCCGACCTTCGTTCCTCCTCGCCCCGGCGCGCCGCGTCCCGGGCAGCACGCCAATTTCCGTCCCGGTTCCCAGCATCGCGGCCCCAAGCCTCAGCAGGCCGCGTCCCGTCCCACCCCCGCCCCGCAGAAGCCGGCGGAGCCGGGCGCCAAGCCGGCGCTCAAGAAGATTCAGGTCTCGTCGATGATCACCGTGCGCGAACTGTCCGAGAAGATGGAGGTCAAGACCAACGACGTCATCAAGAAGCTGATGTCGCTGGGCATCTTCGCGACCATCAACCAGCGCCTGGACACCGAGGCGGCGCAGGTCGTCGCCTCCGATTTCGGCTACGAGATGGAAGTCGTCGCGATGTACAAAGAAGAAGAGTTGGCGGTCGTCAAGGCCGAGAAGGAAGACCCCGCCAAGCTCAAGTCCCGGTCCCCCGTCGTCACGATCATGGGCCACGTCGACCACGGCAAAACCTCCCTGCTCGACGCGATTCGCTCCTCCCGCGTGGCCGAGGGCGAGTCCGGCGGCATCACCCAGCACATCGGCGCTTACAAAGTGAAGATCGAAAAGGGCGAGGTGGTCTTTCTCGACACTCCCGGTCATGAGGCCTTCACCGCCATGCGCGCGCGCGGTGCCAAGGTCACCGACCTGGTCATCCTCGTGGTCTCCGCGACCGACGGCATCATGCCGCAGACGCTGGAGGCCGTCGATCACGCGAAGGCGGCCGGCGTGCCCATCGTCGTCGCGGTCAACAAGATTGATCTGCCCGGCGCCAACCCGCAGAAGATCCGTCAGGACCTGGCCAACCACGGCCTGCAGGCCGAGGAGTGGGGCGGCAAGACCATGTTCGTGGATGTCTCCGCCAAGAAGCGCCTCAACCTGGACAAGCTTTTGGAAGCCGTTCTGCTGCAGGCCGAAATACTCGAGCTCAAGGCCAATCCTGACCGCCTGGCTTATGGAACTGTCTTGGAGGCCAAGATGGACCCCAAGCGCGGCTCCGTGGCGACGGTGCTGGTGCAGGCCGGCACGCTCAAGAGCGGCGACGCGTTCGTCGCGGGTCTGGCGCACGGCAAGATCAAGGCTCTGGTCAACGATTCCGGCGCCCGCATCGAGGCCGCCGGTCCCGCGACCCCGGTGGAAGTCCTGGGCCTGACGGGCAACCCGCAGGCCGGCGACGCGTTCACCGTCGTCGAGAACGAGAAGGCCGCGCGCGACATCGCCGAGAAGCGGCGCCTCATCCACCGCGAGCAGATGATGGCCCACCAGAAGCACATGACTTTGGTCGGCCTGCGCTCCGCGCTGACCACGGGCTCCTCCAAGGCCAAAGATCTGAACATCGTGCTGAAGGCCGACACGCAGGGCTCATTGCAGGCCCTGCGCGACTCCCTGGAAGGGATGGCGACGACGGAGTGCCGCGTGCGCGTGATCCACGGCGCCATCGGCAACGCCTCGGAGTCCGACGTCCTTCTGGCCTCCGCGTCCGACGCGGTCGTGCTGATGTTCCACGCCGACGCCGAGGCGCGCGCCGAGGAAGTGGCCGCGCACGAGGGCGTGGAGATCCGCCGCTACGAGATCATCTACGAGCTCATCGAGGACGTGAAGGCCGCGCTCGAGGGACTGCTCGCGCCGGAGATCGTCGACGTGACCGTCGGCAAGGGCGAGGTCAAGATGGTGTTCGCCGTCAAGGGCGGCTCGGTGGCCGGCTCCGCCATCCGCGACGGCAAGGTGTCCCGCGGCGGCATGATCCGCGTGGTGCGCAACGGCCAGACGGTTCACGAAGGCAAGGTCACCACGCTCAAGCACTTCAAGGACGACGTCAAGGAAATGGAGAAGGGCCAGGAGTGCGGCATCGGCATCGACGGCTTCTCCGGCTTCCAGGTCGGCGACCTCCTCGAGTTCTACGTCAAGGAAACGCGCACCCGGCGTCTGTCGCAGTCGCCGCGCTGAGCGCGGCGGAGGCTTCCATGTTCGATCGCGGCGAGCGTTTGCGGGAGCTGTTCAAGGAGCTCATCACCGGGCTCTTGCGCGAGGTCAAGGATCCCGGGCTGACGGGTTTTTTGACCGTCACCGACCTGCGCCTGTCCGCGGACCGAAAGAACGCGACGGTGTACTACTCCGTCATGGGATCGGACGCGGAACGCGCGAGCGCGGCCAAGGCCCTGGAGCGCGCCGCTCCCTATTTGCGCGGCCTGCTCAAGAAAAAGGTGACGGTCAAGGTCGTGCCCCAACTGCGCTTCGAATTCGACGAGACGCCGCGCAAGGCCTCGCGCATCGACGCGCTCTTGAACAAGCTGGAAAAAGAGCGCGGCGCGTGAACTCCGCAGCCGCGGCGGGCGGACTTCTGCTCGTCGACAAGCCGCGCGACTGGACCTCTCACGACGTCGTCGCGGTATTGAGGAAATTGTTCCCGAGGGGGACCAAGGTGGGTCACACCGGCACGCTCGATCCTCTGGCCACGGGACTGCTGGCGGTCCTGGTGGGTCCGTGCACGCGCCTGCAGGCGCGCCTGCAGGGCTTCGACAAGGTCTACTCGGGCACGATCCGGCTGGGCATCAAGACGGACACCGGCGACGTCACCGGCAAGGTCACCGCGCAAGAGCCGGTGCCGCCGTTGACCCTGGACCGCCTGGGCCGGGAGCTGGCCGCCTTGGTCGGCACCGTGGACGCTCCCGCTCCGGCCTATTCGGCCGTCAAGCACAAGGGCAAAGCCCTCTATGAATACGCGCGCGCGGGGCTGGAGGTGCCGGTCAAGCCGCGCACCGCGACGGTGTACGCCTGGACGGCGCTGGCCTGGGACGCGCCGGAACTGACGCACCGCGTCTCCTGCGCCAGCGGCACCTACGTGCGCTCGCTGGCGGAGGTTCTGGGCGAGCGCCTGGGCTGCGGCGGTACGGTGTCGAGTCTGCGCCGCGAGAAAATCGGTCCCTTCGACGTGGCCGACGCGCTGGCGCTCGACGCCGCGCGCGCGCTGGCCCCGGCCGACCTGGCGCGCCGCCTGCTTGAGTCCCTCCCGCTTCTCGACCGCGCGCTCAAGGCGGCCCCGAAGAAATGAGGACGGTGCGCGGCCGCGTGGTCCGCGGCGAGGGGATGGGCCGCAAGCTGGGTTTTCCCACCGCGAACCTGAAGCTTGCGCCCTCCATGCGCGCGCCGCGAGGAGTCTGGCGCGTGACGGTGCGCGGCACGACCCTGGGCGAGCGCGAGGCGGTCTGCAACGTGGGCGTGCGGCCGACCGTGGGCGGCACGCGCCTGGTCGTCGAGGTCCACGTTCCCGGTTTTCGCGGAGACCTCTACGGCCGTGTCTTGCGCGTCGCATTCGTCTCCCCCCTCCGCGCGGAAAAGAAATTCGCTTCGCTGGCCGCGCTCAAGGCTCAGATCCGCCGCGACGTGGCCGCCTTGACGCGCGCGCGGCCGACCGCTACACTGAACGCATGAATTTCAACGAGGACGGCAACCTTCTGGGGCGGGTCCTGGCCTTGGCGCTCCTGATCGGCGTCGTCGTCGGCGTGCGCCGCCTTGCCTGCGGCGAGGATTGTCCGCTGGGCGGCGGAGGCTGCGCTTTCCATTCCGGGATGAGCGCGCAGTCTGCCGACGAAGCTCCTCGGTGAACGTCCGCGGGCTTAGATCACGAGGATCTCTCGCTCGGCCGATTGCAGAATGTCGCCGTCCTGCGTCATGACTCGCGCGACGAGGCGATGGTTTCCGGGCTCGTAGCCGGCCCAGTCGTACCAAAATAACCTCAGAGCCTCGCGGCACGCGCTCCAGCCGGAATCGTTGATGCGAAGTTCGACGCGGAGCCTATCGGGCGGCGCCTCGACTTGAACGGCATAGTTTCTCGCCGCGCTGCGCGGCGGACTGAATCAATACAATCGCGAGCCGGCGCGCGCGACAACGCGGCGCATGAACCCGGACAACGGCCGCCCCGACGGTATGGCCAGGACGGGGGCATGCGCGTGGCGCAGCACCCGCTCGACCGTCGAGCCGAGGGCGAGGTCCGCGCCGAACGGGCGGCGGTGCGCCGACAGAACCACCAACCCATAGCGTCCGGAATTCGCCTGCGTGACGATCCGAGCGCTCGCGTCCCCGGCGCGCGTGCTCAAAGTCCAATCGGTTCCAGGGCCGAGGATGGCCAGCAGGATGCGGCGCAGCATCACGGCGTCCGTGCCTATCGCAAGCCCCCCTTCCTTGACGTGGAGCACATCCAGCGTCGCGCCGAAGCCGCGCGCGAATTCCCGCGCCCAGCGCAGCGCGCGCGTCGCGTAGGGGCGTCCGTTCCAGGGCGCGAGCACCCGCGATACCGCGGCCAGGCTCGTCTTTTCGGGCACGGCGAGCACGGGGACGCGGGCGCGGCGGATGACGGTCTCGGCGACCGAGCCCGTAAGCAGGCGGTGCAGCCCGGAGTGGCCATGCGTGCCCATGACCAGCAAGTCCGCCAGTTCGGGACGGGCCATGTCCAGCAGGCAGGCCGTCGGCCAGCCGAGGGGCGTGCTCAGAGTCAGGCGCGCGGCGGGGAAATCCGCGGCGGCTTGGCGCAACCGGAGCTCGACCTCCTTCAGCGGCGGCTCATCGGGCGGAGGCGAGACGGCCGGGACGCCGCCTGGGCCGCCCCACGCGTCGAACGCCGGCGGGTGCTGGACATAGACGATCTCAAGCGCGGCGCCCCAGAGCCGCGCGAGGGCCTTCGCGGCGTCGAGAGCGGACAGCGACGTCGCCGACAAGTCGGCGGCCGCGAGCACGCGCTTGGGCGGGAATCTTTTCATCGGCGTTTCTCCTTCGTCTCGGCGCGGCGTTCGTCGAGTCGGGCGTCTTTCAAGAATCGCAGAGCCTCCTCGTCCGAGACCTGGCTGAAGTCCGTGTAGAACCGGCTGATCGCGGTGAAGTCGTCCGGCACCAAGAGGCAGACCATTTCGTCGGCGCGTTTCGTGAGGAGCTCGACGGTGCTTCTCGGCGCGACGGGGAGCGCCGCCACGATCTTGCGCGCCCCTTGGCGGCGGAGCAGGTCGATGGCCACGAGCATCGTTTGCCCCGTCGCGGCCCCATCGTCGGCCAGGATGACGGTCTTGCCCGCCACGGGCAGCGGCCCCGAAATCCCGCGGTAGAGGCGGTAGCGGCCGTGAAGAGAGGCGCGGAGACGTTCGATCTCCCAGGCGATGTCGTCGCGCGAGATCGATTCTCGCGCGACCAGCGCGGAATCGACGGACTCGTCGGTCAGGCTCACCGCGCCGATCGCGAACTCCGGGTCGTCGGGGTGGCCGATCTTCTTGGTCAGGATCACGTCCAGCTTCAGGGCCAGCTCGCGCGCCAGCACGCCGGCGACCGGCAGGCCTCCGCGCGGCACGGCGAGAACGACCGCGTCCTTGTCGACGCGATAGCGCGACAATTCGCGCGCCAGGAGCGCGCCGGCGGCCTGGCGGTCACGAAACATGCACGCCCTCCTCCAGCGTGGACGCGGCGTCGATTTCCTCCAGGGTCCTCAGGACTCGTTGCGGCCTTCCCCAGTCCGACCAGTTCACTCCCCGCAGGGGCAGGACGACCGTCCTCGCGGCGGCATGCTCCAGAAGATCGCGCGAGAAATTGACGCACGGCATGCTCCGATAGGCCAGTTCCAGGGCCTGAGGCTCTCCCGGCGTGCCGAGGTGCGTACGCAGCAGCGCGAAGCGCGCCAGCATCGCGGGCAGAAATTCTCGCGCCGCCTCCCACAGCGCCGTCGCGCGCGCGACGACGAGCATCGTGTTCCATAGCCCGCCGCGGCGATGGAGCGCGGCGGCCTCCTCAGGCCCGGGCTTTTCCTTGAAGCTGTCGACGAGAAATGCCCGCGAGCCGCTGACACGCGCTCCGGGCGTGATCCAGCCGTAGTCGGGTTCGGCCGAGTCGGGCCGCGCCGCCAGCAGGACGATCCTCTCGTGATGCCGCTCAGCCAAGCCGAACGCTTCGTCGAGCGCCGCCTGGAAGCGCTCTTTGGGGTGGATGAAGTGGTCCGAAGGCATGACGGCGACGACGGCCTCTGGATCGCGCGCCGCCACGACGGTCAAGGGAAGGAAGACGCCGGGGCCGGTGTCGCAGCGCCGCGGCTGGACGATCAGACAGCCGGGGACGTTCAGGCGCCGGGGGCGCTCCAGGAATATGCGATGATCCGGATTGATGACCGTGACCACGCGGCTTGGGCCCGCGACGGCGACGGCCCGGTCGAGGGTGTGCTCGAGCATGGTCCGCCGGCCCGTGAACGCGCAGTATTGCTTCGGCCGCGAACGGCCCAGGCGTTTTCGAACGAAAGCCCTCATGCGCTCGCCGTCACCGCCCGACAACACGACGGCCCACCGCTTGCCTGAACTCGTCTTAAAGTTCATCATGCCGACTCCCTCAAAAATTAAATATTTTATTTACGCCATAGATTACATGAACGCACGCAACAAGAATTCCACAGCCGAGGGGACGGGGGCCCCTCGGCCGCCGCGTTGCGTGAGGTCGTGAGCGTGAGCCGATGAAGCCCCCTTGCGCGGCCGTCGCCGACCGGTGCCGTCGGCTTCTGGCGGAGAACCTTCTGGCGGCATCGGCCGCCGGCGGGATCGGCGCGCACCTGCTTCTGCAGTTGACGTCTGTGCCCGTCTGGACGCGTGAGGCGCCGCTGGCGCTGGTCGTCGTGCTTGGCGGTGTTCCGTTGACCCTGCGCGTCGGCCAAAAAATGTGGGCGGGCGATTTCGGCTCTGACCTGCTTGCGGGCGTTTCCATCGTCGCGGCGGCGGCGATGGGTCAGTTCCTGGTCGCGGCGATCATCGTTCTGATGCTGTCCGGAGGCCAGGGGCTGGAACGCGCGGCCTCGCGCCGAGCGTCGTCCGTGCTGGACGCGCTGGCCCGGCGCATGCCGCAGGTCGCGCATCGGCGCGGCCCGGAAGGCCTGACCGACATCGAAGTCTCCCAGATCGCCGCCGGCGACGAGTTGGTCGTGCTTCCGCATGAACTCTGTCCGGTGGACGGCGCCGTGCTGGAAGGCCGCGGGAGCATGGACGAGGCCTACCTGACCGGCGAGCCCTATCAAATCGAGAAGGCGCCAGGTTCGGCGGTGCTCTCCGGCGCGGTCAACGGGGCGCGAGCTCTGGTCGTGCGCGCGGGAAGACGCGCGGCGGACTCGCGCTACGCGGGCATCATGCGCGTGATGAAGGACGTGGAGAACGGCCGTCCGCAGCTGCGACGCCTGGGAGACCGCCTGGCCGCATTCTACACGCCGCTGGCGCTGGCGATCGCCGGGGCGGCGTGGGCCGCAACGGGCGAGCCCGGGCGCTTCCTGGCGGTGATCGTCGTGGCCACGCCGTGCCCGCTGCTGATTGCCATTCCCGTGGCCGTGATCGGGGCGGTTTCACTGGCGGCCTCGCGCGGCATCATCATCAAAAACCCGGCCATACTCGAGCGCATTGGCCGTTGCCGGACCGTGATCCTGGACAAGACGGGAACCTTGACCTTCGGCCGCCCGTCACTAACCGAGATCCTGCCGTTTGAGGGCGCGGACGGGACCGAGGCCTTGCGCCTGGCCGCCAGCCTGGAGCGCTACTCGCGCCATCCTCTGGCGGGCGCCGTGGTGACGGGCGCCGAGTCTCGCGGGCTGGCCTTGGAAGAGGCTTCCGGCGTTTCGGAGGAGCCGGGTCACGGGCTGTCCGGAGTCGTCGGCGGGCGGGACGTGCGCGTCATCGGGCGCGGCGCAGTCGCGGCGGCGGCGCGCGCCGCCTTGCCGCCCCCGGCGCCGGGCCTGGAGTGCGTCGTCCTGTTGGACGGGGCTCCGGCCGCCACGCTGCGTTTTCGAGATGAAGCGCGGCCGGAAAGCCGCCCATTTTTGGCGCACCTGACGCCGAAGCACGGCGTCGACCGCGTGCTCATTGTTTCGGGCGATCGCGAGTCCGCGGTGCGGGACCTGGCGCGCAGCGTCGGCGTTCGGGAGATTAGGGCCGAACGCTCTCCGGAGCAGAAGTTGGAGATCGTGCGCGTGGAGACCGCGGCCGCGCAGACGTTGTTCGTCGGCGACGGGATCAACGACGCGCCGGCTCTGGCCGCCGCCAACGTCGGCGTCGCCATCGGCCATGACAGCGACGTGAGCGCGCAGGCCGCGGGCGCGGTGATCATGACCGCGTCGATCGAAAAAGTCGACGAGTTGATCCATATCGGCGAGCGCATGCGGCGCATCGCTTTGCAGAGCGCGATCGGCGGCATGGCGCTGAGTGCTGTGGGCATGGCGTTGGCGGCGTCCGGACGCCTGTCGCCGCTCGAGGGCGCGATCCTTCAAGAAATCATCGACTTGGCCGCCGTGCTCAACGCGGTGCGCGCGGCTCTGCCGCCGCGGGATCTGACCGACTTTTAGCGCGCGAGCGGGAGCCTGGCGCGGGCCCGCTCCTCGATCAAGACGACGATCGCACGGGCCGCCAGTTCGACGGGTACGTTGCCCGTGTTCCAAACGCAGTCGTAGTGCAGAGGATCGCCGACGTCTTGTCCGAAATAATGCCGCACCAGCCGGGCGCGGTCGGCGTCCTGCTGTTGAATGTGCAGGAGCGCGTTTTCCCGGCTCGTGTTGAGCCGGGCCATCATGCGGGCCGTCCGCGCTTCGATAGGAGCGATCACGCGCACGAAGACGCCGCGAGGGTTTCGCCTCATCAGGGAGGCCGCGCCGCGCCCGACGAGCACGCATTTGCCCGCCGCGGCCACGTCACGGAACATGCGGAATATCTCTCCGATCACCTGGTCTTGAGTGCTGACTCCGGCGATGGCGTGCGTCAAAAAGTCCTCCATGCCCGAGCGAAACTTTTCCGTGAGCAGCGAATCCATGAGCACCTTGAGCCTTGGATTGGCGGCGATCTTCCGGCAAATCTCCTCGTCGAACATCTGCCAGCCGGAGAAAAGATCTCCGTCCGTTCGTTTTTCCAGTTCCGTCAGTATGGCTTCGGCCAATGAGTGGCCGCCTGCGCCGGTTTGCCGGGATATGGCGACAAAGGGAAAGCGCCGTAGCTCAGGTGCTTGCTCCGCGCTGAGCGCGCGCGACATCCCGGAGAGATACTGAGTCAGTTTGCCGATGTCCATTAGAGCCTCCCGGAGGTCCGCTTGACCCGTCGTGCGTGATCCTTCCTTCGTGGGGCGCAACAGATCGGCCCGCTGACGTATGTTTCAGAGCCGCGTGGCTTCGCCGGTGCGCACGGCCAGCCAGGCGTTGAGGCCGAGCAAGATGAAGGTGGCGGCCAGCAGGACGACGGAGAGGGCGTTGATCTCGGGCGTGACGCCGAACTTCATCATCGCGTAGATCTTGATGGGCAAGGTCACGATGCCGATGCCGGCGAGGAAGAACGAGGTCACGAAATCCTCGAAGCTGACGGTGAAGGCCAGCAGGGAGCCGGAGACGATGGCGGGGGCCAGCAGAGGCAGGGTGACCTTGACGAAGGCGGCCCATTCGCTGGCGCCCAAGTCCATGGCGGCCTCCTCCAGGCGCTCGCCGCCGATGGACTTGAGCCGCGCGCGCGCCGCGCCCACGCTGTAGGGCAGGCAGATCAGTGCGTGGGCGCAGGCCAGCGCGCCGAAGTTCAGCTCGAAGCCGGCGCGCACCAGGAAGCTCAGCAGGCCCACGCCGAGGGCGACCTCGGGAATCATCAGCGGGGCGTCGAGCAGGGCCGCGTAGCCCTCGCGGCCGTGGAAGTTCTTGTGACGCGTCAGCGCGTAGGACGCCAGCACGCCCAGCACCGCGGCGATGGCCGCCGCCGCGGCGGCCAGCTCCACCGAGGTGAGCATCGCGTTCATCAAGTCGGCGTCCTTCCACAGCCGCGCATACCACTTGAGCGTGAAGCCCAGCCACACGACGTTGCGGTGGGCGTTATTGAAGGAGAACACGGTCATCACGGCCAGCGGGATATAAAGAAAAGCGTACAGCCCGGCGCAGTACAGCGCCAGCCCGCGGCCTTTTTTCATGCGTCCGGCTCCCAGCGGCGGTAGGCCCACAACCCGCCGATCATCCCGGCCAGCAGGAGCGTGGTCAGCGCCGCGCCGAACGGCCAGTCCTGCGCCATCAGGAATTGATTGGAGATCAAGTTGCCCAGCAGGTAGTAGCGCGGCCCCCCCAGCAGTTCCGCGGTCAGAAAGTCTCCCAGGCACGGGATGAAGGTCAGCAGAGCGCCGGCGATCACGCCGGGCAGGGAGAGCGGCAAGGTGACCTTGAGAAACGCGGTCCAGCGGCCGGCGCCCAGGTCGTAGGCGGCCTCCACGTAGGAGCGCGGGATTTTCTCAAGCGAGCCGTACAGAGGCAGAACGGTGAAGGGCAGATAGAAGTAGACCAGGCCCAGCAGGACCGAGAACGGCGTGTAGAGAATGCCCAGGGGCGCGGAGATGAAGCCGAAGCGCAGCAGCGCGGTGTTGAGCAGGCCCTCCTTGCCGAGGATCACCATCCAGCTGTAGAACGCGACCAACGCCGAGGTCCAGAACGGCACCATCAGCGCGATGATCAGCGCGCCGCGAAAGCGGCCGGCGCGGAAGCTCAGGAAGTAGGCAAGAGGATATCCCAGGACCAGGCACAGCGCCGTCGTCGCCCCGGCAAAGGCCAGCGTGCGCAGAAGCACGGGCACGTAGCGCGGATCGACGGCGCGCTGGTAGTTGTCCAGATTCAACGACCAAACCACCGTGCCGTAGGCGCCGTTGCGGGCCAACGACAGCGCGACCAGGCCGAGCGCGGGAAGCACGAGGAATACGATCAGCCACGCCGCCGCGGGTGATAGCAGGAGGTGGCTGGCGGCCGAGCGGCGGCCGGCGAGCAGCCACGACAAGCCGCGGTCGAGCGTCTTCACGCCACCTTGACGTCGGCCCAGGTCTGGTTCCACAACTCCGTCTGCTCGGGGTCGAGGACGTGGTGCATCTTCAGTTCGGCCATGCGCTTGGGCGGCGGATAGACGCGCGGGTCGCGGCGCAGGACCGGGTCGGCCAGCGGCCAGGCCTTCGCGTTGGGCGAGGCGTAGCGCACGTAGTTGGCGTTGTCGGCGGCGACTTGCGGCTCCAGCAGATAGTCGATCAGGCGCAGGGCGTTCTCGCGGTGGCGGGAGCCGCGCATCAGGGCCAGGCAGTCCACCCACATGTAGGTGCCTTCCTTGGGCAGGCAATAGTCCAGGTCGGGGTTGTCCTTGGCGGCTTGGAACAGGTCGCCGGACCAGGTCATGGCCAGGTCGATCTCTCCGGCCACCAGGCTGTTCAAATAGGACGTGCTGGAGTACATCTTGACCAGCGGCTTCTGGCGCACCAGCAGATCGCGCACTTTTTTAAAATCGGCGGGATCGCTGGTGGTCTGCGGTATGTTCAAGAGCTGCATGGCCAGCGCCACGCAGTCGCGCACGTTGTCCAGCATGGACAGGCGGTCTTTATACTTGGGGTCCCAGAGATCCCACCACGAGGTCGGCTTGGTCTTCAGCGTCTTGCGGTTGTAGGCGATGCCGGTGGTACCCCACAGGTAGGGCACGGTGGCCTCGTCGGGATCGTAGGGAGGGTGGCGGAAGCCGGGCGCCAGGTTGCCCTGGTTCTTGAGCACGCCCGGCGGCACGGGGTCGATCATGTTCAGCGCGCGAAAGCGCGGGATCAGGTAGTCGCCGACGACGATCAGGTCGTAGCCGGCCGCGCCGGCGCGCAGCTTGGCGAACATCTCCTCCTCGTCGGCGAACAGATCGTAGCGCACGGCGATGCCGGTCTCCTTGGTGAAGTTCGGCAACGTGTCCTTGCCGATGTAGTTCGACCAATTGAAGAAGTTGACGACGGGCCCCCGGTCGGCGCGGCGGCAGGCGGCCAGCAGGGACGGCAGGAGCGGTGCCAGCAAAGCGGCCTTGACGAAATCGCGGCGGGAGACGTCAGTCGCCATCGCTTTCCAGGATGTAGACGTCCTCGGGCTGGACCGCGGCGATGACGGGCACGCCCAGGTCGTCGTGCACCGCGTAGCGGTCGCCGCCGGCCAGGGCCACGGTCAGGCGCTCGGGGGCCTTCTTGAACATGCGCAGGTAGATCTGGCAACCGTCGCCCAGAAAGATCGAGTCCTGGAGCACCGCGTCAAAGCGCAGGGCGCCGAACGGCAGTTCGTCTTTGTAGAACACCTTCACTCGTTCGGGGCGGATGGCGACCTTGACCTTGCGGCCGGGCGCGGGCAGGGTCTCGTGCGCGTCGAGCGGCACGTCGAGTTCGTGCTCGTCTTCAAGCAGCAGGTGCGCGCGGCCGGCGGCGCCGGGCAGGACCTTCGCGGTGAAGATGTTGGCCCCCCCGATGAAGTCGGCCACGAAGCTGGTGCGCGGGGACTCGTAGATCTCCCCCGGGGTGCCCAACTGCTCGATGCGCCCTCCGTTGAAGACGGCGATGCGGTCGGACATGGTCATCGCCTCTTCCTGATCATGGGTGACGTAGACGAAGGCCAGGCCGATCTTCTTCTGAAGATTCTTGAGCTCCAGCTGCATCTCCTTGCGCAGCTTGAGGTCCAGCGCGCCCAGCGGCTCGTCGAGCAGAAGCACCGCGGGACGTCCCGCGATGGCGCGCGCCAAGGCCACGCGCTGCATCTGCCCGCCGGACAGGGAGCCCACGCGGCGCGTCTCGTAGCCGGACAGCTTGACCATGGCCAGCGCCTCCGGGATGCGCCGGCGTATTTCGGCCTCGGGCACCTTGTCCATCCTCATGCCGAAGGCGATGTTGCCGGCCACGTCCAGATGCGGAAACAGCGCGTAGTGCTGGAAGACCGTGTGCACGTCGCGCTCGTAGGGCGGCTGGTCGGTCACGTCCGCGCCGTCGAGCTTCACGCGTCCCGTGTCCGGGCTCTCGAAGCCCGCGATGATGCGCAAGGTCGTGGTCTTGCCGCAGCCCGAGGGTCCCAGCAAGGTCATGAACTCGCCGCGGCGCACGCTGAGGGTTACGTCGCGCAGGATGGGCGTCGAGCCGAAGGACTTGCTGACGGGCCCGAGCTCCAGCAGGTTGTCGTCGGCCACGGCCGGCATTATACCACCGCCTCGCCCTCGCCGCTCTCGTGGCCGGCGCACGTGAGCACGGGCAGGCGCGGCCACTTGGCGAAGCGCGGGTCGCTCTCGGCCAGGCGGCACTGCACGAACTGCGCGCCGGAAGTCGCGGTCAGGCGCCGGGCGTGGCGGCAGGAGCCGCACAGGCCGAAAGACGGCGCGGTCATTCGGGCAAGGCTGCGAGTGCCGCGGAAATTACGCGGAAGGCGGCGGCGAGCTGGCTTTCGGAGATCACCAGCGGCGGGGCGAGGCGCAACGTGTTCTCATGCGTGTCCTTGGCCAGCAGCCCGCGCTTCATCAGGTCCAGGACCAGCGGGCGGACGGGCTCGGTGAACTCCATGGCCAGCATCAGGCCGCGGCCGCGGACTTCCTTGAGCTTCGGGTGGCGCAAGGTCTTCAGGCGCGACAGGAACAGGGCGCCCAGGCGCGCCGAACGCGCGGGCAGCTTCTCGGAGAGGATGACGCGCAGCGCGGCCTCGCCGATGGCCGCGGCCAGCGGGTTGCCGCCGAAGGTGGAGCCGTGCGTGCCGGGCGTGAACAAGCCCAGCACGTCCTCGCCTCCGACCAGCGCGGAGATGGGATAGAGTCCCCCCGACAGCGCCTTGCCCAGCACGTAGAGGTCGGGCTTGATGCCGTCGTGATCGCAGGCGAACAGCGCGCCGGAGCGCCCTAGGCCGGACTGGATCTCGTCGGCGCACATCAAGACGCGGTAGGTCGAGCAGAGGCGGCGGACTTTCTTGAGATAGCCGGGCGGCGGCAGGATCACGCCGGCCTCCCCTTGGATAGGCTCGAAGAGAAAGCCCACGGTGTTGGCGTTGATCGCGTCCTTGAGCGCGTCGGCGTCGCCGAACGGGACCTTCACGAAGCCCGGCGTGGAGGGGCCAAAGCCGTTCCAGGAGCCCTCGTCCGAGGAGAAGCCGACGATGGTGGTGGTGCGGCCGTGGAAGTTTCCTTCGCAGACGATGATCTCGGCGCGGTCCTGGTCCACGCCCTTGGAGCGGTAGCCCCACAGGCGCATGGCCTTGATCGCGGTCTCCACGGCCTCCGCGCCGGAGTTCATGGGCAGGGCGCGCTCCATGCCCGTGGTCTCGCAGAGCAGCTTCAAGAACGCGCCCAGCTTGTCGTTGTGGAACGCGCGTGAGGTCAACGTCAGGCGTCCCAACTGCGCCTTGGCCGCGGCCACGATCTTGGGGTGGTTGTGGCCCTGGTTCAGCGCGGAGTACGCGGAGAGAAAGTCGAAATATTTTTTTCCATCCGCGTCCCAGACGAGGGCGCCCTTGCCGCGCGTCAGCGCCACCGGCAGCGGGTGGTAGTTGTGCGCTCCGTATTTCTCTTCCAGCGCGATGAGAGCCGTCGTTTTGGCGGACATGGACGAGATAGTATCAAACGCCGGGCGCGTTGACGCGCGAAGCGCGACTAAAAACTCAGCCCGAAAAGGCTTGGCCGGCTTTCGAAGACCAGGACTTGGAACGGGGCCATGTACCAGCCGTCGCCGGCGAAAGGCAGAACATCTTGGACGTCGCGGCGGCGCTGGAACAGCAGCCGCCAGCGCGGCTCCAGCAGTTGCACCGGAATCTTCAAGGAGTCGCGACCCAGGTCCGCGACGATCACGTAATCGCGGCCGTGGTAGCGCCAGGCGCGCGCGCGCAGACCCTCGGGCAGAGGCCCGAACGGCGCAGCCCAAGCGCGGCCACCCGTCAGTATCTGCTGAAGGGCGCTCATCTGTTCGGCCACCAGACGGAGCGCTATCCATTGTTCGGGCGGGGCCTCGTCCTTTTGCGCCGGCACGGAGTAGAACAGTCCGCCGACTCCGTCCAAGAGAGCGCAGTAGCTTTGGAGTCCGAGCCGCATGGCGCCGACGGGTCGGCCGTCGCGAGGATCGAAGACGGGGAGCATGGCCGGCGCGGGAGGGACGTTCGCCGCTTCTGCGCAGGTGGCGTCCCCCGCCGTGGACAGACCCACGCGCATGGCCGCCGCGCGCAGTCTCCGCGCGCGCGCCGGGGACATCGGGCCCGTACCGCACAACCTCACGGGAAACAGGGAGGAGCGGGGCGCGCAGGCGGCCAGCGCGCAGGCCAGGGCCGCGGCCCATCTCATCGGGCGGACGCGGCATCACGAGCCGGCCTCGCGCAGGCGGCCGGCTCGCGATAGTCCTCGCGAAACCATTCCTTCACCGAATCCTGATGGGGCATCCAGGTGTCCGTGGGAAATCCTGCCACCTTCAGTCCTTGGAGCAGCCAACTGTTGCAAAAGCGGCGGTAGCTGTAGGTCAGCGTGGAGAGATAGATGCCCGACCCGTGCGTCCCGTCTTCCAGAATGGGGGTGCCGTCCCTTCCACGCGCGAATGAGGCGGAGATGTAGTTCATGAGGACTGTATAGCGATCCTCCGGCAGATCGACGGGAAAAAACATCATGTTAGGGCTGAGCCAACGCGCGGGAGAGCCTCCCAATGGAAATGGCCGGACCTGCACGGCCCCGCGGGTCGCGGCGGCTATTTTCCACCAGGGGAAATCCTTCCCCGTAAGTCCAGCCAGGTAATGGTCCAGGTTGCCGAAGCCCACCTCCACCCAATCCGTGGGCAGGCCCGTCAGTGTTCCGACAAAACCCGCGTGCGCATCGGCCCCCGTCGAAACGACGACGGCCTCCGGGACAGGAAAATCCTGGCGCTGAATCAAAAACGAACTGTGATTCCCCGCGCCGTTCGGCCAATAAACATAAACCGTCCGGCAGTCGCCTGCGGGCGACGGTGGCGCGGCGTCCATCTTGCAAGCCGTCGTTTCGGGGTTCAGCGAGACGAGCACCCCGCTTGGACACGTGAACTGCGCCCGCGGCACATACGCGGCGCACGCCGCCAAGAGTGCCGACAATGCCGATGCCGTCAAACGCGCGAACTTTAAGCCGCATCCGCAACTACTTCCGGCGCGCGCCAATCTTTCGACCGTTGTTGTATCTGTTTGCGTGAAGACTAATGCGGGGCGGACGGCGATATCACCGCCGACGCCTGCGCCGGGGTTGGAACGAGATTGACGACCTCGTTGATAAGTTCTTTGTTATCGGTATAAAGGCCTAGATCCCCTTCTGCAACAAGTACCGCAGTATAAGCATTATCTTCAACGGTGGAGAGTATGGATCCAGAGGATAATGTTGAACCAATTACGTTGATCGTTCCCTTTGTAAGAGAGAAGCTGGGGTCAACAGGCGGAATACCACTCCAGGGATCGCCCTGACTCCCCGCATGCATTTGCATCGAGCTCCCATCGTTCGCGGTGACTTCGGTTGTCCCAATGTCGAGTACAGCCGACCCGCCCGTCACCGTGATCGACTGGCCGGGCTGGATCGTCGCCCCGGGCTTATACGGCTGCCCATTAACCATGACCGTTGCTTTGGTTGTGCCGACGACCGTTACGGGAATCGTGTTAAATGCACTATTACTAATCGTGCTTCCAGAAAGATTTGCACGGGCGTGACCCGCCCCGAAAATTAAGACGGTCGCCGCCAACGCCAACGTTTTTCTAAATGAGGTGAACATGGTTTCCCTCCTGAGATACGGCCTAAGGAATTAGATTATTTTAAGAAGTCGACGCGCGGCAGTCAACAGGACTTGGAATTTCGTTCAGGCGCCTTTCAGCGCGGCCTGGAACGCGTTGGCGATGCGGTCCACGTCGGCGGCGGTCAGGCACAGCGGCGGCTTGATGCGCACGGTGTTTCCCTCAAGGCCGCCCTTGCCCACCAGCACGCCGAGGTCCTTCATTCTCTCGACGACCGCCGCGGTCAGCTCCGGCGCGGGTTCCTTGGTTTTGCCGGACTTGACCAGCTCCACTCCCAGCATCAGGCCCATGCCGCGTACGTCGCCCACGCGCTCGTCGCGGGATTGGATTTCCTTGAGAGCGGACCACAGGCGCGCGCCCACCTTCTGCGCGTTGTCGGCCAAGTTTTCCCGTTCCACCACGTCCATCACGGCGTCGGCCGCGGCCATGGCCATGGGCCCGCCGCCGAAGGTGTTGTAGTGGAGCATGCCCTTGACCGAGGCGGCGATCTCGGGCGTGGTGATCACGGCGCCGATGGGATAGCCGTTGGCCAGGCCCTTGGCCATGACCAGGATGTCGGGCTTGGCCCCCCAGTGCTGGATGCCGAAGTAGTGTTTTCCGGTGCGGCCCACGCCGGCCTGCACCTCGTCGCAGATGAACAGCCCGCCGTGCTTGTGCACCAGTTCCACGGCCTGCGGGAAATACTCCTTGCCCGGCGTGATGGCGCCGCCCACGCCCATGATCGTCTCGGCGAAAAACGCCGCGATCTTTCCTTGGGTCGAGGTCTTGAGCGTCTCGGCCAGGCCCTTGAGCGCGGCCTCCGTCGACTGCGGAGCGGTCCCGTTGAAGCGGTAGGCGTAATCGGTGGGCGTGAAGCTGACGCCCGCGGGATAGGGCGCTTGATTGCGCCAGTTGTGCTGGCCGGTGAGGGCCACGGTGAGCAAGGTCCGGCCGTGATAGGAACGCTGGACGGCGACGAACTCGTGGCGGCCGGTATGGGCCTTGGCGAGCAGGGCGGCCATCTCGTTGGCCTCGGAGCCGGAGTTGGTGAAGAAGCACACGTCCATGTCCGGGTTGACGGTCTTGGCTTTGTCGGCCAGGCGCTTGGCGAACGCGCCCACGGCCGGGTGCAGGTAGAGCGGCGGGTTGTGCTGGAGCTTGTCGATCTGGTTTTTGAGCGCTTGAACGAAGTGCGGATGCGAGTGGCCGATGGAGACCGTGGCCACGCCCGCGAAGCCGTCCAGATATTGCTTGCCGTTTTCATCGTAGAGAAACTGCATCTTCCCCTCCACGATCTGCACGGGCTTTGAGAACATGGGGCCGGGCAGGGGCAGGAGGTGCTTGGCGCGGATCGCGGCGGTCTCCGCGGCCGAAGGCACGGTGGATATCTTGGACGCGGCAGGGGCGGGCTTTGTCGGCGGTTTATGCTTCATAAATTTTCTCCTTTTCGAGGCTCGTCAGTAAAATTCGTCTACGACGAGGATGTCGGTGCGTTGGGCGCTGCCCGTATAACCAGGTGCCAGCTTCAACCGCTCCATAGTTCCCATAGTGTAATAATACATAGTTGTGGGGAGTTGACGATGCCCGATCAGATTCTGGTCCTGCGGCCGTATTCCAGCGCTCAGAGTCCGATATGACCGGTTCTGGGAGGATCGCCTTGGCGTTGAGGATGCCGTCATAACGAATGGGCGATGTTGTATGCCAGAGGCCTTCATCCAGATGGACAAGAAATTGCTCGGATGTGATAAATCGACCGCTCTTGCCACTAGATAAAAATTCGGCCAAGGTTCGACCTTTCAACAATCCCGCTAGATTTATTTCTTCATCGCGCATGGAGTGACCAGCTTCTCTGGAAGGCGTCCTCGAACTATCATGCGACCCGGCAGGTCCGGTGCAAGGATCATAGTTCTAGACGATTGAACGCGTTCTGCGCCCGTTCAGGCAAAGATCCAACCTGTTGGCCGTCGTAGTATTGGTGCGAAAAAAAGAAGACGATCGCGATCCTTCTATCGCGCCTGGAGCGGCAAACATATCCGTAGCTCTCGAAAATGAGCGGCGGTACCGTGCCGATCTTCCGCCCAAGCGCATTCGCCAGGCTCGACGGCAAATCTCGCGCGGTGTCGGGCTCGTCATCTATTGCCTTGCGATGAATCATTGCGCAGGGTCCGGGTTGTCCGACCTGGTAGGTCACGCTGTCCTGGAGAACTTGGAACCGCCGCGGGTCGAGGGCGGAGGGTTCCTGGCGGCCGACGAAGGCAAGGAAGTCGTCACGCTTGCCGAATTCGGGGAGCGTCATCGTTCCGATGTTGACGGCATAGAGTCCGTCCGTATTTTCGCCTGCCTGCAGCAATGAGATGCCGTAAGCGTCGCGTCTCAGGATGTACCAGCCGGCATTATTTGTAGGCCGCCACTTGAAAAGGGGGTAATCCACCGATTCAGGCGCGCTCTCAATAACCGCGTCCCCGCTGGCGCTGAGGATTCGGCCGACATCCGCGCCCGTCTGGACATCGACTATGCGCGTGTTCTCGCCCCGTAGTGGGCCGAACGAAACATGCTTGCACTCGAGCCGATAGACGTGGGCGGGCTGCGCGGTGAATTTGTAAGTGCGAATAGCCTTTATGGGCGGCCCGCAAAAAAAGAACAGGACATGCTCGCCCTCCGTCAAGGCCGCGCTTTTCCAGGGGAAAAAATAGAGGAGGTTCAGCCGCTCGTCAATTTTGACGATTTCAGCGGAGGCCGCCGTTTCAATGACGGCCGACTTGCCGAGCGACGGCGACATCTGTTTGATCGACGGAACCGCGCATCCGGCGAGCAAGAGCGCGACCGAAGAGGCGCGGAGCATCTTCCGCACGGGATTTGCGTGCCTCGGCGCTTCCAGTTTCAGTAGATGTTCGAACTGCGGCGCTCGCCGGTGTAGTCCAGGAACACGGTCTTGAGCTCGGTGTAGAAGTGCAGGCCTTCCTTGGACATCTCGCGCTCGCCCACGCCGGAGCCCTTGACGCCGCCGAAGGGGACCTGCGCCTCGCCGCCGATGGTGGGGCTGTTGACGTGGACCATGCCCGCCTCGATCTTCTCCGAGAAGCGCATGGCCAAGGTCAGGTCCTGCGTGTAGACGGCGCAGGTCAGGCCGAAGGCGCAGTCGTTGGCCAGCTCCAGCGCTTCGTCGAAAGTCTTCGCGCGCGCCACGGCCAGCACCGGCCCGAAGACTTCCTCCTGCCACAGCCGGGATTTCGGGTTCACGCGGTCGAACACGGTGGGCTCCACGAAACAGCCGTGCGCGAACGCCTCACCTTGAGGGCGCGCGCCGCCGCACAGAAGCTTCGCCCCCTCCTTCTTGCCGATCTCGATGTAGTCCAGGTCCGTCTTGAGCTGGGACTCGTCGACCGCCGGTCCCATACCGATGCCCGCCTCAAGCCCGTCGCCGAGCTTGATCTTCTTGACCTCGGCCAAGAGCATGGCCAGGAACTTGTCGGCGATGCGCTCGTCCAGGATCAGCCGCGAGGTGGCCGTGCAGCGTTGGCCCGTGGAGCCGAAGGCGCCCTTCATGACTCCGCCCAGCGCCAGGTCCAGGTCCGCGTCGCCCCAGACGACCGCCGGATTCTTGCCGCCCATCTCGCAGGTCACGGGCACGCCGCGCGCGCCGCAGATCGTGTGCACGCGCCGGCCGATCTCGTTGGACCCGGTGAAGGAGACCACCTTCACGCGCGGGTCCTCGACCAGCACGTCGCCCATCGCCGCCCCCGAACCCAGCACCAGGTTGATCACGCCCTTGGGGATGCCGGCCTCGTCCAGTATCTTGACGAACTCCACGGCCATGGCGGGCACCAAGGACGCGGGCTTGAAGACCACCGTGCAGCCGGAGACCAGCGCCGGCGCGATCTTCCACGCGGGAATGGCGAACGGGAAGTTCCACGGCGTGATGATGGAGGCGACGCCGCGCGGGTGGCGGGTGGTGTAGAGGATGTTCTTGGGCAGCTCCGAGGGCATGGTCACGCCGCCCAGGCGCAGGCCCTCGCCGGCGAACCACTCGATCAAGGTGATGCCCTTCTCCATCTCGCCCAGCGCCTCGGGAAGGATTTTCCCCTCCTCGCGCGTCATGAGCCGCGCCAGTTCCTCCTTGCGCGCGCGTAAAAGTTGGGCGGCCTTGGCCAGAATGCGCCCGCGCACCGGCGCCGGAGTGTCGCGCCAGGCCGGGAAGGCCTGGTGCGCGGCCTCGATGGCGCGCAGCGCGTCGGCGCGGTCGGCGCCGCGCAAGGTCGCCAGCACCTGGCGCGAGTCGGCGGGGTTGGTGGAGACGATCTGCTTGGTCGACGAGCCGTCGACCCAGCGCCCGGCGATGAACTGCTGAAGAACGGCGGCGGAGATTTCGGGCTTCGTGGCGGTGGACATGTTGCCTCCGGTGTGCGTGTTGCTAGATTATATCAGTTCGCGGCCGACTCCAAGCCGTCGCGCCGCGGCCGCTGCCGCGGCGTCGGGGATACAATAGGCGCATGCGGAAGGCGCATGCGGACCGCCGAAAATTCATCCTTGGAAATGACCAGTGTGACTGGCAATTTTCAAGGCAGGAGGCGCGCGTCCAGGTCCGCGTCGTCTCCGGAGGAGTCGTCGGCGTACGCTGACGCCGCCGGTGCGGAGACGGCCGCGGCCGGCGCCGCGGCAACGGCGGCCGCGCCGCGGCGCAGCAGGGTTTTGTCGAAGGGCGCGCCGTCTGCGCGCTGGAACGTCATCGTGACCGAGGTTCCCGCGGGGCCGCGCACGCGGCCGGCGATCTGAGCCAAGGTCATGGGGCCGGTGCGGGCGCCGTCCACGGCCAACACCAGGTCTCCCACCTGTACTCCGGCCTGGTCCGCCGACGAGCCCGGCGTCACCGACGCCACCGCGACGCCTCCGCGGACCACGCCGATGCGCAGGCCGACAAGCCCGGCTCCGGCAGACGCCTCCTCGGCTGGCGCGGCCGCTTGCGCGGCAGGAGCGGCTTCGGCCTCAGGCGCCGGCGCAGGCTCGGGCGGCGGGTTCGGCGCGGAGACGGCCGAAGAGGGCTGGTAGGCCTGCACCACCTGCGGCGCGGCGGCCGGGGCCGAGAGGGGCGACGCCGCGCTCTGGAACACGGGCTGTTCGGCGCAGGCCGCAAGCAGGAACGCGGAAAAAACGGCGGCCGCTATCGGGGCGAGTGCCTTCATGATGACCTTATTCTAGCATCGTGCGCGGCGGTTGGAACAATGGGAATTAAAAGGGCGCGTCCGCGCCCAGCAGCAGCGGCGTTTGCTCGCGGTTCTGGCGGTGCGCCTCGTCTTCGACTCGCGGCTTGAGTTCACGGTATGCGGCGCGCGCGGTGAGCTTGCCGTCGTTGAGTGATTTCAGCAGATAGTAGGTGAACGCGCCGTGGCCTTGAGAGTCGATGGTGCCCGTGATCTCGTCGCCGGAGGCGGCGCTCAGCACGGTCACGCGCGCGGGCGCCGCGGTCGTGTCCACTCGGGAGACCAGCGGGCGCGCGCCGTCGGCCAGCACGGAGCGTCCCCCCGCGCCGGAGAAGCAGGAGTCCAGCGCGATCAGCACGCGCCGGGCGTTGAGTTTCCCCAGGGATGCGTAGAGGCTCTTGAGCGGGTAGGCCGTGGACTTCAGGAACATGGGGTCGCCGTCCCAGGGCACCAGGTAGGCGTCGCCGTTCTTCGGGTCCGGAGAACCGTGGCCGGAGAAATAGACGAAGACCTCGGACTGCGGTCCCACGTTGCGGGGCAGCCATTCCTCCACGTAGCCCTGCACCTCGCCGCGGGTGGCATGGCCGCCCTTGAGCAGTATGATGTTGCGCTCCGGGTAGCCGAGCGCGATCAGATGGTTCTTCATCGCGTCGGCGTCGTGCTCGGCGAAGCGCGCGTCGGGCACGCGCGAGTATTTCTCGATGCCGATGACCAGGGCGTAGTCGTGCGGGCGTTCGGCGGCCCGCGGACCGGTCGCGTCCGCGTCGGAGACGGGGGCGGCCGGAGCGGAAGGCGCGGCGGCGACCGGGGCGTCCGCCGCGGCGGCGGGCGTTGCGGGAGCGGCGGCGGTCTCGGGGTGCGCTTCAAGGTAGGCGTTGTGCAGCATCGCGCGCACGTCCGCGCTGGCGTGGAAGTGATCGGCGTAGTTCTCCGCCGTCCAGCCCCAGCGGCTCTGCGCGTCGACGCGCGCGCCGCGGGCCAGCAGTAGGCGCACGCAGTCGAGCTGGTCGGACTTCGCGGCCGTCATCAGCGGCGTCATGCCTTCGGAAACCTGATCTCCGGTGCCGCGCAGGCGCGCGTCGACGTTGCCGCCCGCGTCCAGCAATTGGTTCAGCCGCGCCACGTCGCAGTCGCGCGCCGCGTCATGGAGCGCGGAGGGCTCGGACGCGTCGGCGTTCGCCTGCGCCGGGGCTTGAGCCTGCCGCGCGGCCAGCTGCGCGGCGACCAACGACTGCATCAAATTTCCCTGCAGGCCGCTGGTGGGCGCGGCGTTGCCGGCGTCGGCAGCGGGTGCTGCCGCCATCATGCCGCCGCCGAAGGCGCCGCCGCCCGCGAGGCTGCCCGGATCGGCGCAGCCGGCCCACGTCGCGGAGGCGAAGATCGCGCAGAGCAGAACGCCGGCGGGCCCTCTCAAAAAGTCCTCGGCGTGCGCTTGAGGAACTTGCCGTGGCGCGTCGAGCCGACCCATTTGCCGCCCTCGATGAGCGCGTCGCCGCGCGAGAACACGTCGCGGATGGAGCCTTTGACCGTGACGCCCTCGTAGGGATTGTAGTCGGCGGCGGAGTGGTGGTTCTTGAGCGAGAAGGTGTGCGGCTTGTTGGGGTCGATGATGACGATGTCGGCGTCGGCGCCGGGGTTGAGGTGGCCTTTGCGCGGATAGAGGCCGAACAACTTCGACGGGGCCGTGGCGGTGATCTCGACGAAGCGGTTTTCGGTGATGCGGCCCTTCTGCACGGCGTCCCAGAGCAGGAGCATGCGGTACTCGACTCCGGGCGCGCCGTTGGGAATTTTCGAGAAATCCTTCTTGCCTAATTCTTTGCCGGGCTGGTTGGCGCCGGCCTTCATGCAGAACGAGCAGTGGTCCGTGGAGACGACCTGCAGGTCGTTGCGCGCCAGTCCCCGCCACAGGCGCTCGGAGTTCCCCTCCGGGCGCAGCGGCGGGGACATGACGAACTTCGCGCCCTCGAAGCCGGGGCGGCGATAGTCGTCCTCGGACAGATAGAGATATTGCGGGCAGGTCTCCGCGAACACCGGCAGGCCGCGCGCGCGCGCCGCGCGCACCTCCTCCATGGCGTCGCCGGCGGAGAGGTGCACGAAGTAGATCGGCACGCCCGCGATCTCCGCCAGCGCGATGGCGCGATGCGTGGCCTCGGCCTCCGCGGTCATGGGGCGGGTGAGCGCGTGCCACTCGGGGCTGATCTTGCCCGCGGCCATGGCCTTCTTGACTAGAACGTCGATGACGGAGCCGTTCTCGGCGTGCATGCAGATGGTGCCGCCGTTGTCCTTGGTGCGCAGCAGCGCGCGGAAGATGGTGGAGTCGTCGCTCATGAAGATGCCGGGGTAGGCCATGAACAGCTTGAACGAGGAGACGCCCTCGTCGACGAGCTTGTCCATTTCCTTCTCGGCCTTCTCGGGGAAGTCCACCACGATCATGTGGAACCCGTAGTCGACCGCGCAGCGTCCGTCGGCGCGCCGGTGCCAGTCGTCGAGCGCGTGGCGGAACGTCTCGCCCTTCTTTTGAATGGCGAAGTCCACGACGGTGGTGGTGCCGCCGCAGGCCGCGGCGGTGGAGCCGGAGGTGAAGTCGTCGATGGTGGTGGCCCCCATGAAGGGCATGTCGAAGTGGGTGTGCACGTCGATGCCGCCGGGCACCACGACCTTGCCCTTGGCGTCGACCACGGTCTTGGCCGCGCCCTCGATTTTTCCCACGGCCACGACGCGGCCCTGCGCGACGGCCACGTCGCCGATGAAGGTGTCCGAGGCGGAGACGACGGTGCCGTTCTTGACGATCAGGTCGTAGCTCATGTGTTCTCCCCCCACTTCATGAAGATCCGATACGCGGCAAAAGACGCGCCGAAGCTGATGAACCAGGCGTAGTCATACAGCGTGATCCAGAAAGGGTTGACCTTCAGCAGGCCCACGGTGCCGAGAAAGCCGGGGGCCACGGGGGCGATGCCCAGAACGAGCGCGACCAGCGCCGTGCCGTTGACGCCGCCCGCATACCAGTATTTGCCGTTTTTTTCGTAGAGCTCGCGCACGTCCAGCTTGGCGCGGCGCAGCAGGTAATAGTCGGCGATCAGTATGCCGCCCACCGAGCCCAGCAGAGCCGAGTAGGCCACCAGCCACTTGAAGATGTAGCCGGAGGGGTCCGCGATGAGCTTCCACGGCTGGATCAGGATGCCGATCACGCCGGTGATGTAGCCGCCCAGGCGGAAGTCGATCTTCTCCGGCCACAGGTGCGCGATGTCGTTGGCCGGGCCCACCACGTTGGCGGCGATGTTGGTGGCCAAGGTGGCCAGCACCAGGGACAGCAGGGCGAAGGCCAGCACCAGCGGGTTGCGAAAGCGTCCGATCAACTCCACGGGGTCCCAGAGGGACTTGCCGTAGATGACCACCGTGGCGGACGTCACGGCCACGCCGATGAAGCTGTAGAGGCCCATGGTCAGCGGCAGGCCCAGCGCCTGGCCCCAGACCTGGTCCTTCTGCGATTTGGCGTAGCGGGAGAAATCCGGGATGTTCAGCGACAGCGTGGCCCAGAAGCCCACGTTGGCCGTCAGCGCGGGAAAGAAGAACGTCCAAAACTGTCCGGCCTTGGGCTGGCCCGGCGCGAACGCGGACGGCGTCGACAGCATGGGTCCGAAGCCTCCGGCCTGGACGTACGCCCAGGCGAGCAGGGCCAGGCCCAGCGCGATGAGCAGCGGCGCCTTGACGTTGAGCAGGAAACGGATGGACTCCACGCCCTTGTAGATCACGTACATGTTAATCGCCCAGAAAAAAAGAAAGCACGCCCACTGCCCGCCGTTGAGGCCCAGCAGGACGGGCGGCGCGGACAGCAGGGACGGATGCCACAGGCCCGCCAGCTTGTAGATCGCCGCCCCCCCGATCCAGGTCTGGATGCCGAACCAGCCGCAGGCCACGAGCGCGCGCAGGAGCGCGGGGACGTTGGCGCCCAAGAGGCCGAAAGCCGGGCGGCAGTAGACGGGAAACGGGATGCCGTATTTCGTGCCCGCGTGCGCGTTGAGGATCATGGGCAGGAGCACGATCACGTTGCCGAGGAAAATGGTGAGCACCGCCTGCCACCAGTTCATGCCGCCGCTGATCAGCGACGAGGCCAGCATGTAGGTGGGCACGCACGCGCTCATGCTGATCCACAGCACGGCGTAGTCCTTCGTCGACCACGTGCGGTGAGCCTTGCCCACCGGGGCGATGTCCTTGTTCCAGTAGGGAGACCGGCTGATCGGCTCGGAGTGGTCGTGGATCTCCGCGTCCAGCAGCAGGTCGGTCAGCGCCTTCACGGCAGCTGTTGAACGAGCTCCCCGTAGGTCTCGGGCCGGCGGTCGCGGAAGAACTGCCAGACCTTGCGGACCTCCAGAATCTGGTCGAAGTCCAGATCCGCGATCACCAACTCGTCCTTGTCGTGCGAGCCGACCTTGAGCAGCTTGCCGCGTGGGTCGCAGAAGTAGGACTGGCCGTAGAACTCCCCGATCTTCCACGGGCCTTCGACGCCGACGCGGTTGGACGCGCCCACGAAATACTGGTTGGCCACCGCGTGCGCCGGCTGCTCCAGCTTCCAGAGATATTCGGACAGGCCCTTCACCGTGGCCGACGGATTGAACACGATCTCCGCACCGTTGAGGCCCAGTATGCGCGCGCCGTCGGGGAAGTGGCGGTCGTAGCAGATGTAGACGCCCACTTTCGCGTAGCGCGTCTGGAAGACGGGATAGCCCAGGTTGCCCGGCTTGAAGTAGAACTTCTCCCAGAAACCCGGCGCGCAGTGCGGAATGTGGTTTTTGCGGTAAATGCCCTTGAGCGAGCCGTCGGCGTCGATCACCGCGGCGGTGTTGTAGTAGGTGCCGGTGGAGGGCGTCTCGTAGATGGGCGAGACGATCACCATCTGGTGCTTCTTGGCGAGCTTCTGCATGAGCTTCGTCGTCGGCCCGTCGATGGGCTCGGCCGTGTCGTACCACTTCGTCTCCTGCTCCGCGCAGAAATACGGCCCGTAAAAAATCTCCTGCAGGCCGATCATCTGCACGCCCTTCTTGGCGGCCGTCTCGATCATGGCCACGTGCTTGTCGATCATCAGCTTCTTGATCTGCGGCAAGGTGTATTTCGGCGTCGTCCACGGGCACGACGCCTGGATGAGTCCGCACTTCACGATTCGGGCCATGGTCTCTCCTAACGACGATGCATTATTTGGTGACGCCAGCGTCCGTCGACAATTTTGGTCGGTATCGCGCCTTGAGACGGAAGACGTGACGGCTCACGCCGGCTTCCTTCCCGCGTCCTGGTTCATCTGGCCGTTGAGCTGGGACAGCCGTTCCATCACCGAGGGCACGTTGAAGAAGCGTTTTTCAAAATGCAGCAGCGACGCGTCGTCGATGGGCAGGCGCAGCTGGTAGCGGTTGAGCTCGGCGTCGTGCTCGAACTGGGTGCCGTAGGTCTGGGGCAGGCCCAAGGACATCAGGAAGCGGTCAAGGCTTGCGGCGGCAAGCCAGCGCGAGGCGCGGTGGCCGTTGACGGCGCCCATCACCGCCAGGCGGTGCGCGGCGAGAAAATCCTTGGGCTCCGCGCCGTGCAGGAAGATGACGGCGGCGCGGTAGAGGTCGTTTTGGGTGTTGATCTCGCCGCGGGCGATCATCTCGAATATTTCCCGGCGGCGCTCCAGGTCGCGTTTTTTAAGCGCCTCCACGTCCTTGGCCGAGGTCAGCACGCGCGCGCGGTCGTTCTGATCGGCCGCGTGCAGCTCTTCCAAACGCAGGTTGTCGGTTTCGGGGGGCATCAATGCCGCCTGTAGACTTCGCCGTAGCCCTTCATGCCGTTCTTGGTCAGCTCTTCCCAGGTCAGCGGCTTAAGGCCGGTCTCCACCGGCGTCATGGTGATGCAGCCGTCCACCGGGCAGACCAAGGAGCACAGGTTGCAGCCCACGCAGTCGTCCTGGACCACGTGGGGCTTGCGGTTCTTCTTTTTGACGTCGATGGCGATGCACTGGTGGGTGGTGTCGTTGCAGGCCACGTAGCAGACGTCGCAGCCGATGCACTTGCTCTTGTCGATGGAGGCGACGGTCTTGTGGTGGAGGTTGAGGTGCTTCCAATCCACGATGTTCGGCGCGGTCTTGCCGATGAAGTCGTCGAGCTGCGCAAAGCCCTTGCGCCGCATCCAGCCGGCCAGGCCGGCGTTCAAGTCCTCGACGATGCGAAAGCCGTGGTGCATCACCGCCGTGCAGAGCTGGACGGAGGAGGCGCCCAGCAGCATGAACTCCACGGCGTCCGACCAATTGGAAATGCCGCCGATGCCGGAGATGGGCAGGCCCCGCGTCTGCGGGTCCGTGGCGATCTGGCTGACCATGTTGAGCGCGATGGGCTTGACGGCGGGTCCGCAGTAGCCGCCGTGCGACACCTTGCCGTCGACCGCGAATTTCGGAGCCAAGGTCTCCAAATCCACGCCCATGATCGAGTTGATCGTGTTGATCAGCGACACGCCGTCCGCGCCCCCCGCCTTCGCCGCGCGCGCCGGGAAGCGCACGTCGGCCACGTTCGGCGTGAGCTTGACCAGCACCGGGATGGAGGACGCCTCCTTGACGAACTCCGTCACCATCTTCACGTACTCGGGCACCTGACCCACGGCCGCGCCCATCCCGCGCTCGCTCATCCCGTGCGGGCAGCCGAAGTTCAGCTCGATGCCGTCGGAACCGGCGTCGACGACTTTCTTCGTGATGTCGTGCCAGGCCTGACGCTCGCACGGCACCATCAGCGAGGCGACGACGGCGTTCTTGGGAAAGCGCTTCTTGACCTCGTAGATTTCCTTCAGATTGACCGCCAATGGGCGGTCGGTGATCAGCTCGATGTTGTTGAAGCCGGCGATCTTCTGTCCGCCGAAGTCCATCGCGCCGTAGCGCGAGGTCACGTTGACCACCGGCGGGTCCTGGCCCAGCGTCTTCCACACCGCGCCCCCCCAGCCGTACTCGAAGGCGCGCATGATCTGCGCGCCGGAGTTGGTGGGCGGCGCCGAGGCCAGCCAGAAAGGATTGGGTGACTTGATGCCGGCCGTGTTGGCCGAAAGATCTATCACGGATCTCTTTTTTTTATTCACGTTGCGCTCGTTCCACTTGAAATCGTCCCCGGCACCGGTCGCCGCTCCCGAGGTCTTCCAAAAATGAGTCCGACACCACCAGCATACCTATTTTCCGCGGCCAAATAGTTTATTGAGGAAAGCACCGCGCGCGCTATTATCCCGGCGAATCGTCCATTGGCGCCGCGTGGAATCCCACAGCAAGCGATAGCGGCGAAACGCTCCCATCACCGCGTTCGGAAACGAACCCAATTCCATCGCGTGGACTCGCGCGGCCGCGCCTGGGGCGTCTTTTCTTTCGACTCCCAGAGCCATGGCCGCGGGAAGGAGGTGGGTCATGTCCCCGATGTTGTCGCGCGCGTCGATCAAGCATTTTTCAAAAAAGAGATAGGAACCCTCCGCCCCACCCTGGCCAAAAACGTAATAGTTCCTGCCATTCACGGTCGTCACGGTGCCCACATCTGCGACCTGCTCGGCCCTGAGCATCGCCAAGCTCTCCCGGGCGAACACGGAGATCTGACCCTCGTTGAATTCCGTGTTCGGTCTTAGAATAATGACGGCGCCGTCGGGGCCGACCCGGAGTTCATATTCATTCTCGGCGGTCTTGCCGTTGTCGAGGCCGCGATACAGGCGGAAATATTTTCGACCAGAAACGCTCATCGGGAAATAGACCGGCGCATAGACGCGACTCGGGTTGGTGATGTCCGCGATGCCGATCATGTTGGTCAACGCGCCATCAGTATCCTTGAGCGTGTAAACCTTGATCGAGAGCTTGTGATGTGCGTCCCGGCTGTCGCGGCGGACGTCGGCAATCAAGCCCCCGTCTTCATACAGGTTCTTGAAAGCGGGCGGCCACTGAGTTTCTTTGCGGCCAGCCTTGCGCGCCCCTGTCGCGAAGTCCTTCTTCGAGGGAGGCACCGCCATCGGAGCGTTCTGGATGCGTGCTCCTCTCGAATCGGGCATGTTGTCGAAACAGAAAAACAAAGCCATTCGGGCGTACGCGCTTGCGTCTGAAAGATGGCGCACCAGCAGTTCCGCAGGTTTATTGCGTGGAAATTCAACGGGTTCGTAGCCGTCGCTCTTCCAGTGAGCAAGACATGCCGGCAAGCCGCTCCACGCGGCGGCGTATGTTTTTAGTGGCTTCGGGTCGGCCTCCAGCCAGCCTGGGGAAGGCGCCGTGGAGTTGTCGGCGAAATAGAGCGTCGCCGCATCCAGAGTGTTCGAGCTCACCCATTCCTCGATCAGCGCGGAGACCTCTTGATCGCTAATTTTTTCCGAGCGCATCGCCTCGGCAATATCTCCATTGCGTCGCATGGCGCGAAGAAACGCGCGGCTAACATCCTGCTTCGCCCGTTCATCTTGGACCAGCGCTTCGGCGATCATGCGAGGAACGGCCTGCGATGCTCGGGCCACATTTGTCGACCTGCGGCGCATTCGGCGCAGGAGGAGCACGAAGGCAGCGTCGTTTTGGGGAGGATGAAAGCCAGCCTGCCTGAGCGCGGCATCGCGATCGTCTCCCCAGAGCAGATTGATCAGCTTGAATGTCGAACCGTCCTCCATGGCGTGTCTCATGACGGCCGCAGCGGGTGGAATTTCTCCCGAGCTCGAACGGCACTCCAACGGAATACGGTAACGAGGTTCGCGGGTCGTTTTGTCGGAACGATCGCCTTGCCATATTCGTGAATCCCGCAAAGCCCGGCGCATCCAGCAGTCGATGGCCTTCGTGCAAGGGTCGCTGGATCTTCTGCGGGCGAACAAGTGCTCGGGGAACGGCGCCGGCTCCAACTCGAAATCCACCCAATTTGAAGCGTAGTCAAATTGGCGCGTTTCCTTGGGCCAGCCGCGAATGTCGTCCTGTTCCCCGTCGGCTTGCATCCATTTCTTTCTAATGGATTCATAGTTCATGTCTTCGCCAAAGGGACGGTAAACGACGCGCATGCGATAGCGCCCCGGCTTCTCGACGGTCATGCCGTCGAAAATGCGGTAGCCTGGGTAGAGAGCTTTCGGATAACCGGTATACGGGGAGCCGCTGCCCGTCATCGGCGACGTGAAGACGGCATCGCCCAGCAGGTATCCTTCGCGCTCGACGGCGAGTTTCCATTGCGCGGCCAGGGCTCGGCGTTGCGCGGGCGAGGAAGTGTCGATCGGCCAGCCGACCTGCCGTGGATCCCCGATCGGTGCCGGACGTGGATGCAGTGAAAATGTGTAATCGTCAAACATCGACCGCCTCTTTCCCCTCTCCTCATCGACGGGGCCGACGATCGACGCGGTTGCATCGAATGTTTCGCCGCCTTCCAGGGACAATCCTCCCCCGGTCGCCGAGCACGGGCAACCGGTCGTTGCGCCGCACTCGTTCGTCCAATAATGGGGATGGCTCCCGCTACCGTCGGAAGCGATCAGATGGCCGGACCTGTCGGCGATCTGAATAGTGACCCAGCCGAAGATTTTCCCATCGTCCGGCGTATGAAGCTCAGACTGACGGCAGAAAAAAGAGTCCAGCGCAATGGGCTTGCGGCCGATGTTGGACACCGAGAGGCGATACCAAGGATACTCGCCCACTTGAAGCTTTGTCTTGGCGAGCTGCAAATGGAGCCGGATCGGGTCGGGAGGCTGAGGGCCGACGCCAAGAGCGGCGCACACGCTCAACAAGGCGATGACGCGCGCGGCGGATCGCTTCAATTTCGCGGTATGATCGGCGCGACGACGCGGCCGTCGATGGTGGAGACCCAATAGGCGTTGTCGCCGTCGGGCCGCGCGCCCGGCGCGAGCAGGCGATGGATGCCCCAGGCCGCGCGCTTGCCGTCGGCGGCGGCGTTGACCACTTCCTTGCCGCCGTTGACCATGTCGCCGCCGGCGAACACCTTCGCGTGCGACGTGCGCAGGGTCTCGGCGTCCACCCGGACCGTGCCGTCATCGTTGAGCGCCGCGCCGAACAGCTCCGGCAGAGCGCGATCCTTGCTCTGGCCGATGGCCGTGATCACGCGGTCGCACGCCACCACGAAGGTCTTCTTCTCTTCGATGAGCTTGCCCTTCACCGTCTTCGTGCGCGAAAACTCCACGCCCTCGACCGTCCGGCGGCCCAGGATGCGCTTGGGCGCGGCGTTCAGCAGGACCTCCGCGCCGTCGGTGCGCGCCAGCGCCACCTCGAAGTCATAGGCCGACAGGTCCTCGGCCCCGCGCCGGTAGGCGAGCACGACCTTCCCGGTTCCCGTGCGCCGCGACTGGGTGGCCGCGTCCACGGCGGTGTTGCCTCCGCCGATGACCACGGTGGCGGCGCTGGAGCCGGGAAGCTTGGGGTCGTGCGCCTTCACGCGCTCAATGAAAGACAAAGCGTCCATCACGCCGGGCAGATTCTCGCCCGGGATGCCCAGGCCGCGGGTCTTAGCCAGGCCGACGCCCAAAAAGACGGCGTCGAAGTCCCGCAAAAGCTTCGCGGCCAAAGCGCCGTCCACGGTCGCGCCCGTCTTCACGGAACAGCCCAAACGGAACAGCATCCGCAGCTCTTCAAGCGACGTCTTGGCGGGCATCTTATACTCGGCCACGCCCGAGGTGTTGAGCCCGCCGGGAAGCTTGCGCTTCTCGAAGATCGTCACCGCGTGGCCCAGGCGGCGCAGGTAGACCGCGCACGCCGCGCCGGACGGACCCGCGCCCACCACCGCCACGCGCCGCCCGGTGTCGGCTCCCGGTTCAAAAGGCAGTTCGTCCGACGCGTGCACCGCGTCGGTCGCGCGGCGCTGAAGCCGCGCGATGTGGATGGGTTTTTCGTGCCAGTCGTGATAGACGCAGTCGCCCTCGCAGAGCACCTCCACCGGGCAGACGCGCGCGCAGGAATGGCCCAGCGCGTTGGCTTCCAGAATGGTTTCCCCCGCTCCCAAGACGTCGGCCGCGGCGATTTGGCGGATGAAGCGCGGGATGTCGATGTGCGTGGGGCAGGCCTTCACGCAGGGCGCGTCGTAGCAGTAGAGGCAGCGCGACGCCTCGACGCGGGCTTCCTCCCGCGCCAGAGGTTTTTTAAGCTCCGCGAAGTTGTCGCGCCAGACGGAACTGGGCGGCCGGCGTGCCATTGGAACGATTGTAACCTATTTCTCGATTTCGATGTGGCCGAAAGACGGCTGAGGCGCCAGGGCCTTGGACAGGGAGAGCACCCCGTCGCGCACGTACAGGCTCGACACGATCACCACGCTGGCCAGCACGAGTCCGACGGCGGTGTTGCCCCGCTTGAGCTCCTGGCCCGCGTGCAGTTCGCGGCGCGTCAGGCGGCCGAACAGCCGCAAGGTGGTGGAAATGGAGATCACCGCCAGGATCAGCGACACCGCCATGTGCGCGACGATCAGGAAGAAGAGCTTCACCAGGCTCTCGCTCTGCTCGCTGGGGGCCAGCATGTGCATGCGGAACATCTCCACGGCCGACTGCGTACCCGCCATCATGATCAGCGAGGCGCCGTAGAGGATCGCGGCGACCAAGATGCCGGTGGCGACGTTGCCGTCGCGGATCTCCGTGCCCATGTGGAAGTCGGGATTGGCGCCGATGAACACGCGGTAGGTCAAGGTGACGACCAGGCCCGAGGACAGCACCATCAGCAGGAAGTGGAAGACGGCGACGACGATTCTCTCGTTGTACATGGCTCTCCTAGAAGAATTGGTCGATCTTGTAGCCTTCCGGCGCGTTGAGCTTGGCCAAGGTCTCGTCGCCGACGCGGCCCGGCGGCAGCCACGCGGGGCCGGCGGGCTCGGTCAGCACGTATTTGAGGCCCTGGTATTCGACATACACGTCGCCCTCGTCGGGGATCTGCAGCACGCCCATCACGTAGTGGCCCACGGGGTTGCCGGGCATGAAGATGCCGATCATGCGCATCTGCGCCCAGTTGGACAGAATGGAGGCCAGCAACGCGCTTTTCGAGTCGCAGTTGCCCCAGCCCAGCACCACCGAGGTCAGCGGCGGCACGAACGCGCCCGTGTGCTTGCCCTTCCAGACGTCCTCGGGTTGCTGGTAGCGCAGGCCGGTCTGCACGAAGGAGAGCCCCGCGCCGATGATGTCCATGGACTGATAGCGGTGCTGGGTGGCCACGCGGTCGATGACCAAGGCGATGGGCTTGAGCAGGGGCGCGTTGCGCCGCACCACCTGCGGCATGTCGATGCGCGTGACGTTGCCTGCCTCCAGGCGGAAGCCGCGCGATTCCAGATAGTCGCGCAGCTTGCGCTGATAAAGGCCGTCGATGGCGGCCAGCGCCGCGTTCAACTGCGCCTGGTTCTTGCCGGTCTTGACCGCCAGGCGGTAGGCGCTCTGGCGCGCGTCGTCGCGCCACTGCTGAAGCTTCCGCACGTCCTCAGGAAAATAGCCGTAGGCGGCGTTGTAGGCTTGGAACTGCTCGGTCGGGATCTTGTAGGTCAGGTGCAGAATATCCTGATTGAAGTTCTTGAAGCCGTACTCGGACAGGCGCAGGGAGCCCAGGTCGACGATCTTCTGATAGACGTCCGCGGCGCCATCGAAGCCGCCGCCGATCGAGAAGTCGATCTGTCCGGCCAGGAGGTCGCCGCCGGCCGGGTATTGGGCGATGCGCCGGTTCCACTCGGAGCCGAGGCGCGCGGCCGTCGCCAAGGCCGCGGCCAGCGCCGCGAGAAGAACGACCGTCGTGCGCAGGCCGAGCATGCGGGAGATACTAACATTTGCCCTTGCGTCCGGCTCGGACCGCCTGCTATCCTGCGCGCGATGGCCGAAGATCCCCTCGTTGGAACCGTGGTGGGCCCCTGCCGGCTTGAGCGACTGTTGGGCGTCGGGGGCATGGGGCGCGTCTATAAGGCCCGGCACCTGGCCCTCGACCGGGACGTGGCCGTCAAACTGGTGGACCGGGGGGCGTCGGCGGGCGCGGCCGCGCGCGAGGCGGCGTTCGCCGAGGCCCGCGCCGCGGCGAAGCTGGAGGACCCGCGCATCGTGGCCATCCATGAGGTCGGCGAGGACCGCGGCGTGGGCTACATCGTCATGCAATGGGTCGAAGGTGATAGCCTGGAGTCCCGCGTGCGGCGCGACGGGCCGCTTTCCGTCGAGCGCGCGCTGGCCGTCGCCCGCGACGTGGCCGGGGCGCTGGCCGCCGCGCACGCCGCCGGCGTCGTCCACCGCGACGTCAAGCCCGCCAACGTGCTTCTGGACGCGCGCGGCGGCGCGAAGCTCGCCGATTTCGGCCTGGCCGCGGGCGCGGGCCGGGCCGACGCGGGCGGCGAGTCCGTGGGCAGCTTTCACTTCATGCCGCCGGAGCAGGGCTGGGGCGCTCCTCCGGACCCGCGCATGGACGTCTACGCGCTGGGCGGGACGTGGTATTTCGCTTTGACGGGTCTTGCCCCGTTTTCAGGAGCGCCCGGCGACGTGGTCGTCGCGCACCGCGAGGCGCCGCCGCCCGACGTGCGGCGCGCGCGGCCGGAGGTCTCCACCCGCGCCGCGGCGCTGCTGCGCCGCCTGCTCGACAAGGATCCCTCGGGCCGCCCGGCCGACGGCGCGGCGCTGGCGGCGGAACTGGCCGATCCGGGACTTCTTCTGGACGTGGATGACAGCGGTTCCCCCTTGCGCCTTCTGGCGCCGGCCGAACCCGCCGCCGCCGCCGGCGACATCGCCTCCGAGCCGCCGCGCGAGCGCTACGCGCCGCCGCCCTCTCCCCCCGCGCCCGCGGCTTCCGCGCTGGGCTCGCGCGCGTCGTTCCAGGCGATACTCGTCACGCTGTGCGCGACGGCCGCCGTCTGGCCGTGGCGCCGCGCCGTCGTCGAGGACTGGCTGGCGGCCGGAGTGGTCGGCGCTTGCGCGCCGCTGCTGCTGGGGTTCGGCGATCGGTTCGGCGCGGGGCGGCGCGCGCTCGGCGCCGTTCTGTGGCTTGGCTCGACGGCGTGCGCGGCGCAATTCGTCTTGAAGCGCGGCCGCGGCGACCCCGGGCTTGAGACCTTGATCGCGGCGGCCTTCGGGCTTTTGACCGGCGGCGCCGGCGCGTATCTGGCCTATTGGGGCGCGGACCGCGAGGAGCTGCTCTGGGCGCGCCTGCTCGCGCCGGCGGGCGCGGCGCTCACCGCGGTCTCGGCCCTGGCGTGGGCGGCGCCGGAGAGTCCGGACTGGAGCGTGGCGCTGCGCGCGGAGGCCGCGGGAACTTGGCGCATTCTCATCGACACCGGCGCCGGCTGGCGCTGGGGAGGCGTGGTCGCGTTCGCGGTCGCGCTGACGGCCACGCGCGGCCTGCGCACGACGGGTCAGGCCAAGCCCAAGGACCGCCGTCTCAACTGGACGAGCTAGAGCGCGTCAGGGCAGTCCGGCCGAGGCGCGCACGCCGGCGATCAGCGGTTCGGGATGCACGCCGAAGAGGATCACCCCCACCACCGCGACCGCGACCGCGCCGTAGATGTACGGTCCGGCGGCGACGGGCAAAGCGCCTTCGCGCGGCGCGCGCAGGAACATGCGCTGCGCGATGCGGAAGTAGAAGTAGGCGGAGGCCACCGAGTTGAGCAGGCCGGCCGTGGCCAGCCACCAGTGTCCGGTCTCCACGGCCGAGGAGAAGATGTAGAGCTTGCCCATGAAGCCCGCCAGCGGCGGTATGCCGGCCAGCGAGAGCAGGCAGAAGGTCATGGCCAGCGCCAGGCCCAGGGAGCGCTGGGCCAGGCCGTCGAACGAGGACAGGTCGCAGCTTCCCGCGTCCTGGCCGACGGCTTGGACCACGGCGAAGGCGCCCACGTTCATGGCCAGATAGATGAAGGAGTACATCATCACCGCCTCGACGCCGCGGCCGTTGCCGGCGGCCAGGCCGATGAGCAGATAGCCGGCCTGCGCGATCGAGGAGTAGGCGAGCAGGCGCTTGGCGTCGTTCTGGAAGAACGCGGTGAAGTTGCCGATGGTCATGGTGGTCAGCGCCATGAGCACGACCAGCGCCTGCAGGTCGAACTGCGCGGCCGGCAGCACGGAGACGAACACGCGCACCAGCAGCGCGAACGTGGCGATCTTGGGCGCGACGGACAGGAAGGTGGTCACCGGCGTGGGCGCGCCCTCGTAGGCGTCCGGCACCCAGAAGTGCATGGGCGCCAATGAGGCCTTGAAGCCGAAGCCCAGAAGGATCAGGATCAGGCCCAGCATCAGCATGGGTCCCGGTGCCGCCGCACCCCGGATCAGGTGCGTGGTGCCGGCCGCGCCGTAATAAAGCGAAATGCCGTAGACCATGATCGCCGAGGAGAACGCGCCGAACAGGAAATACTTCATCGCGCCCTCGTTGGACTTCGGATTGCCGCGCTCGAAGCCGACGAGCACGAACGAGGACAGCGAGACGAGCTCGAGCGAAACGAAGATCAGCAGCAGGTCCGTCGCGCTGACCAGGATCATCAGCCCCGAGGTCGCCAAGAGCATCAGCGCGGTGAAGGTCCCTGCGTGGCGCTCGGGAAGGGCTTTATAGTCCAGCCCCATCAGCAGGCACAGCACGGCCGCCAGCAGGATGGTCATGCCGAAGAACTGCGCGTAGGCGTCGACGACCCACAGGCTGCCCGCGCCGCGCGAGGCGGGGTTGGCGAGCCCCGCGACCAGCCAGGCGAGCGTGCCCGCGGCGCTCGCCCAGCCGAGGTGGTAGAGGAGGCGCGAGCGCGAGGGCGGCACCAGCATGTCGGCCAGCAAGACCAGGACCGCCAGCCCCGACAGGGCCATCGCGGGGCTCAGCAAGGACAGGTTCTGCATCTACTTTCTCAGCAGGGCCACGACGGTCGCGTTCATCAAGTCCAGCGGCCATTTCGGATACACGCCGAAGAGGACCGTCAGCACGGCCAGCGGCGCCACGGACAGCAGCTCGCGCGGGGTCATGTCCGGCATATGGCCTTCCCATTTCTCGTTGAACGCGCCCAGGAAGACCTTCTGGATCATGCGCAGGAAGAACGCGGCCGTGGCGATGATGCCCAGCACCGAGATGGTCGTCTGCCACTTCCAGAGCGGGAACGCGCCCAGGAAGCACAGGAACTCGCCGACGAAGCCGGAGAGGCCGGGCAGGCCCAGCGAGGCGAAGCAGGTCAGCGCCATCAGTCCGAAATAGACGGGCACGCGCGCCGCCAGGCCGCCGAAGGCGGACAGGTCGCGGGTGTGCGCGCGGTCGTAGATCACGCCCACCAGCAGGAACAGCGCGCCGGTGATGATGCCGTGGTTGATCATCTGCAGGACCGCGCCGGAAAATCCCGCCGCCGTCATGCCCGCGATGCCCAGCAGGCAGTAGCCCATGTGGTTGACCGAGGAGTAGGCGACCATCTTCTTCATGTCGGTCTGCGCCATGGCGCACAGCGCGCCGTAGACGATGTTGATCACGGCGATGACCACCAGCGCGGGCAAAAACCAGGCGAAGCCCGCGGGCAGCATCTGATAGCACAGCCGCAAGAGGCCGTAGACGCCCATCTTGAGCAGGACCGCGGCCAGGATGACGGAGATGGGCGTGGGCGCTTCCACGTGGGCCAGCGGCAGCCAGGTGTGGAACGGGAAGGCCGGAATCTTGATGGCCAGCCCGAAGTAGAGGCCCAGGAAGACGATCTCCTGGAAGCGCGGCGACCAGGCCGCGCCGGCCTTCATCATCTCGATCATGTCGAAGGTGCGCGCGGGGTTGTTGAAATACATCGCCAAGATGGCCAACAGCATGAACACCGAGCCTGACAACGTGTAGAGGAAGAACTTGATCGCGGCGAACTCCTTCTTCGGGCCGCCCCAGACGCCGATCAGGAAATACATCGGCACGAGCGTGATCTCCCAGAACACGTAGAACAAAATCAGGTCCAGGGCCACGAACACGCCCAGCATGCCCGTCTCCAGGATCAGGAACCAGAAGAAGTATTCCTTGACGCGCTCCTTGATGCCCATCGAGCCGATCAGCGCGATGAAGCTCATGAACGTGGTCAGCAGGACCAGCGGGAAGGACAGCCCGTCGACGCCCAGGTGGTAGGACACGTTGAACGACGGAATCCAGGACCACTGCTCGACGAACTGGAAACCGGCTGTGGAGCGGTCGAAGGACAGGATCAGCAGAAGCGAGGCCAGCAGGGAGACGCCGGCGGCCAGGAAGCCCACGCCTTGGATGGCCTTGACGTTCTCCTTGGGAATCAGCAGGACGAGCAGCGCGCCCACCAGCGGCGCCCAGGTGATCAAGCTCAGCATCATTTCGTTCTCCTCAAAGTCGGTTCAGCGCGTCAAGATCAAGGTCGCGGCGAGGCTTACGGCGATGGCCGCATACATCATGTATTCCTGCACCTGCCCCTCGGCCACCAAGGAGCGTAGGCCCACGCCCAGGTCGGTGGAAAGACCGCCGACGCCGTCCACCGCCGCGTCCACGAAGGCCCCGTCAAAGAAGCTGGAGATCTCCGCGATGATGCGCATGAGCAGGCCCCAGCCGTCGACGAACACGCGGTCCACGATGTTCGCGTCGATCCAGAACGCCAGCGCCGCGACCCCGTCGCAGAACGCGACCAGCGCCAGGAACGCGTCGTCCAGATACCAGCGGCGGTCCAGCAAGGTCGCGATCGGCGCGAACGCGGAGCGCAGGCCTTCGGCCGCCTCGAACTTCGGGCCGCGGTACATGAAGAACGCGAGCAGCATCGCGCCGGGAACGAAGACCCCGGGAATGCCGAACTTAAGCCAGTCCGGCAGTTCCTGTTCGGCGTCCGGCGTTTGAACCTGCGGGTTGTTCGCGGCGGAGGCCGCGACCGACGCGCTCGGCGTCGCGGCCGCAGCGTCCGCGGCGACGGAAAGCGTCGGCTTGGGAAACAGCCGCGCGGCCAAGCCGTCGTGGGCGACGGCCATCCCCGCGGTCAAGGAGAAAAACGCGAGCACCAGCAGGGGCGCGGTGATCAGCGCGGGAGACTCATGGGCGTGGTGGAAGCGCTCGTGGTCGCGGTCGTCGCCCAGGAAGGTCAAGGTCAGCAGGCGGGTCATGTAGAAGGCGGTCATCAGCGCGGTCAGGAGCAGGGGCCAGAAGATCCATTTCTCGTGGTTCCAGGCCGCGACCAATATCATGTCCTTGGAGTAGAAGCCGGCGAAGGGCCAGACGCCGCAGATCGCCAGCACCGCGACGGTCATGGTCGCGAAGGTGAGCAGCATGCGCCGGGACAGCCCCCCCATCTGGCGCATGTCGTTGGTGTGCACGGAGTGGATCACGGAGCCGGCGCCCAAAAACAGGAGCGCCTTGAAGAAGGCATGCGTGGTCAGGTGGAACAGGCCCGCGGTGTAGCCGCCGCAGCCCAAGGCGCACAGCATGAAGCCCAGTTGGGAGACGGTCGAGAACGCCAGCACGCGCTTGATGTCGAAGCTGACCAGCGCCATGGCCGCGGCCATGAACGCGGTGATCAAGCCGATCCAAGCCGCGGCTTCCATCGCCAGGGGCGCGGCCAGGAACACGAAGTAGAGCTTCGAGACCACGAGTATGCCCGCCGCGACCATGGTCGCGGCGTGGATCAGCGCGGAGCCGGGCGTGGGGCCTTCCATGGCGTCGGGCAGCCAGACCATCAGCGGCGCCTGCGCCGACTTGCCCATGGCGCCCAGCAGGATGCCGATGGCCGCGACGGTCGCGGCGGCCGGGGCCACCAGGCCCAGGGCGAAGTGCTGGTGAAGCTGGGTGAGCTGGAAGGTGCCGGTCTTCGCATACAGCAGAAGCAGGGCCAGATAAAGGCCGCTGTCGCCCAGCTTCGTGGTCATGAACGCTTTCTTCTGGGCTTCGCACGGGCCTTCGCGCTCGAACCAGAAGCCGATGAGCAGGTAGGAGGTCAGGCCCATCAGCTCCCAGCACATGAAGCCCACCAGAATATTGCTCGACACGACCAGGCCCAGCATCGCCGCCGTGAAGAAGGACACGAAGGCGAAGTAGCGCTTGTAGCGCGTGTCGTCGTGCATGTAGGCGATCGAATAGACCTGCACCATCAGGCTGACCAGGCTGACGACGAACAGGAGGACGGCCGCGGGCGGGTCGATGAGCACGCCCACCGGCATGGTCCAGACGAAGGATTGCCCGCCGATGGTGGTGGCCAGGGAGAACCAGTCCCAGTTTTTTTCGTAGGGCAGCGCGACGCCGCCGGAGACGAAGCCCCACAAGATCGAGACGGCCAGCGCCAGGCACACGGTCATCGCGCCGATGCCGATCCAGGGCAGGGGGGAACGCGGGTCCTCCTTGGCGCCGAAGAGGATGATCAGCGACGCGGCGACGGGGATCAGCGGGATCAGCCAGGCGTATTCGATCATTGGTCTCTAGCCCTTGAGGAGGTGGAAATCCTCGACGTAGGTCGTGTCGGTGTTGCGGTAGATGGCGAGCAGCAGGGCCAGCCCCACCACGATCTCCGCCGCGGCGACGGTGATGACGAAGACCGCGAGGGCCTGACCGATCAGGCCCTCGGGATGCAGGAAGCGGTCGAACGCGGCCAGGTTCAGGTTGGCGGCGTTGAACATCAGCTCGATGGACATCAGGATGCCGATGATGTTGCGGCGCGTGAGCGCGCCGAAGACGCCGATCAGGAAGAGCAGGGCGGACACCGTCATGTAGTCGGCCAAGGTCATGAGGCGGACTCCTTGTGGGTGAAGAACACGGCGCCCAGCAGAGCGGCGAGCAGAAGCAGGGAGACCAGCTCGAAGGGCAGCAGGTACTCGCCCAAGAAGAGGCGGCCGAGGGCCTGCGTGGCGGGATGGGCGGGTGCGGCCGACAGCGTGCCCGAGCGCGCGCCGGCCAGGCGCAGCAGGCCGACGCCGGCCACGCCGCAGACGGCCAGCGCCGCGACCCAATACTCGTTGACCTGGCGCAGGTGCAGGTCGCTGGCGCGTCCCAGGAGCATGACCACGAACATCACCAAGACCGCGATGCCGCTGACGTAGACCATGATCTGCGCGGCAAACAGGAAGTCCGCGCCCAGCGCCGCGTAGAGACCCGCCACGCCCGCCAGGGACAGGCCCAGCATCAGCGAGGAGTGCACGGTGTTCTTGAGCGTCACCACGGCCAAGGCCGAAAGCAGGACCACGGCCGCCAACGAGTAAAAGACGAAGTGTTCAAGCATGATTAGTTCCGGCGCGGTTGCACGTCGTGGATGTGAATCTGCCCCTCGGGCTCTAAAAAGTCCTTGGCCGCCGTGTCCCAGTATTTCCCGGCGAACGGGAAGTCCTTCTTCCAGCAGCGCACCATCTCGTCGCGCTTGGTGAAGATCACCTCGTAGTCCAGGGAATGCCAGACGGACCGCGGCTTGGTGGGGCAGGCCTCCTCGCAGAGGCGGCAGAAGTTGCACTTGCCGAAGTCGATGGAATACCAGTCCACCTTCGCGACCTTCTTGCCGGCCTCGTTCTTGGCGTTCTCCAGCTGGATGCAGTTGGACGGGCAGGCCTTCACGCACAGGTTGCAGGAGATGCAGACGCCGGCGTCGAAGAGCAGGGCGCCGCGGTATTTCTCGAAAGGCACCAGCTTCTCGTCGGGGTAGTGGATGGTGACGGACGGCTTGAACATGTAGCGCAAGGTGATCCAGTGGCCTTGGAGGATCGCCTTGGTGTTGCGCCAGATCGCCGTGAAATAGGAGATCATTGCATCCTCACTTGTGCCGGAGCGCCAGGAGAATTCCCGCCAGCGCGATGTTCGCAAACGACCACGGCAGGAGGAACTTCCAGCAGAAGTCCATCAGCTGGTCGACGCGAAAGCGCGGCAGGGTCCAGCGCACCCAGAGGAAGGTGAACATCATCAGCATGGCCTTGCCCAGCATCCACAGCCAGCTGGGAATGGACGTGAACGGCACGGCGTTTATGGGAGAAGCGCCGCCGCCCAAGAAAAACGTGGCCAGCAGGAAGGAGCCGAGCAGGACGTAGCCGTACTCGGTCAGGAAGAAGATCGACCACTTCATTCCGGAGTATTCCGTGTGGAAGCCGCCCACCAGCTCCGACTCGGCTTCGGGAATGTCGAAAGGCACGCGGTTGGTCTCCGCGATGGACGCGATAAGGAAAATGGCGAACGCCAGTTGGCCCACCACCGGATAGAAGACGAACCAGCGCGGCACCACCCCCCACCAGTAGCCTTCCTGCGCCTTGGCGATGACCGCCAAGTCGAGCGAGCCCGCGAACATCAGCACCGGCACGATGGAGAAGCCGCGCGGCAGTTCGTAGCTGACGATCTGCGCGGCGGCCCGCAGGCCGCCCAGAAGGGAATACTTGTTGCCCGACGCCCAGCCCGCCATCACCACGCCGATCACGGAAATGCCCGCGAACGCGAAAATATAGAGCGTGCCGATGTCCAGGCTCGCGGCCGCCAATTCACGGCCAAAGAGCACGGGCGCGAAGGCGATGACGCAGGGGACCACCACGATGGCTGGAGCCAGCGCATGCACCGGCGCGTCGGCGGCGGCGGGCGTGATGTCCTCCTTCAAGAGGAGCTTGATGCCGTCGATGGCGGTCTGCGCCCAGCCGTGGAAGTTCCAGCCTTTGGGGCTGCCCGCGTACGTGGGGCCCACGCGCGATTGAATATGCGCGGAGATCTTGCGTTCCCACCAGATCGACCACAGGCCGTTGAGCAGGATCACGTGCAGCACGATCAGAACCTTGATCGCGATCCACACCACGTCGGTCGTCGCGGCTGGCAGAGGATGACCCAGCAGACGCGGCCCGGCGAAGTCCACCAATCGACCGAGCAGGCCGTAGGCTAGATCCCCCCACTTCGACAACTCCCCGACGAGGATACCCAGAACGGCGAAGCCGAGGAAGATGCCCGCGAGCAGGCCCGCGCCCATGCGGTAGCTGGGGCGCGACCATTTGGAATCGAAAATCGGCTGGGGCCAGGTCGCGAAACGATCTTCCAGCAGGCGGCCGTCTCTGCGGTTGAGCACCGGGTCGGGCAGCGGCACCTTGACGGGCGCGGGTTTGGCGGCCGGCTTGGGCGCGGCGGGCGCGGCCGCGCCCGCGGCGGCAGGGACCGGGGCGGCGTCCGGCGCGGCGGCGGGCGCGGGGGCCGCGGCGGGCTCGGAATTCTTTTTCGGCTCGGGGGCTTCGCTCATCGGTCCACCTCGCCGAGCACGATGTCGATCGAGCCCAGCACGGCGATCACGTCGGCCACCTTCATGCCGACGAGGGTCTTCTCAAGCATCGCCAGGTTCACGAACGACGGCGCGCGCACGTGCATGCGGAAGGGCGAAATGCCGCCGTCGCTGACCAGGTAGATGCCCAGTTCGCCGCGCGAGGCCTCGACGTGCGCGTAGGCCTCGCCGGCCGCGGGCTTGGGGATCTTGGCCACGCCCGTGGCCATGGTGGGGCCTTCGGGCAGTTTGGCCAAGGCTTGCTCGATGATGCGCACGGATTGGCGCATCTCGCGCACGCGGCAGAAGTAGCGGTCCCAGCACGAGCCCTCGGCGCCCAACGGCACCTCGAATTCATAGTTCTCGTAGCCGCAGTAGGGGTCGTGCTTGCGCACGTCGTAGTCCACGCCGGAGGCGCGCAGGTTGGGGCCGGACAGCCCCCAGTTGACGGCTTCCTCGGCGCTGAGCCGTCCCACGCCCTGGGTGCGCGCCATGAAGATGGGGTTGAAGGAGAGCAAAGTGTCGTATTCGTCCAGGCGCGGCTTGAAATACTCCACGAACTCCGCCAGCCGCGTCCGCCACTCGGGCGAGGCGTCCACCATCACGCCGCCCAGGCGGATGTAGTTGTAGGTCAGGCGCGCGCCGCAGAGCATCTCGAAGAGGTCCAGCACCATCTCGCGCTCGCGAAACGCGTAGAGAAACGGCGTGAACGCGCCCGTGTCGATGCCGTAGGTGCCGAAGAACAGGAGGTGGCTGGCGATGCGGTTGAGCTCGCAGGAGATCACGCGCAGGGCGTCGGCGCGCGGCGGCACCTTGAGCCCCATGAGCTTCTCGGCCGACAGGCAGAAGACCAGGTTGTTGGGCATGGCCGAGACGTAGTCCCAGCGGTCGGTCAGCACGACGCAGTGGTGGTAGTTGCGCACCTCGGCCAGCTTCTCCGTGCCGCGGTGCAGGTAGCCGATGTCCGGCACGGCCTTGACGATGACCTCGCCTTCGATGGTCAGGCCGATGCGCAGCACGCCGTGCGTGGACGGGTGCTGGGGACCCATGTTGATGAAGAGCTGGTCCGTCTTCAATTCGGCGGCGTTAGTCATGGTCGCCTCCCAAGGCGATGGACGCGACCATTACATCGCGAGGCTCAGTCATCGAAGCGGTCCTTGACGTGCGCGTAATCCTTGCGCAGGGGATGGCCCTGCAGGAAATCGGGGGTGAGGATCTTCACCAGGTTCGGATGGCCCTCATAGGTCACGCCCAGCAGGTCGAACGTCTCGCGCTCCTGCCAGTCGGCGGTCTTGAACAGTCCCGCCAAGCTGGGAACGCGGGCCGCGTCGCGCGGCACCTCCAGCTTGACGATCACACGCGCACGCTCCTTGATCGACACGAACGACCAGAGCAGGTCGAGGACGGGCTTATAGGCGTAGCCGGGAGTGGCGGCCGACTCGATTTCCGGCGTGGCGCCGTCGGGCAGGAACACGTTGAAGTTCTGCTGGCGGATGTAGCCCTTCATGTCCACGGGTCCGAGGAAGTCCGTGCCGGTGAGCATGTCCAGGTAGTCGAAGCCCGACGTCTTGAGCCACTGCGCCAGCGGCAGGAGATCGTCCTTTGAAGGTAGGCGCACGGTCAGATAGTCCTTGACCGGCACCGCGGCCTTCTCGATTTTTGGAAAACGCGCCGCGATCTTGGCGAAGAGTTCGTCCTGGGTCATGGCTAGGCTCCGAACGGGCGGCTGCCCTTCTCCATCTGCGGCGTGGCCAGGCCTTCCTTGGCCAGCGACATACGCTTGATCTTTTCCTGGAGCTTGATCACCGCGTACTGAAGCGCCTCGGGCCGCGGCGGACAGCCGGCGATGTAGACGTCCACGGGCACGATGCGGTCCACGCCTTTCACCACGGAATACGAGTCATAGTAGGGGCCGCCGCAGTTGGCGCAGGAGCCCATGGAGATGACGAAGCGCGGCTCGGGCATCTGGTGGTAGATTTCAAGGATCGGGTCGGCCATCTTCTTGCAGACGGTGCCGGCCACGATCATGACGTCGGCCTGTCGGGGGCTGGCGCGCGGGATGACGCCCATGCGGTCGAAGTCCAGGCGCGAGGCGTAGGAGGCCATCATCTCGATAGCGCAGCAGGCCAGGCCGAAGGTCATGGGCCACATCGACTGGCGTCGGCCCAGGTCGATGAGATAATCGGCGGTGGTCAGCACCAGCTCCCCGCCCGGCAGTCCCTTCGTCAGTCCCGGCAGCTTCTCAAGTATCATGCCCATGTCTTACTCCCAGCTCAGCGCGCCCTTGCGCCAGGCGAACGCCAGCCCCAGCGCCAGGATCGCCAAGAACGCTCCCATTTCCACGAGGGCCGGCGCGCCCAATCCGCGTGAGACGACCGCCCACGGGAAGACGTAGAGAACCTCCACGTCAAACAGCACGAACAAGAGCGCGTACGTGTGAAAACGGATGTTGAGCTTGACTTCGCTTGAGCCCGTGGCGGGGATGCCGCACTCGTAGGTGCTTTCCTTGCGCGCGTAGGGCACGCTCGGGCGCAGAACCTTGGCGGCCAGAAGCGTGACCGCGGCGAAGCCGACGCCGACGATCACGAAGGCGAACACCACGGCGTAGGCGTTCATCATATCGCTTTCCTCTGTATAAGAACCTTGAAGGCCTCGCCCATCCCCTCGGGGTGGAACAAAGTCTTCAGGCGGGCGCGCTCGGCGTACGCCTCGGGGCCGTCGCCGGCCGCGGCGGCAAGCCAGCGCTCGATGCCGCCGTCGATCAAAAAGCGCGAGAGGCTCTCGTAGTTCTCAAGCTCCAGCCCCGCCGCGGCGCCGGCGTCGATGAGCGCGCCGAAGTCCGCGGGCACGGTGAGGTCCTTCGTGCCGGGCGCTTCGATCAGGTCGGACTCCAGACGGTGGGCGCGGTAGGCGCGCGGGACGTTGGGCGTGAGGTCTGAAAAACGCTTGCCGTAATCGAACGTGACGATGAAGCCCGACGAAAGGCGCCGGGCGGCCTCCGTCATCCAGAGGCGCGCCTCCAGGCTGACGGCGTGACGTCCCCCCTCTTCCAGAGCGGGGGCGATCGTGTCGGCGGCCGCGGCCAGCTCGGGCGTCGAGAGCGGGCCGATCGCTTCGCGGCCCTCGTCGACGTACAACTCGCGCATTTTTCCGCCGCTCTTGACCAGCAGGTGCGCGGGCAGGGCGTCGATCAGCTCGTTGGAGACCAGCACGCCGGTGAAGGCGGGCAGACGGTCCAGGCCGGTGCAGGCGTCGACGGGCAGGCCGAACGCGGTGACGCGGCGCGCCGCCTCGGTCAGGTCGCGGCGCGAGCGTTCCACCAGAACGACGCTCAGATCCGCGGCGACGTCGCCGTGGCCCTCGCGCAGTCTTCTGACCATCTGCGCGGCCAGCGTACCGTCGCCGGCGCCGGCCTCGACCAGGCTCAGGCGCGCGCGGGGATTGGCCGCGCGCGCGCGGCGCAGGAGCGCGGCGACACGGTCGGCCACCACGGCGCCGAACGCGGGGTGCAGCTCCGGGGCGGTGTAGAAATCGGCGGTCTTTTCGCGCACGGTGTAAAAGCCCGTGTCGCGGTCATAGAGGGCCGACTCCATGAAGTCCCGAAAGGTGGGCATCAGGCCGTCTTTTTAAAGAAGGTCTTCGGCGCTCAGGGTCTTTTTCTTGCCGTCGGCCTGCACTTTCTGCACCGAGGCGGTGATCATGCCGGCGATTTTGGCGGACAGCGCGTCGACGTAGTCTCCGCCGGTGCGCAGCCCGGCGTCCTTCACGAGCTTCTTGACCTTGCTGACGACGACGAGGGTCTCGGCCATCGGAATTCCTCCGCGCGGAATGTGTGGTGAAAGTCGACGCATTAGACCGAAAGCGGAACCCGCGGACATTGATCTGGATCAATGTCCGCGGGTCTTACGAAGATTGGCGCGGGGCAGGATCGAACTGCCGACATGAGGCTTATGAAACCTCCGCTCTACCACTGAGCTACCGCGCCGAAAAGCCGGGGGCATTTTAGCACAAGCGCGCGTCGCGGGGCCAGCGCGGCGCGAAATTATGTATGATCGCGCGTCGTCATCAGCGGCAGAGTACAAGGAGACCACGCGTGGCCAAGGCGAAAACGGCGGCGAAGAAGATCACGGTCGTCATCGCGGACGACCAGACGTTGTTCCGCGAGGGCATCAAGGACCTGCTCAGCGACGAGAAAAATATCTCGGTCATCGGCGAGGCCGCCGACGGGCGCGACGCGCTGCGCCTGGTCAAGAAGCTCAAGCCCAACGTGATCCTCCTTGATATCAAGCTGCCGCACATGGACGGCATCGAGGCCACGCGCCAGATTCACAAGGAGTGCCCGAACACGAACGTGCTGATCCTGTCCGGCTACGAGGACGAGGCGCACGTGATGGAGGCCATCCAGGCCGGCGCCAACGGCTATCTGTCCAAAATGCTGCCGGCCGCGGAACTGGTCAACGCGCTCAAGACCTTCGCCAACCAGGGCGTGATGATCCCCCAGCCCGTGATGAGCAAGCTCATCGACGGCCTGCGCAACATCGGCGCGGGCGGCAGCCCGGGCTCCATCGTGGCGCTGACCAAGACCGAGATCAAGGTCCTGGCTTTGCTCGGCCGCGGGCAGTCCAACAAGGAGATCGCGGCGGCTCTCGAGTGCAGCGTCAAGACGGTCAAGAACCACCTCAACAGCATGTTCCAGAAGCTGGGCGCGTCCAACCGCACCGAGGCCGTCGTCAAGGGCATCGATCTGGGCCTGATCTCCGCCGAAAAATTGGATTAAACACCGGCCGGCGCGCCGCCGGGACTCGCACGACATGAAGCTTGTCTTCATCGCGTCCGCTCTGGCTCTCGCGACGACCGTCTCGTCGGCCGCCGGGTCGGTCGTTCTCCCCGGCCACGTGGCCCGCGTCGTGCGCGCGTCCGCTCTCCTCGGACGCGCGGCTTCCGACGAAAACGTCCCGCTCAGCCTCTACCTGCGCCTGGACCAGGCCCAGATGGATCGGACGCTGGCCGCGCTCTACGGCCCGGGCGCGCCCCGCAACAAGAGCTTTTTGACGCCGGCGCAGTTCGGCGCGCTCTTCGGCGTCGCGGCCAAGCGGCGCGCGGTGGAGCGCTTCGCGCGCGCGGCGGGTCTTGCCGTCGCGCCCTCCGCCGCGCCCAACGACTTGGTCGTCCATGTTTCCGGTTCGGCGGCCGCGGTGCAGGGCGCGTTCGGACTGATTTTGAATCGCTACCGCGCCCCTGACGGACAAATTTTCCGCGCCGCTGAATCCGACCCCCGGATTCCGGCTTCGCTCATGCCGCATTTGCTGGCGGTGATGGGACTGTCGAACTACCGCGGCGCGGCCAAGCCACACGTGCGCCGCGCCGCGCGCGTCGCGGGTGCTAGGACGCTTTCCGGCGGCACTGGTCCGGGCGGCGAACTGGCTCCGGTCGACATCAAGAAGATCTACGGACTTACTCCGGGAAAGTTGACCGGCGCTGGCCAGGAAATGGCGCTTGTCGAATACGACGGCTTCGCTCCTTCTGATGTGGGACTCTACGAGACCACGTTTTTTTCCGCTCCCTACTCGACGGTGACGGCCGTGGCCGTCGACGGTCAGGCGAACCTCTGCGGCCCCAACCAGAGCGATCCGTGCAACTCCACCACGCTCAACGGCGGCCAACCCGATCAGACGACGACCGGCGCGGACAACGGCATGGGTGAGGTCGCGCTCGACATCGACATGGCGCTGGCGCTGTCTTCCGGAGCGGCCAACATCGCCGTCTACATCGCCCCCAGTTCCACCACCGTCGACGTCTACGCGCAGATCGCGGCCGACGACGCCGCGAAAGCCGTCAGCACCTCCTGGGGCTTGGACGAGGACGATGAAGGAACCGCCGCCATGAGCGCGGAGGCGACGGTGTTCCAGCAGATGGCGACGCAGGGGCAGTCCATCTTCTCGGCGGCGGGCGACCAGGGTGCCTATGACGCCGCCAGCGTCACCGGTTCCATCGACGCGACCAACACCTTGGTCACCGACGATCCCGCCTCTCAGCCCTATGTCACCGGCGTGGGCGGCACCAGCCTTTCGGGAACGGTCGGAGGGGCGATCACCGAGACGGTCTGGAACGGCGTGCCCGGCAGCCTGTGTTCAGGCAGCGCCATCGCCAACTGCCAGAACTACGGAGCGGGCGGCGGCGGCATCGCCGATAGACCCAACGGATCGTATTGGCCCATTCCCTCCTACCAATCCGGCGTCGGCACCCTCTACTCGACGGCCTACCGCAACGTGCCCGACGTCTCGCTCAACGCCGACCCCAACAGTTCCTTCTACGCGGTCTGCGTCGGCGGCAGTTGCGCCAACGCCATCGGCGGCACCAGCGCGGCGTCGCCGCTGTGGGCGGCGCTGGCCAACCTCGTCAACCAGGCGCGCGTCGCGGGCGGCTACTCGACGTTGGGCTTCGCCAACCCCCCGCTCTACCAATTGGCGATGGGCGGCGGCAGCGGCTACGCCTACAACTTCAACGACGTGACCAGCGGCAACAACGGCTACTACAACGCCGGGACGGGCTACGACAACGCCACGGGTTGGGGGTCCTTTCGGGCCGACCATTTGATCGCCTCGCTGAGCGCGCCGGAGACGGTCGCGGTCTCGGGCCTGTCCGCGTCGACCTTGGGAATTTCCTCGATCACGTGGAACTGGACGGCCGCGGCCAATACCGCCTATAACGTCTACAACGCGACCGCCCCCGCGCAACAACTGGGCTCGGCCATCCAGCCGCCGTTCATCCGTTCGGGTCTGGCGCCGGACGCCGCGGCGGGAGTGATCGTCTATCCGACGGTCGACGGCATCCAGGGCTCCGCGCCGGTTTCCTTGGCGACGGCCACTTACGCCGAGCCTCCAACCTCCTCCCCCGTCGTCGTCGGCTACACCTCGAGCGCGACCTTCACCTACGCGGCCTGTTCGGCGCCTCCGTCCGCGCAGTCCTGTTCCGGCTACGCGGTGCTCGTCTCCACGGACGCCGGGTTTACCGGCACGCTGTATTCCAGCGCCACTCCCAGCGTCGGGCTGACCTCGCTGACGCTCAACGGACTGGTCAGCGGCATCTACTATGTCAAGCTCGCCTACGCCAATCCCTACGGATTTCCTTCCTACGGCCCGTCCACGACCTTCAACACCAATGCCTTGATCCCGGCCTCGCCCGCTTTTTCGAGCATTTCCGCGACGGCGATCACGTTCTCCTGGAGCACCGGCGGCAATCCGCCCGGCGAGCTCTACGTCGCGCAGGCCTCGACCGCGCCGGACTACAGCGGCGCCTTGCTCACCCAATCGGGCACGGCCTTGTCGCAGACCTTCAATGGGCTGGCTTCCGACACGAGCTACTATTTCCGCGTCCAGGGCTCCGGCGGGCCGTTCCTGGACGCGGGCCCGCAGGCGACCGTCGCGGCCGCGCCGACGGCCGTCTCTCCCGCCTTCGTTGCGGTGGCCTCGACGACGCTCGTCGTCCAATGGTCGGCGAACGGCAACGCGGCCGACGCCGCGTATGAAGCGGATATTTCCTCCTACGCGACGTTCGCGTCGTTCTCGTCCGCCGACGTCGCGGCGACGTCCGCGGCGTTCGCGGGCCTGAGCGCGAACACGACCTACTACGCCCGTGCGCGCGCCTTCGGCCGCGCCGGCGCGCCCACGGTCTACGTCCTGATCGGCTCGACGCTGACGCTGGCCGCACCTCCCGCTCTGGCCGCGCCGCCCTTCACGGCGCTGAGCACGGGATCCTTGGTCGCCGTCGTCAACCCGGCCGGAAATCCCGCGGGCACGCGCTACGTCTTTCAGCTCTCCACCAGCCCCGTCTTCGCCACGCTCAACGCCGCGCTGACGACCACGGCGACGGACGCCGCGTTCGGCGGGCTGCTCTCCAACGCCACCTTCTACGTCCAAGTCGCCGCGCTGAACTCCGCCGGCGCGCAGACGGCATTCAGCGTGCCGGCCGCGACGGCCACCTTGGCGGCCATGCCCGCCGCCGCAGGCGCTCCGGTCGCGGTTTCCTCGACGGCGCTGGCGCTCCAATGGTCGACGAACGGCTTCGCGCCGGGCACGTCCTATTCCGCGGCGGTGTCCTTGACCGCGTCGCCGTTCACCGCCGCCGCCAGTTCGATCGCCGTCGGCGGCTCGGCGGTCGTCTCGGGTTTGGCGCCGAACACCACCTATTTCGCCCAGGTCGCGGCCCAGAGCTTGTCGTCGGACCCCAACGGCGCGCCCTCCGCCCTCGGCTCCGGCTCGACCTTGGCCGCGCCGGTCGCGGCGGCGGCCTTCCAGCAGGTCTTCGTCAGCACGCTGAGCGTGGGCTGGACGGCGGCGGCCGGCAACGAGGGCTACCGCGTGGACCTGTCGACGTCGCCGACGTTCGCGACGCTGAGCGTCAGCGTGTTCGCGCCGCCGGCGGCGTCCTCGGCGCTCGTCTCCGGGCTTTTCTACGACACGACCTACTACGCCCGCGTCGGCACGCTGAACTGGCAGGGCGCGGCGGATTATTTCTCGGCCGCCGGATCGACGACGACCGGCGCGCCGACGCTGTCGACCGGGACTTCGGGCGCGGGAAACCTCGTGCTGTTCCTGCCCTTGTCGCCGCCGCTGATCTCGCTGACCGTGACCATCCCGGCGGGCGCGTTTGCCGCGGGCACGACGGCCTCCGCCATCGAGGGCTTCTTCGGCACGCCGCTGACGACTCTGTCGGGGGCCGGCAGCAATGAGTCGGCGATCACGCCGGCGGGGCCGCAGGCCGCGTTCTGCGTGTCGGGCGCTTCGACCTGCCTCTATTCCGGCGGCCCCCAGCCCAGCGCGCCCGTGCTTTTTTCCGTCGCGTATAATCCGGGCCAACTGCCCGCCGGCGACGCGGAAAGCGCCCTCCAGCTCATGCGCTACGATCCCGCCGCCGGCCAGTGGACGATCGTGGCCTCTCATGACGTCGCCTCCGCGCACGTCTTGACCGCCTACACCACGCACTTCTCGCTGTTCGCGCCGTTCTTCATGACCGCGGCGACGACCGGCGACCTGTCGCCGGTGCAGATATTCCCCCAGCCGTGGGAACTGGGCGCGCCGGGCAGCCCCTACTATGCGAACGTTCTGACCTTCTCGAACCTGCCCGCGGGCGCGCAGGTCAAGCTCTTCACCTTGTCCGGCGAGCTGGTCTGGGAGGGTTCGTCGTCGGCCTTCGGCGTGGCGACGTGGGACGGCCATAACCGCTTTGGGCGCGCCGCGGCCTCGGGCACCTATCTGTGCGCGATTTCGTCCGGTGGGACCAGGCGCCTGCGTCGCGTGGTGCTGATCCGATGAATTTATTTTGGGCCGCGCTCCTGCTGACCGCGCCGGCCCACGCGCTCCAGCAGAACGTCGGCACGGTCGCGGCTCAATTTCTGACCATCGGAGCGGGTGCGCGCTCCCTGGGCATGGCCGGCGCCTACACGGCCATCGCCGAGGGTCCCGAGGCCATCTATTGGAACCCCGCGGGCATGGCCGCGATGAAAAGCCCCGAGGCCGCCTACAGCCTCACCCAGCTTCCAGCCGGAATCATGCACAACTTCGCCGCCGCCGCCGCTCCTTCTGAATTTCTCCACGGCGACATCGGCGTGGCTTTCACGAGCCTGACCCAACCCGGCCAGGACTTGGTCACCGCCAGCAACCAGACCGTGGGCTCCTTCGCCCCCCACTCCGAGGCCTACGCTCTCTCCTACGCGCACCGCTTCACGTTGGGCGGAGAAGACTCCTCGCTGGGCCGGTCCGCCATGGACCGCGAGTGGCTGATGCCGGGCGCCGATAAGCCCTTGGGCGACGACGCACAGCCGTCGGCGCCCATCGCGGGCACGCTTGACGCGGGCCTTGCGGTCAAATACATCGATGAAAACCTCGGCACGCGCGCCGCGGGCACCACCGCCGTCGACGCGGGCGCCATCTTTCGCCCCGCCGCGGCTCCCGACTTGATCTTCGGCGCGGCGGTGCGCAACTTGGGCGGTCAATTGCGCTACATCGACGTCTCCGAGCCACTGCCTTCGGAAATCGGCGCCTCGGCGGCCTATGCCTTCCGCGGCGCGGGCTGGCGCCTGCTGCCCGCGCTCGATGTCTCCATTCCCTATGCAGGCAATCCATACGTCAAGTTCGGCGTCGAATACTACCGCGCGCTCGGCGATAACGCCTGGGGTGGGCTGCGCCTGGGCTACACCAGCCAGCCCGCCGTGGACCTGGGCGTCGTCGCGGGGCTCACCGCCGGCATCGGCCTGCGCGTCAACCGCTTTCTGTTCGACGCGGCCTTCGAGCCCATGACCTACCTGGGCGACGAGTATCGCATCAGCGCCGGCTGGAGATTTTGATTTGAAGAGGAGCGCGCGGATGTTGGGACTATGGCGCGGCGCCGCACCGTCGGCCGGGCACGCCGTGCGGGGCGGCGTGCAGGGCGCGCTCTTGTGTTGGGCGGGGCACGTCGTGTTCGCGGTTTTGGTCTTGACGGGCAAGGCCGCCTACGGCGCTCGCGTGCCGTCCGCGGGAGAATTCGCGTTCGTGGCGGGGGTGGTGGCGCTCAGCTCCGCGCTGTGGGCCGCGCTGATCGGCGCGCCGCTCCTGCTGGCGCTAGGCCGCCTGAACGCCGCGGGCGCGCTCACCTACGCCTTATGCGGCGCGGCGCTGGGCGCGGGGCTGGCCGTCTTCGCCTCATGGAATCGCGCGCCCCTGGACGCGGGCTTCGTGGCGTTCCTGGGGTGGTACGGCGCGGCCGGCGCCGCGGCCGCGTGGTTTCGCGCGCGGACGCTTGCGGCGCGGGCGGCGACTTGAGCGCGGCTTTCTTACGTCGGCCTTCACGCGCCGGCGGCTTCCTCGGCACCTCCTGAAGGAGGGCCCTGGCGGCTGACTCGGCCTGGCCTCTGATGCGGCGCGCGGACAAAAAGTTCTTCTTCCGTTTCATAAGCATGCGCTCATATCGCCGATTGGTTCCGCCGCGTCATGATTCCATCGTTTATGCAGAAGTCGGCAGTTGATGCTTCTGGCCCAGGAGTCCCCGATAGGCCGCTAGTATTTGGCGCCGGACCTCATCGTCCGTCTGAATTTTGAGGGCGCGCAGCAGCGCTTGAAGCCCCTGCTTCCTGTATCCCGACCTAGCGATAATGTCGCTTGCGCACAGCCACGAATTGGCCGAGCCGGCGGGATTCAGACGGATCGCCATTTTTAGATCCGTACGAGCTTCCTCCATTAATCCAAGCCGGCAGCGGGAAATCGCCATCTCGCCGAACAGGTTGGAATCCATGGGATACCGACGCGCGAGTCTCTTTAAAATCGCAAGCGCCTGGACGTCGGCGCCTCGCCTTTGACAGGAAATTGCTTCATGATAAAGATCGCCATCGCCATTCATTCTCCGCGAAGCCGCACGCGCGCCAAGGCTGGCGGCGGGCCTACGTCTCGCACAATATTCATTTATGTTTCCCTCGGGAAAATATTGTCGCATGAGGGGGGCGCAATGGGCATCTAATTTATTTTGAACATGCCTATATCCAAATTTTTCGAAAATCCCATACGGGCGGATCATCCGATTGGAGTGGGATTGAGAGATTGTCAGGGTTTGGGCCGAAATCGCCATAAAATCCGCCATCCGCTCAAGGCTATCGGAGATTTCATGAGACCTCACGAGCAGGAAGCGCGCCGGTGGGAGCTGCCGAAGAATGCTTTTATTCAACCGGGCCCATTGGGCGGCATGCTTTTCCAGCTTTCGGTCCAACCACTCGCGCCATATTTTTTCTTTCGCCATTGCGCGGAGTGCCGCATCGATGTTCTTCCCCTCCGAAGCAAATGCGCCGGTTATCGATCCCCCCGATACTAATGAATAGATTTGCGAGTCGCTACGAATGAGGTGTTTCTTCATTCCGATCAGCTTGGTTAAAGATTCCTCGATTTGCGATTCGCACCAGGAATAGCAATCCCTTAACGTGAAGATATACTTCGCACCGGTAAATTCTTGGTCCAACAGGTCAAGATAAAAACTATGAAAGTTATCCGAATCCATTTCCAGCTGACCGGCTGCATCGCGTTTACGTAAATAAGTGAGAAACCGCTTCTTTGATATGCCCCCACGTTCATAGGCACTCCAAAATGTCCGCGTTTTCTTTTGCCAAAATTCGTGGGCAGCGCGATAATTTCCAAAAATCCGCGCGATGGACTTAGTCCCGGTCCCCCAAAGCCCCACGCTGTATCCTCTAAACTTTTTATGCATGTGTGTCCTTATGCCCCGCGACATACAGCTCTGGCCTTCATCGGCGTATCGATTTGCTTACGGTTGCTACCAATTTTAACTTCACGCCATGAGGTTCTTTTAATCCTTTGTACGTTGCCCGCCTATTTTTTAATAAAACAGTTTATTGACATTAATTATCATGATATCTAATTTTCCGAATGGCTCCAGTGGAGTGAAATCACCATCGCCGCGCGAGTGGGCTCACGTTTCGGAAGGCAGTAGCGTCAGAGTTCGCGCCGCTGGCGGCGTGACGGCCGCCGTTGTCAGCGTGAATTTCTCGCGCCGTCCCCCCACCCGCACACATTACAAGGGGTATCAATATCGACCGCTCACTTCTTGGGTACACGGCGTCGGCGCGACGCGCGCGCGGTAGCCTGCAGCAATTGCTCGCGGGTATAGGGTTTGCGCAGCATCGGCAGCTTGCCGACGCGGGACGCCGCCGCGCTCATGATCTCCTCGCTGTAGCCCGACGAGAGGATCACGGGCGCGCGCTCATCCAGGGAAAGAATTCGCCGCGCCGCTTCCACTCCGCCCATTCCGCCTCGGATTGTCAGGTCCAAAATTATGACGGAGAAGGGGCGCCCATTTTTGCGCGACCGTTTGTATGCGGCCAGGGCCTGCTTCCCTTCGGAGGCCGTCTCGACGATATAGCCGGCGCCGCTCAGAATGCGCCGTGCCGCGGCCAAAATCGAAGGCTCGTCGTCCATGATGAGGGCGCTCGAACCGGACGGCGCGCGCCGCGCGGGCGCCGCGCCGGCGCGCGCTTCCGGTCGCTGATCCGTGGCTGGCAACAAGATGACGAAATGAGCCCCGGAGCCCGGGGAGGACTCGGTCCAGATGTGGCCGCCGTGCCTTTTCAGAACGGAGTGCACGATGGCCAATCCCAGGCCGCTCCCGGATTTTTTGGACGAAAAATAGGGATCAAAAATATGCGGCAGGATTTCTGGCGGTATGCCGGGGCCGTCGTCACGAACGACGGCGCGTACATAGCGGCCGGGGGCAAGATGCAGAAGCGGCACGGTCAAGTCATGGTTTTCCAATGACGCCCAGATTCCGCCGCCCGAGGGCATCGCGTCTTTTGAATTGACGAACAAATTCCCGAACACCTGCGTGAGCTGCGCGTCATCGCCCAAGACGCGGCTCACGCCGGGGGGCGCGGACAAATGAAAATGCACGCAAGTGCTTCGCAGGACCAAGCGAGCCGTGTCTTGCAGCAATGAAGGCAGGTCGATGGGAGCGCGTGCCGGCGACCCGCCGCCGGCAAAAGTCAGGAGTTGCCGCGAGAGCGCTGTCGCACGCGCACAGATGCGCGAAATTTCCTCAAGCGAGTCGCGGGCCTCTTTCGGCAAGGAAGGCTCGTCTAGAATCAAGCCCAAGTTGCCGATGATGCCGCCCAGCAAATTGTTGAAGTCATGCGCGATCCCGCCGGCCAAAAAGCCGAGAGATTCCAGGCCGCGCATTTTAAAGCGCTCCGCGTCCAAGCGCCGCTGCTCCGTCACGTCGCGAAGCGACAGCACCGCGCCGATATGCTTGCCCTGGCGGTCCCGCACGGCGGCGGAAGTCGCCACGATGTCGCGCTTGCCGCTCGTCGGCGTCGTCAGGGTCAACCCGCGCGAAGAAGGCGTCAGATGCTCATCGCCGGGTGCGGACAGGACCTCGCCCACAAGCTTCGCCAAAGCGGCGCGTTCCTGCGTATCGGCGGCGCTAAAGACATCCTCGATGGTCCGACCCGCCAGGCTTTCGCTTTTAGTTCCCGCGAAATTTTCCGCGGTGGGGTTCAGCAGGATCACTCGACCAAGCGTGTCGGTCGCGACAAGCCCTTCCGCGATGCTTCTCACCGTCACTGCCAGCCGCTCCCGTTCCGCCGCGAGGGATTCGTCGGCGCGGTCGAGTTGGGAGGTGATCTCGGTGCAAAATCCGCCGACGGCGCTGATTTTGCCGTTCGCGTCAAACAGCGGGAATTTCTCGGTAATGAAGGACCTCACCCCCCCGGCAATGGGATGGTTTCTTCGTATTCGATCATCTCCCGCCGGTTCATCACCTCGGCGTCTTGCGTGCGAAACAGCTCCGCGACTTCTTTCGGAAAAAAATCGTCGTCGGTCTTGCCCACCAAGACGGCTCGCGGCACCGTCGAAACTTCCTCGTAGCGGCGATTGACGTAGATGTAGCGCCCACGAACGTCTTTAAGATAAACGACAAGGCGCGTGCTGTCGAGCAATCCGGCCAAGAACTCGCTCGGCAAACGATCGGCGTCGTTGGGTTTTTCCTCTTTAGGGCGCATGATCAGCGCACGTCGCGATAAGTCTAAGGTGCGGCCATTTTCCCGTCGGCCTTCACGCGCGCGGCGGCTTCCTCGGCGTAGACGCGCACGCGCGGGTTGCCGGATTTCTTGGCCAGACGTTTGAGCACGGGCAAGGTGCGCTCGTCCTCGGTCGCTCCCAGAGCGGCCACGGCCGACAAGGTCAGGCGCTCATCGGCGTCTTCCACGTGGGCGCACATCCACGGCACCAGCGCGGCGTCGCGGACGGCGTAATCGGCCAGCGCGCGCCAGGCGGCGGCGCGCGCGCCGTACGGCGATGGGGCCAGGGCCGCGGCCTTGAGCCGCGGCAGCGCCTTGGGGTCGCGCGAGGCGGACAGTCCCGACACCGCCGACGAGGCCAGCGCGTCGCGGTAGCTGGGCGTCTTGAGGCCGCGCGCGGCGGCGTCGGCGCCGCGCGTGCCGCCGAGCGCCGCCA